>DASXJP010000491.1:0-5425 GCA_036497345.1 Thermoanaerobaculia bacterium
AACCAAGTTCCCCTCTCCCGGTGAGGGAGGGCGGGAGGGGACGGGAGAGGGGCCAGGGGTGAGGGTTTACGCCTTGTACACCCGCGCCGCCCGCAGCAACGCCACCGCCGACTTGGCGTCGTGGATCTCGCCGCGCGCCGCCTTCTCCACGGCCACCTCGAGCGGCATGCGCTCGATGTGGAGGACCTCGTCGTGCTCGAGCGCCTGCTTCGCCTCCTGGAGGCCGGTGGCGAGGAAGAGCCAGATCTTCTCGTCGGCGAAGCCGGGGGAGGACCAGATCCAGCCGAGGGGCTCCAGCTTCGACGGGCGGTAGCCCACCTCCTCCTCGGCCTCGCGGCCGGCGCAGGTCTCGGGGGACTCGCCGTGGTCGAGCTTGCCGGCGGGGATCTCCAGGAGCCAGCCGCCGGTGGCGTAGCGGTATTGGCGCACCAGGAGCACGGTGCCGTCGTCGAGCACCGGCACCACGGCGGCGGCGCCGCGGTGGTGGACCAGCTCCAGCTCCGCCTCGGCGCCCCCGGGGAGGCGCACCTTGTCGACGTCGACGTTGAAGGTGCGCCCCCGGTAGATCTCGCGGGTGCCGAGCCGCTCGGCCTTGGGCTCGTCCGGCACTAGGGGGACGCTCCCTGCTGCGTGGGGGCGATCTGCGTCTCCTTGTAGCCGGCCGGGATCTCGAAGGTCGAAGCGGGCACGGAGGCACCGGCGTCGAACTGCGTCACCTCCATGGTGGAGTGGGTGACGGTCTGCTTGTTCCCCTTCTGCTGGGTCGAGGTGCTGACGGTGATCACCTTCAAGGGGAAGCCCTGGAATTGGGCCGCCGAGCTGGTGAGGAGCTTGTCGAGCTCCTTGTTGCCGGTGCGAGTGGGCTCGGCGCGCAGCCAGACGCCCAGGCCGACGTCGGTGGCCTTGGTGGCGGCCCAGATGTCCTGCTCGCTCACCACGTTCGCCGTGTTCCCCATGCCGAGCACCTTGACGGTCATGGTGTAGCTCGTGCGGTACTTGTAGTGCCGGGTGGGGACCCCCGCCACCAGGCCGCCGTCGTCCTCGGCGAGCTTCTCCGTCTTGGGATCGGAGAACTGGATCTTGAGCAGCGGACCCATGCCGTTCATCACCGCGCCGACCACGCCCAGCATCCCCTGGAGATCCCACTGGGCATAGGTCTTGTCCTGCGGATTGACCAGGTAGAGGGTCTTCCCCCCGTCCTTGGTGACGATATAGGTGCCCTGCTGGGCCACCGGGTTGCCGTTGCTCTCCACGAAGGCGACCTTGGCCTTGTCGCCCGCGACCCAACCCTCGGCCTGGATGTCGCTGTTCCTCGCGTGGGCGCGCTCCCCCTCCGACCAGGTCTTGGTGGCCGACTTGTAATGGATGCCCGCCGAGCACGGCACGGCGGCCAGCAGAAGCGCGGCGGTGAGTGAAAAAGCGAGTCGTCTCACGTAATCTCTCCTCCTCGATAGGAGGGGGATGATGACACAATCCCCTCCCGGAGGAAGAGACACCATGACCATCCGCCGCGCTCTGGCCCTGATCCCACTCGTCTCGCTGCTGACCCTGCCGCTGCCCGCGCAGGCGCCGTCCCCCTCGCCCCTGGTGGAGCGGACCGGCGCCCGCGGCTATCTGCAGGTCCAGTCCCCGAGCTATGCCAAGCTGCCGCTGAGCCAGAAGCTCGTCGCCTACCACCTCTACCGGGCGGCGGTGCAGCTCGATCCCATCTTCTACGACCAGATGTCGGCCTACGGGCTGACGGCCAAGCGGCTGCTGGACGCGCTGGCCGAGCGTCCGGAGCGGCTGCCGGAGGCGTCCCGCGGAGCGATCATCGAGTACACCAAGCTCTTCCTCGGCAATCACGGGAACCACAACGACAACACGGGGGAGAAATTCATCCCCACGATCTCGTTCGCGGATTTCTCCCAGGCCGCCCAACAGGCGCGAGCGAAAGGGGCCAAGCTCGGCACTCAAGGCCAGCTCGCGCAGACGCTCAAGTCGCTCCAGGCGCCCCTCTTCGATCCCAACTTCCAGCCGCAGCTCACCACCAAAAACCCGCCGCCGGGCGAGGACATCCTCACCGCGTCGGGCAACAACTACTACCAGGGGGTCAAGCTCGACGACCTCAAGGGATTCACCGAAAAGAATCCGTTGAACTCGCGGCTGGTCAAGAAGAACGGCAAGCTGGTCGAGGAGGTCTACCGCGCCGGCACGCCGGACGGCAAGGTCCCGCCCGGCCTCTACGCCCGGGAGCTGCGGGCGGCCAACCGCGAGCTCGAGGAGGCGGCCAAGTCCGCCGATCCCGGCCTGGCCAAGGTGCTGCGCGCCCTGGTCCGCTTCTATCAGACCGGCGATCTCAAGGACTGGCACGACTTCAACGTCCTCTGGATCCAGAACGACGAGGCGGTGGATTTCGCCTCCGGCTTCATCGAGGTCTACCGCGACGCCCGGGGGATCAAGGGGTCGTCGCAGATGGTGGTGGCCGTGGTCGACCAGGAGCTCGCGCCGCTGATGGGGAAGCTGGCCGAGAACGCCGTCTATTTCGAGCGCAAGGCGCCGTGGGAGGAGCGGTTCAAGAAGCTCGACGTCAAGCCGCCGGCCGGCAAGGCGATCGAGACGCTGATCGCGAGCGGCGATTTCAGCGTCATCACGATCGGGGACAACCTGCCGAACGAGCAGGACATCCGCGAGAAATACGGCACCAAGAGCATCATGCTGACCTCCTCGATCAACGCCATCAACGCCACGCGCGGCGCCAAGGCGGCGGTCGAATTCTCGGACGACCCGGCGGCGGGGGATCTCTACCGCCGCTACGGCATCATGGCGGACAACCTCCACACGGCGCTGCACGAGATCATCGGCCACGGCTCGGGCAAGGTGGCGGTGCCCAAGGACCCGTCGACCTATCTCCGCGAGTACTACTCGACGCTGGAGGAGGCGCGGGCCGACCTGGTGGCCTACTGGAACATCTACGATCCCAAGCTGGCCGAGCTCGGCGTGAAGGACGTTCCCGAGGTGGGCCGCGAGCTCTACCGGCAGATGGCGCGGGCGGGTATCACGCCGCTCAAGAGCTACCCCACGGGGGACACGGTCCAGGAGGACCACGACCGCGCGCGCCTGCTGGTGGCCAACTACCTGATCGCGGCCGGAGCCCTGGAGCGGGTGCGGAAGAACGGCCACTGGTATGTCGACGTGAAGGATTACGACAAGGCGCACGAGGCGGTCGGCAAGCTGCTCGCCGAGCTCATGCGGATCAAGGCCACCGGGGATTACGACGGGATCAAGAAGCTGATCGACACCTACGGCCTCCACTTCGATCCGGCGGTGCGCGACGACGTGATCGCCCGCTACAAGAAGATCGACATTCCGATCTATCTCACGGGGGTCTTCGCGGACCTGACCCCCGTCAAGGACAAGTCGGGGAAGGTGACCGACGTCGCCATCTCCTACCCCCGCGACTTCCTCGCCCAGCAGCTCGCCTGGGCGCGGGAGAACGGGACGTTGGGGCTTTAGGCCCCCCGCCCCAACCGGCCGCCGTGGCGGCGGAGCAGCAGGCTCCTCCGGAGCAGGTGCCGGCGGCTCTCGGGCAGACTCAACCGCAGCCGCACGGCCTCCAGGTCGAGGTTGGAATTCCCGTAGACGCTGTAGGCCTTGCTCTCGGCCAGGAGGTCGTCGTCCGGGTCCGGCCGGAGGCCCCTGCCCTTCGCGGCGGCCGCCTTTCTCACCAGCAGCGGCATGTCCGGGGTGGCGCCGAACGGCGGGCCATACCCCGCCCCCTCGGCCACCCGGAAGCCGTCCACGGCCTCGAGGATGAAACGCTCGGAGTGGTAGAGAGGCACGGCGGCCCGCAGGTCGGGCCCGAGCTCCGCGCGGCGGCCGGCGAGCGAGAGGAGGAAGCGCTGGGAGTCGGGCATGCGGCCCCGGACGAGCGCCCGCTGCAACAGCCGCGCCTCGCAGAGGATGAGCGGCAGGAGGAAGCAGGCGAAGAGCGCCGCGCCCCGCCGCGCCGGGGAGACCCGGCGCAGCACGGCCAGCAGGGAGCCGGCGGCCAGCATGGCGAGCGCCGGGTAGACCGGGTCCAGATACCAGTGATGGTGGGTACGCGCGATCGAGAAGAGGACCAGCGGAACGGCGATCCACAGGACGAGCAGCGGAGCCGTCCGGAGCCCCCGGCGGCCCAGGACCGCCCGCAACCGTTCCCAGCCGGCGGCGCCGGCCGTGGAGAGCCCGCCGAGGATCAGCAGCGGCCAGGGGGCGAAACGGTCGAGCAGCGACACCACGTAGCTCAAGGGGTAGGACCGCCCCTTGTCGATCTCCCGCAGGGAGCGGGCCAGCAGGTCCTCCCCCACCATCCGCTGCAGGAAGTAGGGGGAGCCGTCGGCGTGCCAGCGGGCCAGGGCCCAGGCTCCGACCGCCGCCAGGAACAGGGCCGCTCCCGCCAGGACGGCGGCGGGCCGGAGCCGCCGCCAGGAGCCCGTCCAGGCGAGGTAGAGGACCGCCACGAGGAGGATCGGCAGGATGGCGAAGCTCTTGAGCAGGAACCCCGCCGCGAGCAGCGCCGAGAAACCGATCACCCGGCCGGGGGAATCCGCCAGGCGCGGGATCAGGGAGACCGCGAGCACCAGCAGGAAGGTGAGCGCCGAGTCGAGATCCCCGCTGCGCGCGCCGTGATGGCTGAAGAGGCCGAAGGTGGTGGCCACCATCAGCCCGGCGGCCAGCGCCGCCCGCCGGTTGAGGTACCGCCGGCAGAGGGCCATGGTGAGCGCCACGGTGCCGAGGGCGAAGAGCGCCGCCGGCAGGCGCAGGGTGAACGGCGAGACGCCGAAGAGGTAGAAGGAGAGGGCGATCAGCCAATAGCCCAGCGGCGGCTTCAGGTTCCAGTACTCGGGCATCCCGGCGTAGGTGGTGACCACGAACGAGCGGCTCCGCACCATCTCGTAGGCCGAGACCCCGTAGCGCGCCTCGTCGGAGTCGTCGATCCGGGACTCGCTCAAGCCCATGAAGACGTTGAAGGCGGCGAACAGCAGCACCAGCAGCGCGCAGAGCGCGTACTGCCGGACGGCCAGGCGGCCGAGCCAGGCGGCGAAGCCGGCCTCCCGGGGGGAGGCGGACAGACGGATATCGGCGAAAGCCATGGGAGACGTCGTGTGTCTGCGCCTCAAGGGGAGGCGGTTCTTTCTTGTCTCTTACATCCCTTACAGTTTCTTTACATTGTACCTCAGACGGGGGGCAGGATGGGAGGGGGGAGGCCACCCTGGAGAGGCGGAGATTCACCAGCCCGGGGCTGAAAGCCGGAGCGATCCCTGAGAGGCTGTGAAGAAATTCCGGATACCGGGTTCCTGGCACCCCGGGTTCGTGAGATACTTTGTGCATGAGCGATACCTTGTTTCCCATCCCCGAGTCGGAGTCGAAGATCGCGGCCTCCCCCGTGAAGGGGAAGCCG
>DASXJP010000492.1:0-2744 GCA_036497345.1 Thermoanaerobaculia bacterium
TGGCCGCCCTGGGTGGGGGTGAAATTCTCGGCCGGACCGGCCCCCCTCCCAGGGCGGCCACATAGGGCCGCCCCTACAAAACCGCGGGAAATCTCCCCAAACCACGTACAATACGGGGCAGCGTTTCCGAGCCCTGACTTATGAGCAAGATCCTCGGCATCGACCTGGGTACGACGAACAGTTGCGCCGCCATCGTGGAGGCCACCGTGCCGGTGGTGCTGGCGAACCGCGAGGGGAGCCGCACGACCGCGTCCATCGTGGCCTTCTCGGAGGAGGGGGACCGCCTGGTGGGGCAGATCGCCAAGCGCCAGGCGATCACCAACCCCCAGAACACGGTCTTCGCGGTCAAGCGCCTGATCGGCCGCAAGTTCCGCGACTCCCAGATCGACCGGGCGCGGAGCATCCTCCCCTATACCCTGGTCGAGGCGGTGAACGGCGACCTCAAGATCGAGATCCGCGACCGCCAGTACAGCCCGGAGGAGATCTCGGCGCTGGTGCTGCGCGAGGTCAAGGAGTTCGTCGAGGAGCAGCTCCAGGAGGAGGTGCGCGAGGCGGTGATCACCGTCCCCGCCTACTTCAACGACTCGCAGCGCCAGGCCACCAAGGACGCCGGCAAGATCGCGGGCCTGGACGTGGTGCGCATCCTCAACGAGCCCACCGCCGCCGCGCTCGCCTACGGGCTCGACCAGCCGGCCGGGGGCAAGGGCACCGCCAGCACGATCGCCGTCTACGATCTGGGCGGCGGCACGTTCGACATCTCGATCCTCCAGCTCTCGCAGGGGATCTTCGAGGTGCGCTCGACCTCGGGCGACACCTATCTCGGCGGCGAGGACTTCGACCAGCGGATCATGGACTGGCTGATCACCGGCTTCGAGGAGGAGGCGGGGATCGACCTGCGCGAGGACCGCATGGCCCTCCAGCGGCTCAAGGAGGCGGCGGAGCGCGCCAAGTGCGAGCTCTCCGCCACCGAGGAGACGTCGATCAACCTGCCGTTCATCTCGGCCGACCGCACCGGCCCGCGCCACCTCGCCCGCACCCTCACCCGGCCGCAGTTCGAGGACCTGGTGCGCGACCTGGTCGAGCGCACCGAGGGGCCCTGCCGCGACGCCCTCGCCGGCGCCGGCCTGCGCGCCGACCAGATCGACGAGGTGCTGCTGGTGGGCGGCCAGACCCGCACGCCGATGGTGGCCCAGGCGGTGGAGCGGATCTTCGGCCGCCGCCCCAACCGCGAGATCAACCCGGACGAGGTGGTCGCCATGGGCGCCGCCATCCAGGGGGGCATCCTGCGCGGCGACATCAAGGACCTGGTGCTGCTCGACATCACCCCCCTGTCGCTCGGCGTCGAGACGCAAGGCGGGCTGTTCACCAAGCTGATCGAGCGCAACTCGACGATCCCCACCAAGAACACGCAGATCTTCACCACCGTGGTGGACAACCAGAGCACGGTGCAGATCCACGTGGTCCAGGGGGAGCGCCAGCTCGCCATGGAGAACAAGTCGCTCGGCCGTTTCGAGCTGGTGGGAATCCCGCCGGCACCGCGCGGCGTTCCGCAGATCGAGGTGACCTTCGCCATCGACTCCAACGGCATCGTCAACGTGTCGGCGCGGGACATGGCGACCAACCTCTCGCAGAGCATCCAGATCAACCCGGCGGGGGGGCTCTCCGAGGCCGAGGTCCAGCGCCTGATCGACGAGGCGGACCGCAACTCGCAGGCCGACCTCGAGCGCCGCGAGCTCCGCCAGCTCAAGAACCGCCTGGAGGGGCTGATCTACAGCAACGACCGGGTCTTCGCCCAGTTCCGCGACGTGCTGCAGGACGGGGACACCAGGCGGATCCAGGAGGCTCTGATGCAGGCGCGCGTGGCGCTCAATACCGATAAGCGCGCCGATCTGGAGGCCGCGATCTACGATCTGAACACCGTCTCCCGCACCCTCTCCGACGTGATGCTGACCCGGGCGGGAGGCGGCGGCCTGGGGTGAAAGGTTAGAAGGAATGGCGAAACGCGATTACTACGAGGTGCTGGGGGCGGGCAAGAGCGCCTCCCAGCAGGAGATCAAGTCGGCGTACCGCAAGATCGCGGTGCGGGACCATCCGGACAAGAACCCGGGCGACAAGGAGGCCGAGGAGCGCTTCAAGGAGGCGGCCGAGGCCTACGCCGTGCTCTCCGACGCCGACAAGCGGGCGCGCTACGACCGCTTCGGCCATCAGGGGGTGTCCGGCGCGGGGGCGGGCGGGTTCGATCCCACGATCTTCGCCGACTTCTCCGACATCCTCGGCGACCTCTTCGGTTTCGGCGGCGCCGGCCGGCGGGGGAGCCCCAATGGGATGACCCGCGGGGCCGACCTGCGCTACGACCTGACGCTGACCTTCGAGGAGGCGGCCTTCGGCACGGAGACGACGCTCAAGATCCCGCGCCTGGAGAGCTGCCCCAAGTGCTCGGGGAGCGGCAGCGCCAACGGCGCGCCCCCCGTGGTCTGTCAGGCGTGCGGCGGCCGGGGGCAGGTGCGCTTCACTCAGGGGTTCTTCACCGTGGCCCGCACCTGCCCGCAGTGCCAGGGGGAGGGGCGGGTGATCAGCGATCCCTGCACCGAGTGCCGGGGCGAGGGGCGGGTGGAGGAGGAGCGCTCGATCACGGTCAAGATCCCGGCCGGCGTCGACACCGGCGCCCGCCTGCGGCTCGCGGGCGAGGGGGAGCACGGCCGCCGGGGCGGCCCGCCCGGGGACCTCTACGTGGTGCTCCAGGT
>DASXJP010000493.1:0-8773 GCA_036497345.1 Thermoanaerobaculia bacterium
GTCACTGGTCGAGAAGGTGTTCGTCGTCCGCCGTACCGACAAGGAAGTGCCGATGCGCGACGGGCGCGACTACTGGCTGGAGGAGGAGACGGCTAAGCACCACTCGACCTGTCCGGTCGAATGGATGGCCACGGAAGACCCGCTGTTCATCCTCTATACCTCGGGCTCGACGGGAAAGCCCAAGGGGGTGCTCCACACCACCGGCGGTTATCTCGTCTACGCGGCGACGACCCACAAGTACGTCTTCGACTACCACCCCGGGGACATCTACTGCTGCGCCGCCGACATCGGCTGGGTCACCGGCCATTCCTACATCCTCTATGGACCGCTGGCCAACGGCGCGACCACGGTGATGTTCGAGTCGATCCCCACCTATCCGGACCCGGGGCGCTACTGGCGGATGGTGGACGACCTGGGGATCAACATCTTCTATACGGCGCCGACCGCCATCCGGGCGATCGCCAGCGCCGGCGACGAATGGGTGAAGAAGTACCGCCGGGACTCCCTGCGCATCCTGGGATCGGTGGGCGAGCCGATCAACCCCGAGGTCTGGCTCTGGTACCACGACGTGGTGGGGGAGGGGCGGTGCGCGGTGGTGGACACCTGGTGGCAGACGGAGACCGGGGGGATCATGATCACGCCGCTGCCGGGCGCCACCCCCACCAAGCCGGGCTCGGCCACGCTCCCCTTCTTCGGTATCCGGCCGGTGCTGGTGGACGACCAGGGGCAGGAGCTCCACGGCAACGACGTGTCGGGCAACCTCTGCCTGCGCGGTACCTGGCCGGGGCAGGCGCGCACGATCTACGGCGACCACAGCCGGTTCCGGAAGACCTACTTCTCCCAGTTCCCCGGCCTCTACTTCACCGGCGACGGCTGCCGGCGCGACCAGGACGGCTATTACTGGATCACCGGCCGCGTGGACGACGTGCTCAACGTCTCGGGGCACCGGCTGGGGACGGCGGAGATCGAGAGCGCCCTGGTGTCCCACGAGGCGGTGGCCGAGGCGGCGGTGGTGGGCTTCCCACATGACATCAAGGGGACGGGGATCTTCGCCTACGTCCAGCCCAACGCCGAATACGCGAACGCGGACCGCGAGGAGCTGGCCGGCGCCCTCAAGCAGCAGGTCCGCCAGGTGATCGGCCCCTTCGCCACCCCGGACCACGTCCAGATCGTCGCCGGCCTACCCAAGACCCGCTCGGGCAAGATCATGCGCCGCATCCTGCGCAAGATCGCCTCCGGCGAGTACGACGAGCTCGGGGACATCACCACCCTGGCCGATCCGGCCGTGGTGGAGAAGCTGGTAGACGATCATCGCACCCACCACGTATAAACGAGGGGGGCTTCCCCCCCTCGCCCGGGGCGTGCTAGACTCATGTCAGCTCCTCATATGAGGCCCCATCTCTCCGGTCTGGCACGGCCCCGGTAGACGGACCTCCGCTCGGCGTCGAATACCTTCCTCAAGCAAAGCAAGAAGCGGGCCATGGGATGCTGGGAGATCGCGATCCTGGTCCTCGTCGTCCTCCTCCTCTTCCCCAGACCGTTCCTCCGGATCGTCAAGAAGACGTTCCGCCTTGCGCGCGGGCGGTCAAAGCGGGGATGATCCTGCCGTGCTCCCCCCTCGGCGCCGTGCCCGGACCCTCCTCGCCCTGGCGCTGATCGCGGGTCTGCGGACCGCGAGCGCCCGCGCCGACGTCCAGGGCTTCCACTACACCCGCGAGGCCGCGGTGCCGGCCCCGGGCTGGGTGCGGGTGCCGCTCGATCTCGCCGCTGTCCGCCACCTGGCGCCCGGAGGAGCCGACCTCCACGTGTTCTCCCCATCCGGCGGAGAGATCCCGGCGCGGCTCGAGCCCGCCCCTCCGCGCCCCGGGCGCCGGCCGGCCGATTCGTTCCGGATGGAGGCGGCGGACGACGGCTGGCGGCTGGCCGTGGACGTGGGGCCCGGCCTGCTCTCCCACCAGCGGCTCTTCCTCTCGCCGGCGCACTCTCCACTGCCGCCCCCCGACCGCCTCGAGAGCAGCCCGGACGGCGCCTCCTGGCAACCGCTCGCAAGGGGAGAGCCCGAGACCGCGGCCGGCGAGATGACGTTCGCCTACCCGATGACCACGGACCGCTATCTCCGCCTCCACTGGCCCCGCCGGCGGCAGGAGACGCCCCGGGTCACGGCGGTGGCGGTGGAGACCGTCGCGAGCCTGGTGCTCTCCGTCCCCACTGTCAACGCCGAGTGTATGCCGGGGCCGCCCGGCGCTCTCTTCTGCACGCTGGCCCTCCCGGCCGCCGGCCAGACTCTGCGGCGGATCACCCTGGAGGTCGAAGGGAAGGGGCTGGTGGGCTTCCGCCTCTACGCCCCGCGCGACGCCCGCTGGTTGCCGGTGGCCGAGGGGGTGTGGCAGCCGGCCGGCGGCCGGACGCGCCACGAGATCACCCCCGGGCCGGAGCCGGTGGCGGGCGCCGCCCTCCGGCTCGAGCTCCACGCCTCAGGGAGCCGGCCCCGTCTCGCGGGCTGGGGGATCGACCTCACGGCGCCGACGGTCCTCTTCCGCGCCGACGGCGCGGGGAGCCATACCCTGGCCTACGGCGGCGCCCGCCAGCCGGAGCCGCGGCCGGCGGCGCCCCCGCCCGGCGGCCATCCCCTCTGGGTGGAGCCGGGGCCCGAGAGCGAGCACGGGCTTCCGGCCCTGCCGGCGGTCGCCACCGCGCCCGGCATCCGCCTGAACGAGAGGCGGACCGCCGCCTCCTGGCGGATCGCCGCTCCCACGGCGCGGCCGGGCCTCCTGGTCCGTCTGGAGCTCCCCCCGCTCGTCTACGCCCAGGCGCGGGCCGACCTCGGCAATCTGCGGGTGCTGTCCGGCGACCGCCAGATCCCCTTTCAGATCTGGTCCCCGGAGGAGCCCGCGCTGGCGCTCGCGGACCGCGATCTGCGCCTCCAGGCGAGCGGCGGCCGGCGGTCGGGGGACAGCGCGGTGGAGATCCATCTGCCCGAGCCGGGCCTCCCCCTCTCCCAGATGGCGCTCACCGCCCCCTCCGTGCCGTTGCGGCGCCCCACCACGCTGCGCTACCTGGAGCCCTCCACCACGCCCGCCCGCGAGGTCCGCCGGCGGGGGCGCCCCCCCCTCGTCCAGGACATCTGGGAGTGCCGGCCGCAGCCACCGCTACCCTGCCGCAACCTGCTGCCCCTCCCCGGCCGCGCGCCGTCGGTGGTCGAGGTGAGCTTCCACGACCTCGACAATCCGCCGCTCGCCGCCCTCGGCGCGGACCTCTGGCGCCACCGCGACGTCCTCCTCTTCGTCTGGCCGGACACGGAGGAGCCGGTCCGCCTGGTCGCCGGCGCCGATACCCTGCTCACTCCGTCCTACGATCTGCAGGCCCTGGGAGACGTGCTGCTGAGCTACCCCTGGCAGCCCGCCGAGCTGAGCCAGGGGCGCGCTCCGGCGCGGAGCCAGCCCTGGTGGAGCCGCTGGATGCGGCCGATGACCCTGCTCGCCGCGGTCGTCCTGCTGCTGCTGTTGCTGCGGCGGATCCTCATGGCGACCTGAAGCTTTGAAGGAGGGGGAGAGAAGGAATGGCTCCTCGGGAGGGACTCGAACCCCCAACATTTCGGTTAACAGCCGAACGCTCTACCATTGAGCTACCGAGGAGTGTAAAGAGCCTGCCGGTTTGACCCGGGAGGCGGAATTCTAGGCGGACCGCCCGCCGCTGTCAACGCGGCGGGCGGTTTGCGGTCTAGGACGAGCTGTCCAGGGACGGCTTCAGCTTCGTCGCCCGGCTGGGGTGACGGAGCTTGCGCAGCGCCGTGGACTCGATCTGGCGGATGCGCTCGCGGGTGACGTTGAACGACCGGCCCACCTCTTCGAGGGTGTGCTCGGAGCCGTCGCCGACGCCGAAGCGCATCTTGAGCACCAGCTCCTCCCGCTGGGTGAGGGTCTTGAGCACCTTGCGGGTCTGGTCCTTGAGGTTGCCGAAGATCACCGAGTCGATGGGGGAGACGGCGTTCTTGTCCTCGATGAAATCGCCGAGGTGCGAATCCTCCTCCTCGCCGATGGGCGTCTCCAGCGAGATCGGCTCCTGGGCGATCTTCATGATCTTGCGCACCTTGGAGGCGGGCAGGTCCATGCGCTCGCCGATCTCCTCCGCCGTGGGCTCGCGGCCCAGCTCCTGCACCAGCGAGCGGCTGGTGCGGGTCAGCTTGTTGATCGTCTCGATCATGTGCACCGGGATGCGGATCGTCCGCGCCTGGTCGGCGATGGCGCGCGTGATCGCCTGCCGGATCCACCAGGTGGCATAGGTCGAGAACTTGTAGCCGCGGCGGTACTCGAACTTCTCCACCGCCTTCATCAGGCCGATGTTCCCCTCCTGGATGAGGTCGAGGAACTGCAGCCCGCGGTTGGTGTACTTCTTGGCGATCGAGACCACCAGCCGGAGGTTGGCGACGATCAGCTCCTCCTTGGCCCGCTCGCAGGTCGCCTCGCCCAGCCGGATCTTGTTGATCGTGGCGGCGATCTCGGCGTGCGTGGTGCCGTAGCGCTCCTCCAGCTCCCGCAGGTTGCCGCGGTACTTGTCGATGCGCCGGCGGTGGAGGGCCTTGAGCTCCTCGTTGGTCTCGCGCTTGAGCGCCGTCTGCGCCCGCTTGATGTCCGCCTCGAAACGGGAGAACTGCTTGTCGATGTCCTTCAGGAAGTCGACCAGCCGGTTGCGGGTCTGCACGCTGAAGTCGACCGTGCGGATGTCCTTGGCGATCTTGGCGATCAGCCGGTCGATCTCGCGCTCGATCTCCAGGTACTTGTCGCCGTCCGGCTTGCAGCGCTTCTGGCGCTTGCGCAGCTCGCCGATCTCGTGGTCGTTGGCGGCGATCTGCTCGAAGATCTTGAGGTTCCCCTTGATGCGGTCGGCGGACTTGGGGTCGAGCGGCTCGTCCGGGTCGGCGTCGACCAGCTCGCGCAGGATGCGCTTGTCCTTGGTCGCCAGCTCGTTGAGACGCAGGAGCTCCCGCAGGACCACCGGGTTCTCGCAGAGGGCCTCGTAGATCATCCACTCGCCCTGCTCGATGCGCTGGGCGATCTCCACCTCCCCCTCGCGGTCGAGCAGGGGGACGGTCCCCATCTCGCGCAGGTACATGCGCACGGGGTCGTTGGTCTTCTCGTGAGTGGCGAGACCGAATTCCGTCGTCTCGTCCTCTTTCTTGTCGAAATCGGTCGGGCCGGACTCGAAGTCGTCGCGGTTCTGATACCGCTCGGGCCGGTCGATGACGTCGACACCGAGATCGGCGAACCGGAGATAGATCTCATCCAGCTCGTCCGGGAGGCTCACCACCTCCTCGGGCAGCATCTCGTAGATCTCGTCGTAGAGCAGGTACCCCTTCTCCTTGCCCAGCTCGATGAGCTGCTTGACCGAGCTGTACTTCTCTTCGACGGGTGTCAGGCTCGAAATCGTCAATGTCCTCTCCTGGCAGCGCCAATCGTGGCCTGGCGAACAGGGCTCAACCGAGCCCAGGATTCGCTCCCGGCCGGGACCCGCGATAGTGGCTGCGGTTCAAACGGTCTCTCTCGTCCAGGAGCCGCCCGAGGAGCGCGTGATCCCCCTTGCGCTGCGCTTCGGCGATCTCCCGTTGTACTTCCTGCCGCCGCTGCTTGCGCCAGCGGTCGGCCAATCTGTCGAGGGACTCCAGGAGCCCGATCTTCCCGGAGGCAACCTCCCTTTCTACCATTATTTTCGCCAATCGGGCAATCGCCCGGTCGTCCCCCTCCAGCCTGGACCTCACCGTCGCGAGGTCCGGGGGGGCGCCGGCTCCTGCATATAGAGTGCGGAAGGCGTCGAAAATATTCCTGCATTCGGGGTCCAGGAAGACCTCCGGCGGCGGCAGCTCGTCCAGAGGAGGAACCTGGGGAGGCGTGCCATCCTCCGGGAACAGATGCTCCAGGGCCTGCTCCTCCAGGGAGCGGACGAGCCGCGGCGGCGCGGCGGGCCTCTCCTGAGGTCCGGGAGGGCCCGCGGGGCGATCAGACGCGGGAGGCCGGTCCGCCCGGCGGGCCAGCATCTCGACCGGAATCCCCAGCCGGCCGGCGGCGAGGCGGCTGTAGCTGTAGCGGAGGATGGCGTCCGGGATGGGCCGCAGCAGGTCGGCGATCTCCTTGGCGGCCCGGGCCTGCAACTGGGGCTCGGCGGAGATGCCGGCGGGGATCAGGCGGTCGATCTCGGCCGTGACCGCGTCCGCCGCACCCTCGACCGCCGCCCGCACCGCCGCCTCCCCGGCCTCGACGCGGAGCGAGTCCGGATCGTGCGAGCCGGGGAAGCGCGCCCGCCGCACCCCCAGCCCCTCGGCGAGCAGCAGCGGCAGGGCGCGGCGGAAGGCACCTTCCCCCGCGTTGTCGCCGTCGTACGCGACCACCACCCCCTCGGTGTAGCGCGCCAGGAGCTTGGTCTGCTCCGGGGTGAGGGCGGTGCCCATGCCGGCCACCGCCCCTTCCAGGCCGCAGGCCACGGTGCCGATGACGTCGAAGTACCCCTCGCAGAGGATCGCCTGCCCGCTCTCCCGGATCTCCCGCTTGGCCAGGTGGAGGCCGTAGAGGAGGTCCCCCTTGTGGAAGCGGTCGGTCTCGTTGGTGTTGACGTACTTCGCCTTGTCGTCCCCCAGGGTGCGGCCGCCGAAGCCGACCAGGCGGCCGGCGGCGTTGTGGATGGGGAACATCAGCCGGTTGCGGAAACGGTCGTAGAGATCGCCGCTGCGCTCGGAGCGCGCGATCAGCCCGGCCGCCTCCAGGTCGGCGTGGGAGACCCGGGGGTGGAGGGCCGAGAGGAGGTTCTTGTACCCCTCGGGGGCGTAGCCGAGGCCGAAACGCTCGACGAGCTCCGGGGGGATGCGCCGCTTCTCCCGCAGGTACTCTTGCGCGAAGGCGGACTCGCGGAGCTGGTCCTTGAAGAATTCGGCCGCCGCCTGGAGGGCCCCCTCGAGGTCCCGCTCGGGCCGGCCGCCGGTGAAGCGCGCCTCGGTGCGGCTGGGGAGCGGGATGCCGTAGCGCAGGGCCAGGTTCTCGATCGCCGCCGGGAAGTCGTCCCCCGTGGTGAGCATGTGGAGCTTGATGGCGTCGCCGCCGGCGCCGCAGCCAAAGCAGTAGAAGAGCCCCTGCACGGGATCGACGCTGAACGAGGGGGTCTTCTCCTTGTGGATCGGGCAGAGACCCTGGTAGCGCCGCCCCGCCTTGCGCAGCCGCGTGTGGTCCGAGGCGATGGCGACGATGTCCACCGCGTCGCGCACGGCCTGCACGAGCTGGGGGGTGATGTGGACGTTGCCTAAGGGCATGGCTCAGCGCTCGCTCACGGTGTCTTGCCGGCGGGGGCGGCATACCCTCCGAAGCCTCACCCCCTGGCCCCCTCTCCACTTCGTGGAGAGGGGGAACGCATGCCGGCATCCTTGCCTACGCGCACCGAAGGCTCTGCATCGCCCCCCCTCTCCGCTGTGTGGAGAGGGGCCGGGGGTGAGGCTTCGGAGGGTACGCCGTTCCGGCAGGCAAAAGGCCATGAAGATCCTCCTCACACCCCCCGGAACGTCACCACGGTCGCCCCGTTGCCCCCTTCGTTCGGCGCTCCCGAGCGGATCTCGGCCACGCCGCGGTGCGCCCGCAGGTGCTGGCGCACGGCCTCGCGCAGGCGGCCGGAGCCGTGGCCGTGGATCACCCGCACCTCCTGGCGCGAGGAGAGCAAAGCCTGGTCGAGATAGGCGTCGAGCTGCTCCAGGGCGGGCTCCACCCGCAGGCCGATGAGGTTGATCTCGCGCGCCACCGGCTCCTCCAGGTCCCCCTCCCGCCCGCGCAGAGCCTCCGGGCGGAGAGATGGGACCCCCCTCTCTTTCCTGGGTGCCTTGGCGGGGCCGGCGGGGGCCAGCTCCTCCGGCTTGGCCCGCACCCGCTTGCCGCGCACCAGCACCTCCGCCCGGCCGTCCTCCAGCTTCTCCAGCACTCCCTGCCAGCCGAGCCCGAGATGGCGGACCGGCTCGCCCACCACCAGCGGCCCCGCGGGCACCTCCTCTTCATCGCCGAAGATAGGGGCACCCGCGAACAGCGTCTCCACCGCCTCGGCCGCCAGCCCCTTGCGCCGACCCTCCTCGAAGCGCTCGCGCAGGCGGGCCTCCTCGCGGCGCAGGCGCTCGGTGGTGTCGCGGCGGAACTGCTCCAGCTCCCCCTTCATGCGGCCGGAGACGCCGCGGCGCTCGTCCTCCAGGGCCGCCCGTTCGTCCATCAGGCGGCGGCGGAGCTTCTCGGCATCGGAGCGCTCGGTCTCCAGGCGCTCGCGGGTCTCGGCCAGCTCCTGGCGCACCCGCTCCACCTCGGCGATCAGCCGCCGGAGGTCGCGATGCTCGGAGCCGAGCCGCGCCTCGGCCCGGTCGAGCCACTCGGCGGGCAGCCCCAGCCGCCGGGCGAGCGCCAGGGCCTCGCTCGCTCCGGGCGGTCCCGGCACCAGCCGGAAGGTGGGCCGTCCGCTCCCGGGATCGAACTCCATGGCCGCGCAGGAGGCGCCCGAAAGCTCCAGCGCCGCCGCCGCGAGCTGCGCCAGATGGGTGGTGATCACCCCCAGGCTCCCCTTCTCCAGCAGCCCCTCGAGCAGGGCCTCGGCGAGCGCCGCTCCCTCCTCCGGATCGGTCCCCGAGCCCAGCTCGTCGAGGAGGATCAGGCTGTCCGGCCCGGCCCCTTCCCAGGCCTCCTTGAGGCGGAGCAGCCGGCCGCTGAAGGTGGAGCGGTCGGCGAGCAGGTCCTGCTCGTCCCCCACCGTGGCCACCAGCTTT
>DASXJP010000494.1:0-31719 GCA_036497345.1 Thermoanaerobaculia bacterium
GCGTGGACAGGCGGCCATGCTCCTGGAGCGGCTCCTCGTCCGGGATGGGCTCTCCTGTGAGGAGTCCACCGAGCGGCTGAGGGCCGAGCACGGCATCGTCCTCTCGCCCGAGGAGGTGGCGAAGCTCACCGCCGCGCTCCCTCGGCGCCTGGAGAGGCGGCGGGCGAGCGAGGAGGAGCTCCTCCAGGTCCCGGTCGACGGTCAGGTCGAGAGCCGGGTCGAGGAGAAGGAGCGGGCCTGCGCCGCGCGCCGGCTCCGCGAGCTCCTCGTCCCGCTCCTCCGGGAGCTTCCCGCCGAGGAGCGCCGCCTGCTCAAGCTGAGCTTCTTCGACGGCCTCAGCATGGTGGCCATCGCGCCGATCCTGGGCCGGCCCCAGCGGGAGCTGTACTCGGTGCGGGACCGTTGTCTGCGGAAGATCCGGCGATACCTGGTCGAGGCCGGCCTGGGCGCGGACCGGATCGGTGATATCATCGGGTGCATTCAAGAAGAGCTCGGCCTGGAAGCGCACCTCAACGTTTAGAGAAGGCGTGAAAAGGCCATACCTGTCCGTCTCATGGAAAGACGGTAGGCGGCATTGTGTGATGGCACGTCCAGTCAACATTCTACATGGGAGAGATGATCATGTCCGATGACCTCGAGGACCACCCCAAGCTTCCAAAGCCGCACACCGAAGCGAAGTTCGTCTCGCCAGATCCGAAGAAAAAGAGAGGAAACCAGGGCTGGAAGCAGCCAGCGGACCAAGCGGCGGCTGCAGCGTCCGTGCAAGCGAAGACCAAAGACGACTCGGTCTCAGCGGAGGAATACAAGGCACTGGCACTGACCCCCGAAAAGCAATGGGAGGTCCTGGTCAAGGCGCTCCGCCTGAACCGCCGGTCCCTTCTGCGCATCCCGGGAGTCACCGCCGTGGATGTCGGCTACAAAATCGTGGACGGTTCTTTTACGGATGAGCTGGCCCTGCGGGTGCACGTCGAGCGGAAGCTTCCCGACAATTCCTTCAAAGGCCGCCTTTATGATTGCATCTCAAAGGACCGCAAGCCAGGGCAAGGATATTTCCAGCTGAAAAAATATGATGTTCCTATGGACGTCATCGAGGCGGATTACAGGCCGGTCCAACTTTCCGAGCTGCCGCGGCCTCGTATGGTCCTGGAGATACCCAAGGAGGAGCGCGAGGTCGATCGCCGCAAGCGGCTCGATCCCCTCGTCGGGGGTATCAGCATCGGAAGCCCGGAGGTGCCCGTCGGGACCCTGGGCGCTCTCGTGTGGGACAACACGGACGGCAGCGTCTGCATCCTGAGCAACTGGCACGTGCTCGCCGGAGACCTGAAAGCGGAGGCCGGCACTCCCTGCTTCCAACCCGGCCGTTTCGATCAGGGGAGGTCGAGCGACGTCGTGGCCCGCTTGAAGCGCTGGAGCTTCGACAGCCAGACCGATGCGGCGATCGCCCAGCTCACGGGCAGCCGCCATCACTGCGCGGGCGAGATCGTCTCCATGTTCCAGCAGATCTCCGGAGTGGCCGACCCTTACCTCGGGATGCTCGTTCTCAAGTCCGGACGTTCTACCGGCTTCACCGAGGGATTTGTCGATGGATTATATTTCTCCTCGGTGATCGAGTACAACGACGGGACCGTGCAAGTCTTCGACGATCAGATCCATATCGCGCCGAGGGACCCTACCAAACAGATCAGCGCACCGGGAGACTCAGGCTCGGTCTGGGTGACGGAAAGCAATGGCAGAGGATATCTGGCCGTGGGGCTCCACTTCGCGGGCGACCTGCCACACTCGACATTCGGGGAGTTTGCGCTTGCCAACCCCATGAAGCTCGTCGCTGACCGCCTGGGCTTCTCTTTCCGGCCACGGTTCCTGGAGATTCCTGATGAGGACGTGATTCCAACAATCACCGTGGAAATCGAGGAGAACGGTAACCGCATCGAGATGTCACTCAACGGTCATGGCGACGGAAATGATCTTGGGATACAGCCGTTCGGCTTCCTCCCCACCGGGCTTACCGGAGCAGGAGGTCAGCCGGACCCGATCCAGGCTGGACCTACTGGGAGCAAACGGGGCGGAGGCAGAGGCGGCAGGGGCGGGGGCAGAGGTAGATAGTGATTGATTCCCTGGGAGCTCGCGGCGTCTCAGTGCGCCGGCGCCGCGGGCTCCTCCAGGATCGCCCGGAACCGCGGATCGTTCTGGAAGTCGCGGAAAGCGGGGTCACGGCGAAAATCTTCGCGTGAGTAGCCTGCCTCGATTGCCCGCCGGGTCCAGGAGTAGACCTCCTCCCGGCGGCCCGCCATGGCACAGATCTGGGCGCCCCGGAAGAGGAATGCGTTCTGATTCGGTTTGAGGCGTATCGCTTCCTGGATGTTGCTGAGAGCCTCGTCGTAACGGCTGAGCTTGGCGGCGCAGAAGGCTCGGCTGTAAAGGAGCTCGGCGCGCTGGCCTCCCACCCTCATTGTCTGATCGAAGCTGGCGAGCGCGAGCTGATACCAGCGGCGGGCCTCACCCTCCTGGCCGATCTGCTCGTAGCTCTCGCCTAGATTACGCGCGGTGACGGGAGAGGGATCGAGCTCGTAGGCTTTCCTGTATGCATCGATGGCCTCATCCATGCGATTCTGCGCGAAATAGATATTCCCCAGGGTGTTGACCGAACGCGGATCCTTGGTCGCCTCGAAGACCTCCCGGAGCAGGGGGATGGCATCGGAATAACGGCCGGTGAGCCAGTAGATGCTCCCCAGGTTCTCCTTGGCGGTGGGATGGTCGGGATCGTAGCTGAGCACCTTGCGGAACTCGACCGCCGCCTCGTCGTAGCGGCCGGCGTCCTGGAGCTTGGCGGCGAGGACCAGACGGGCGCGGACGTATCCTTGGCGGGTTTCGGCGGCGTGGAGGAGCTCGGCGAGACCCTCATCCAGCCGTCCCTCTGCGATGAGCGCCTCTCCCAACTGTGTGTAGCCACGGTCGAAATCGCGGTCCTGCGCGATGGCGTTGCGCGCTGCCTTCTCGGCTTCGAGCGGCTTGTTTTCGAGCAGCAGGAGCTTGGCTTGGGCCACCCAGGGCATCGGATGATCGGGAGCCCGTTTCACCGCGTCCGCGGTGAGCCGTTCGATCTCTTGCATCAGGCCGGGGGCCGGAAACTGGACGTTGCGGCGCGCCAGCAACGCGGCGAGCTGGGCCTCGATCAGCGGGTTGCCGTGAGACAGGGCCAGAGCCTGGCGGTAGGCCTGCTCGGCGTTGTCGAAAACGCGTTTCGTGTCTCCCCGCCACTCCAGCTTGTCCCCCTGCTCGACCAGCCGCGCCACCTCGGGAGAAAAATCCCAGCGGTGCGCCCGCGACCACCAAGCCCATAGAGCGACGCCGAGCACCACCAGCAGGGCCAGCGCCGCGGCGATCCACAGGACCCGGCGGCGGGGCCGGCGGAGCTGAAGGGGTCGGGTCCGGACGTCACCCCCTGCTCCCACGGGAACGCGCGCCAGGTCTTCTTCCATCTTCTCGGCGGTCGCGTACCGCTTCGCCGGGTCCTTCGCGAGTGCCCGCTCGATCGTCGCGGTGAGCTCGGGAGGGAAGACCTTGCCATCGTCGAGAGGCCGGGGCTTCTCGTTCAGGATGGCGTAGATCATCGCCTGCTCGTACTCGCCGCCGAACGGCGTCCGGCCGCTCACCATCTCGTAGAGCACCGCCCCGAGGGCCCAGAGATCGCTCCGCGGATCGACCTTCTCCCCTCGCGTCTGCTCGGGGGATTTGTACGCCGGGGTGCCGGGGGAGGAGCCGAGACGGGTGAGCGAGGTGGCGCCGGTCATCTTGGCGAGCCCGAAGTCGAGCAGCTTGACCTTGCCGTCCGGCAGGATCACCACGTTCGACGGCTTGACGTCGCGATGGACGATGTGGAGGCGGTGCGCCGCGGCCAGCCCCTGGGCGATCTGGCGCGCGATCGACACCGCCTCGGGCAGCGGCAGCGGTCCGCGCTCGAGCCTCTGTTGGAGGGTCTCCCCCTCGCAGAAGGCCAGGGCGAGGAACATCCTCCCGCCCTCGCTCTCGCCCACCTCGTAGAGCGTCGCCACGTTGGGATGATCGAGCGCGGCCACGGCCTTGGCCTCGTGGAGGAAGCGCCGGCGGGCGCTGGGATCGCGGGCGAGGTCGGCGGGCAGGAATTTGAGCGCCACGACCCGGCCGAGACGCTGGTCCACGGCCTTGTAGACCTCGCCCATGGCGCCGCCGCCCAACAGCTCCAGGATCTCGTAGTTGCCGATCCGGCGGCCGGCGGCCAGCGGCTCCGGAGAGGCGCGGTAGGAGACCTCCGCCAGGAGCCGGTAGCCTTTCTTGGCGATCGTCTGGATGTAGCGCGGATTGCGGGCTTCGTCGCCGAGCGCCTTCCGCAGCTCCCAGATGGCGTGGCTCAGCACCTCGTCGGTGACGAAGGAATCCCCCCAAACCTCACGCATCAGGCGCTGCTTGGAGACCACGTTGGGAGCGTGCCGGGCCAGGCAGACGAGCACCTGCATGGAGCGCGCCTCGACCTCGGCCACGAGATCTCCCCGCTCGAGCTGGCCCAGAGCGGGGCGTACCCGCCAGTCGGCGACGAAGAAATCGGGCTCCCAGGAGCCTTGCATGTTTACTGACATACTACGATGAGCAGCATCACCCTCCCAGAGCAACCCACGCGCAGGCTGACGGCTGTCCTTCCGAAAAGTCTATTCTAGGAGAAAAAGGAGATTGCAGGTTGCCCTTCTTTCTGAAACCCGCCCCGCCCCCTCCGCGTAGTTCCTCCCGAGGAGGCAATCCATGACCACCGCCACCACCGATCCGCTCGCCCCGTTCGCCGACGGTCTGCGCAGCTTCTGCCTGGCGCCGTTCCGGCTGCGTACCTATACCAACCTGCTCTACCTGTTGCTCGCCTTCCCCCTGGGGCTGGCCTACTTCATCTTCCTGATCGTGGGCCTGGCCCTCGGCTTCGGCCTGACCATCGTCTGGGTCGGACTGCCCATCCTGGCCCTGGCGCTCACGGGGAGTTGGGCCTTCGCGGCGTTCGAGCGCCAGGCCGCCATCCTGCTGCTGGGCGCGGACGTTCCGCCCATGCTGCCGCCGCCGAGCCCGGTGGCGCGCACGGCCTTTCAGCGGGCCGGCGACTTCTTCTCCAACCCCGTGACCTGGAAGGGGATGGGCTTCCTGCTGCTCAAATTCCCTCTCGGGATCGTGAGCTTCGTCTCCATCGTGGCCCTGCTCCCGGCCTCGGGCGCCCTCCTGCTCGCGCCGCTCCTCTGGGAGATGGGGATCCTCGACGTCGACGGCGTCGTCTTCCAGGTCGACTCGATCGGCGGCGCCTGGGGTTGCGCGGTCGTCGGGCTGGTGCTGCTCTTCCTGTCCCTCAACCTGCTCAACGCCCTGGCCTGGATCTGGCGCGGGACGGCCACGGTGCTCCTCGGCAGCGACCGGTTCGGGGCGGCCCCGCCGCCGGCGATCTCCGCGGCGGTGCCGGCCTGATCCGCGTCGGGCGCGATAGGATCTCCCGCGAGCCCCGGAGGCCGCGGTCGCTTCCGGTACGATACGGGCTCGGGAGATCCTTTTGAGCAGCTTCTGGAAAGACATCCGCTTCGGGCTCCGCACCCTGGCGAAGACCCCGGGGACCACCCTGGCCGCGCTGATCGCGCT
Source organism: Thermoanaerobaculia bacterium (assembly GCA_036497345.1). Lineage (GTDB taxonomy): Bacteria > Acidobacteriota > Thermoanaerobaculia > Multivoradales > UBA5704 > DATARR01. Next base: position 5,641 of record DASXJP010000494.1, read on the forward strand.
GGCCCTGGGGATCGGCGCCAACAGCGCGATCTTCAGCGTGGTCAGCGGCGTGCTGCTCAAGCCGCTCCCCTATCCGGAGCCGGAGCGGCTGATGAGCGTGATGAACAAGAACCTCCAGGCCGGGCTCCCGCGCTTCAGCTTCTCGATCCCGGACTTCGAGGACTTCCGGCGCCAGACCCGCACCTTCGAGGGGCTGACGGCGTACATCACGGGACGCTTCAACCTCACCGGCGGCGACCGGCCCGAGGCCATCCAGGGGGCCGCGGTCACCGCGGGCTTCTTCCACGTCCTGCGGCGGGAGCCGGTCCTCGGACAGGCCTTCCGCCCCGAGGACGAGCGCCCGGGCGGCGGGCACGTGGTGGTGCTCTCCGACGCCCTCTGGCGCCGCCGCTTCGGCGCCGACCGGGGCATCGTCGGGCGCGGCGTGACCCTGGACGGCGAGAGCTATACCGTGGTCGGCATCGCTCCCCCGGGCCTGGATTTCCCCGAGAAGCGGGAGCTCTGGGTGCCGCTGACCCTCGACGGCAGGCCCACGCGCGGAAGGCACGACCTGACCGTCGTGGGCCGCCTGCAGCCGGGAGCGACCCTGAAGCAGGCCCAGGCGGAGATGGCGGAGATCGCCGGGCGGCTCGAACGGCAGTATCCGGACACCAACACCGGCTGGGGGACCGTGGTGATCCCGCTCGCCGAGCTCGAGGTCGAGGACATCCGGACGGCCCTGCTGATCCTGCTCGTCTTCGTCAGTTTCGTCCTCTTGATCGCGATCGCCGACGTGGCGAACCTCCTGCTCGCCCGCGTGGCGTCGCGCGACCGCGAGATCGCCCTGCGGGCCGTCCTGGGCGCCGGCCGGGGGCGGCTGGTGCGCCAGATGCTCACCGAGACGCTGGTCCTCTTTCTGGCCGGGGGCGCCGTGGGCCTCCTCCTCGCCGCCTGGGGCGTGCGGGCCCTGGTGGCGCTCGACCCGGAGGGCATTCCGCGCTCCGGCGAGATCCACCTCGACGGCCGCGTCCTCCTGTTCACCCTGGCCGTGTCGCTGGGCACCGGGCTGCTCTGCGGCCTGGTGCCGGCGCTCACGGTGGCGGGCCGCCGGCTCGGCGAAGCGCTCAAGGAGGGGGGACGGGCGGTGGCCGGAGGCCGCCGCGGCCGGCTGGTGCGCGACGGCCTGGTGCTCGCCCAGATCGCGCTGACGCTGGCCCTGCTGCTGGGCGCCGGGCTGCTGATCCGCAGCTTCGACCGCCTGCGGTCGGTCGATCCCGGCTTTCGGCCGCAGGGCGTGCTCACCGCCGGGATGGACCTGCCGCCGGTGAAATATCCGGACAAGAAAACCCAGGCCGCCTTCTATCAGGCCCTGCTGGAGCGGGTGCGCGCCCTCCCCGGCGTCGAGCAGGCCGGCGTCTTCTTCCCCCTGCCGCTCAGCGGCGACGACATGCTCCTGATCTTCTACGTCGAAGGCCGGCCGGTTCCGGCGCCGAACCAGGAGCCCGCCACCAGCGTGCGGTCGGTGACCCCCGGCACCCTCGAGGCGCTCGGCATCCCCCTCCGCCGCGGCCGGCTGTTCAACGACCGGGACGACGCGTCGGCGCCGCCGGTGCTCCTCGTCAACGAGGCCATGGCGGCCCAGATCTGGCCCCATCAGGACCCCCTCGGCCAGCGGATCACCTTCGGCGACGCGAAGAATCCGAAGGCGCGCTGGTACACGGTCGTGGGCGTCGTCGGGAACGTCCGCCACGAGGCCCTCAACGAGGCTCCCGGTCCGGAGGCGTACTGGTCCCAACTCCAAACTCCCCTTCCGGGTCCCTACCTCGTGCTCCACGGCCGGGGAGATCCGGCGCGCTTCGTCGCGCCCGTCCGAGCGGCGGTGGCGGCCATCGATCCGGACCTGCCCCTCAACAAGGTGGCGCCCATGACCGAGATGGTGGCGGCCTCGCTGGCGCAGAGCCGCTTCAAGGCCGTGCTGCTCGCCCTGTTCGCCGGGCTGGCCCTGGTGCTGGCGCTGGTCGGCGTCTACGGCGTGGTAAGCTACTCGGTAGCTCAACGGGCTCACGAGATCGGTATCCGCATGGCCTTGGGCGCTCAAGGCCGCCAGGTCCTCGGCCTGGTGATCCGACAGGGGATGACCCAGGTGCTGATCGGTCTGGCGTTGGGCCTCGCCGGCGCCTGGTACGCCAGCCGCTTCCTCGCCGGCCAGATCTACGGCTTGAGCGCCACGGACCCGCTCACCTTCGTGGCCGTGCCGCTGGGCCTCGCCGCCGTGGCACTGGTGGCCAACTATCTCCCGGCCCGGCGCGCCACGCGGGTGGACCCCCTGGACGCCCTGCGGCAGGAGTGATCGCATGCGTTTCCTCGTCGCCTGCCCCGAGTGCCACCGCCAATTCGACGCCACCGAGCGTCACGTGGGCTCCGCCTTCCCGTGCTCCTGCGGCGCCACGGTCACCGTGCCGGTGCCGAAGGCGCACGACGCGGCCGTGGTGCGCTGCTCCTCCTGCGGCGCGCCGCGGGAGGGGACGGAGCCGGCCTGCCGCTTCTGCGGCGCCGAGCTCACCCTCCACGAGCGGGACCTCGACACGATCTGCCCCGGCTGCATGGCGCGCGTGAGCGGCCAGGCCCGCTTCTGCCACCATTGCGGCAACCCCATCCTGGCCGGGCAGGCGGCGGCCGGCGAGAGCGGCTACCGGTGCCCCGCCTGCGCGGGGGAGCGCGCGCTGACCAGCCGCCGCCTGGGCCAGGCCAACGTGGCGCTCTTCGACTGCTCCTCCTGCGGCGGCATCTGGATCGAGAAGGAGATCTTCGAGGTGCTCGCCGACCGCGCCCGCGCCGGGCACCTGCCGGAAGGATTCGGCGGCGGCGCGCCCGCCCCCGCCGAGATACCGCCGGCGCCGACTGTCGCGCAGCCGCTCCGCTACCGGCCGTGCGTGACCTGCGGCGCGCTGATGAACCGCCGCAATTACGGGAGAAAGAGCGGCGTCATCGTCGACGTCTGCGCCCGGCACGGCCTCTGGTTCGACCTCCACGAGCTCGACAGCCTGCTGCGCTGGATCCGCGAGGGGGGAGAGGCGCGCGCCGAGAGGCTCCAGCGCGAGCAGGAGACGATGGAGATCCGCCAGCAGCGTCTGGGCGAGTCGCTTCAGCCGTGGAACCAGCCCGAATCCGAGCGCCTGATCTTCTCCCGCCACCGCCCGGGAGTGGTGGGGGAGCTCGTCTCCGGGCTCGTCGGCGGCGCCATCCGTTGGCTTTTCGAGTAGGTCCGCAGCGGCATGAAAGCGCCCACCCTCGACGAGCTCGTGCTCAGCCCCGAGCCGCTGGCCGTCCAGCGCCACTTCGACGCGCGCAACTACCGCGTCTTCCGCTGGCTGATGGTGCTGGTGTTCTTCTGCTCCCTGGCCGGCATCGGCATCGCCACCGATCACCACGAAAGCTTCGGGCTGGCGGTCTACATCCTCGACGCCGTGGTTGGCGTGGCGCTCTTCATCCTGCGCGGCCGCGACCCCTTCGCGCGCAACTTCCGCCAGATCCTGCTCATCTACCTCTTCAGCCAGCTCCTGGTCCTCAAGCTCGCCACCTCCCAGGCCCGGGACGGCGGACACGTGCCGTTCGTCCTCGTCGCCTTCCTGCTGCTGCTCTTCCGGCTGCGCGCCTCCGAGCACCTCATGCTGTTCGCCGCGCTCTGGGTGACGGCCGTCTTCCCCCTCGGCTGGATCGGGGTGCAGGGGGCCGCGACGATCGACCAGGACGGGCTCGTGCTGGTCTCCGTCATCACCGTGATCTGCCTCGCCACCGCCCTGGGAGTCACCCAGCTCGACCGCAAGCGGTTCCTCGCCGTCTGGCGCAAGGAGCACGCCCGCCACCGCGAGCGGACGCGGATGCGCGAGGAGATCGGCTACGCGCGCAAGATCCAGCTCAGCATGCTGCCGCAGACCGGGCCCCAGTTGGACTGGATGGACCTCGCCGCGGCGTCGCTGCCGGCGACCGAGGTGGGCGGCGATTATTACGAATATTTCAAGCTGAGCGATGCCAAGCTCGTCCTGGTGATCGGCGACGTGGCCGGGCACGGCCTGGCGACCGGCCTGCTGCTCTCCGGCGTGCGGAGCTGCCTCTACCTGCTGGAGGAGTACCTCGCGACTCCGCAGCGGGTCTTCGAGCGGCTGAACCACATGGTCCGGCGGACCACGGACAAGCGCACCTACATGACCCTCCTCTGCGCCGTGCTCGACCACGAGGCCGGGACGATGACCCTGGTGAGCGCCGGCCATCCGCCGGTGCTGGTCCGCGACGGCAAGACCGGCCGTTTCGAGGAGGTGGGGGAGGGGGCGCCCCCGCTCGGCACCTTCCTGGAGGCCCGCTACGAGCCGGTCCAGCGGCCGATCGGCCCGGGGGACCTGCTGATCTTCTACACCGACGGCCTGGTCGAAGCCCGCAACAGCCAGGACCAGGACTACGGCGACCTCCGTCTCCAGAGAGCCGTCGACCGCGCCGCCAACAGCCGCACCGCCCGCGAGATCCGCGACGCCGTCTTAGGCGACCTCTCCAATTTCAAGGGGGATCAGGAGCAGGCGGACGACATGACGGTGGTGGTGGTGCGGCTGCGGTAGACGAGATTCAGTGCTTCGTCAATCCAGGAGTGACGCGTTGCTCGCAGGGGCGGCTAACGCCCGCGGGATCCGCGACGCCGCGGGCCGGGGTGATGAGGGCCCACCGCCCCGAATACGCCAACCCTGCCGAGCCTGTGTTACAACCCTGTGACAACCCGGGAGGGGATGTCCCGTCAGGTGTCCCGCTCTCACCTATAGGCGCCACTGATAGACTGAAGTGCTCATTTACTTTCGCCGGCCGGCTCGATCGGCGGCATCTCTTAAGGGGGGAGCTTCAATGAACCATGGCGTGAGCTTTGGAGGGGAAGTCAGCTACGAATACCTCATCCTCGGCGCCGGCCCCGCGGGGCTCCAGATGGGCCACCACCTGTCCCGCGCCGGGCACAGCTACCTGATCCTCGAAGCCGGCGACACGCCCGGCACCTTCTTCAAGAAGTATCCCCGCCACCGCACCCTGGCCACCCGCAACAAGGTCCACACGGGCTCCGAGGATCTCGAGACCCGGCTCCGCTTCGACGAGTGCTCGCTCCTCGACGAGGACGACGACGGCTCCTTCCGTTTCTCCGACGTCAGCCGCAGCTACCTCCCGTCCGCCGACGAGATGGTGAGCTACCTCTGCGGCTACGCGGAGCGCCACGGGCTCAACGTCCGCTGCGACACCCGCATCCTGCGCGTCGAAAGGACGGGCGCGGGTCTCTTCCGGCTCATCGACGCGGCGGGGAACGTCTTCTCCTGCCGGCGGCTGATCGTGGCCACCGGGACCTCCAGGCCCCACGTGCCCGCGATCCCCGGCATCGATCAGGTGGAGAGCTACGCCGAGGTCTCGGTCGATCCCGAGGACTTCGTCAACCAGCGGGTGCTCGTGATCGGCCAGGGGAGCCCCGCCGCCGAGACCGCGGACAACCTGATCCCCACCGCGGCGCTCGTCCACAGCCTGTCCGACCGCGCGGTCGAGAGGATCGAGCGGTCGCAGGGGCAGCTCCTGGTCTCCGTGCGCCGCGCCGACGGCGGGGGCGAGGAGTGGGTCTACGACCGGGTGATCGTGGCCACCGGCTTCCGCTTCGACGATTCGATCTTCGCCTCCGGGTGCCGCCCCGAGCTGGCGCCCGGCGGCCGCCTGCCGGCGCGGACCCCGGAGTGGGAGTCGGTCAACGTCCCCGGCCTCTACTTCGCGGGCACGCTCGCCCAGGCGAACGGCTTCGAGACGCACGCCTCGAGCCTCATCCACGGCTTCCGCTACAACGTGCGCGCCCTGTTCCGGATGCTGGAGGCCAGGCACCACCGCCGCGGCTGGCCGGCGCAGGAGATCGAGCCGACCCCCGAGGGGCTGGTCGAGGCCACGCTCGCCCGCCTCAACCGCACCTCCGCCCTCTGGCAGCTGCCCGGCTTCCTCCACGACGTGATCGTGGTCGACGAGGACTGGAACGGCGCCCGCTATTTCGAGGAGATGCCGCTCGCCTACCTCCGCCAGAGCGAGATCGGGCAGAGCAGCCACTACTACACGATCACGCTGGAGCGCGAGGAGGGCCTCCATCCGGTGATCCGGCGCTGGAGCGGCGGCCAGCTCATCTCCGACAAGCACCTCCCCGCGGACCTCTTCGGCGAATGGAAGAAGCCCGAGGCCCACGTCGCCCCGCTACGCTACTTCTACATGCAGCAGCTCCTCGAGATCGCCGACCTGGAGAGCGCCGGCTACGACGCTCCGCTGGCCGAGATGGAGCCCCAGCGGATGCTGCGGATCGTGTAGGGCCCGCCCGGGCATTGATGCCCGGGCGGGGTCTACCCCTGCCGCGCCCCCACATCCACCACCAACCCCGTCTGCAGCCGGCTCTCCGTCTCGGGCGTGGGATTGAGGTGGACCTCGATCAGCACCATCTGGGAGGCGGCGTCCACCTCGGGGGCGATGCGCTGGATGGCGCCCGGGATCTTGAGCCCCAGGGTGCGGACGGTCACCGTGACCGGCTGCCCCTGGGTGAGGCGGCGGGCCTCCTCGGGCGGGACAGCGGCGCGCACCAGGAGGTCTCCGGCGCTGATCAGGCGCACCACCGGCGTGCCGGGGCCCACCACCGCCCCGGGATCGGCGAAGCGCTCGGCCACCCGGCCGTCGAAGGGGGCGCGGATCTGGTTGCGCGACAGGCTGGTCTCGAGCTGCTTCACCCGGGCCGACTGCTCGGCCACCCGCTGGTGGGCCACCTCGTAGGCCGCGGTGGCGGTCTTGGCCTGGAGCGCCGCCTGCGCCAGATCCTCCTTGGAGAAGAAGTCGGGGTTCTTCTGCCGGCGGTCGTTGCGGGCCAGGGCTTCGGCCATCTCGTCGTTGGCCCGCCGCTCGTCCACCTGAGCGCCGCGCAGCACCGATCGGGCCATCTCCAGATCCTGGGTCGCGAGGCTCGTATCGAGGATCGCGATCGGGTCCCCCTTGCGCACGTGGTCCCCGATCGAGACCTGCACCGTCTGGAGCCTCCCTTGCGAATCCGCCTTCACGTCCACCGACTCGCGGGCGACCACCACGCCGAGCCACCCCGGGCGGGGCGCCGCAGCGGGAGAGGCCGCCGCCGGCGCCGGAGCGGCGGCACGGGGCGGGGAGGCCGGAGGAGGGATCTCGGCGGCCACGTTCCGGCGGTCGCAGCCGGCGGTGGCGGCCAGGAGGCAGAGGGCGAGCAGGGTGGAGAGGCGACGGTCCATGACAGACATCTTAACGTGCCGACGGGGGCGGCGGATTTCCCGTTCCCCTTCGAGGCAAAAGGAGGGCCAGAGGGAACGGTCCCCCTTTCCATTCCCTCCGGTACATCGCTTGTCAAAGAACGCGCGCCGTCACCCGAGCTTTCCCCAGAGAATAGAGGCTTTTACCGGAGAAGAAGAGCAGTGCGGGATGGAAAAGGTCTTTTGCCTCCGCCGAAAGGTCTTTGTCGGACGGCCAAAGCTTTTGGGTCGAGGTGTATAGGCTACTGAATAGATCAAATGCTCATTTCTTGATCCGGAAAGGGCTTTGAGGAGAGGGGAGTGGGCTCTTCCTCCGCCGAAAGGAGGTGGACGGCGGGGGAATGGGCTCTCTGACAATTGAATCGAAGGACGCCGCGGGGGTTTGACGGGGCGCCAGAAGAACTGGGTCAAAAGTAAGTGCCTGGGCTCGGGCGGGCTCAGCTCGGCTCGTCGAGAACCGCGGCGACGGAAGGGGCGACGATGGCCCTCTCCAGCCAGAGCTTCAGTCGCTCCGGATCCTTCTGAGACAGAATCCGCTCGCGGACGGCGTCGGATACCGTTAGGCCACGACCCTGCAGTACAGTCAGTACGGCACTCGCCGTCGCCTCGGTGAGTCCCTCGGCGCGCCCCTGCGCGACATACTTTTTCGCGAAATCGCTCTGGTATTCATAGCCCTTCATTTTCGCCTCCAACTCGCGGCGAGCCGCCTCGTTCAAAGAATTGTATATGAGATCGAGGTAGAGCTTGATCCGGTCGTCGTCGAGCTCATGGATGGCGGGCAGCACCGCGGCGGCGATCGTCGCTCCCTGCTTGGTCTCGCCGTGCGCCATCGCGGAAAGCACCCCGAGCTCGGGGCGGCGGGCCGCCTCTTCAGGATCCGCCACGACCGGCACAGCGGTGCGGCGCAGCACCGGCGGGCGCAGGACGAAGCCGGGGACTCCGGTCTCGATCGGCTCCGCGCACCACCCCGCGACGGCCGGCTCCGGCGCCACGATCAAGAGGGCCGCCGGGCAGCCGTGGACAGCCCGCGCCACCGTCACGTAGGCGGGCCAACTGAGGCGCTTCCTGGGGTCGGCCGCCAGTTGGACCTCGACGATGACCACCCGGACGGGAACGCCGTAGTGGAAAAGGAGAACCACGATGTCGGCGCGGTATTCGGCGGGCTGGGTTTCGGTCAGGTCGGCGGAGGCGATGCGGGCCTCGGTGTAGTCCGGAAGCGAGAGGCCGAGCACCTCGACGAGGATCTCGGCGGCGAGCGAGGGGCGGTTCTTGAAGAGATCCACCAGGATCTCGTGGGCCATGGAGGGCATAAGGTCAGAGGACTCGTCGTTTCTTTGGTGGATCTTATTCCCTATCGTCGTAAAAGGGAAGGGGGCGGAAGGGAGGCCGGCGCTTCTCTGATAGGCTGCCATCCACGGCTCGCTTCCGAGGAGGATCGACGATGGCTCCGACGCGCGCGAACGGCAAGATCTGCTACCTCGAGATCCCCACGGCCGACGTCCCCCGGTCGGTCCGCTTCTATCAGGAGGTGTTCGGGTGGAAGGTCCGGCAGCGAGGTGACGGCGCGACCGCGTTCGACGACGGTGTCGGCGAGGTGAGCGGCGCCTGGGTGACTGGCCGGCCCTCCTCCCCCGTTCCGGGTCTCCTGCTTTACATCATGGTCGACAGCATTGCCAGGACCGTGGAGGCGGTCACCGCGCACGGCGGCCGGATCGTTCAGCCGTTGGGTGCGAACGCCCCGGAATTGACGGCGCGCTTCGCCGATCCGGATGGAAACGTGCTCGGTCTCTACCAGGAGCCCAACCAACCCGCGGGATGATCGAATGAAGCCGACCCCAGGGCGCCGGGAGAACGGGGTCAAAAAAGTAAGCGCGGGAGCTCGGGCAGCCTCAACTCGGATCGTCGAGGACCGCGGCGACGGAAGGGGCGACGACGGCCTTCTTGAGCCAGCGTTCCAGCCGTTCGGGGTCTTTCTGGGACAGAATGCGCTCGCGAGCGGCCTCGGGCACCGCGAGGCCACGAGTCCGCAGAACGGTCAGCACGGCACTCGCCGTCCCTTCGGTGCGCCCCTCGGCGACATACTTCTTCGCAAAATCGCTCTGGTATTCGTAGCCCTTCATCTTCGTCTCCAACTGGCGGCGAGCCGCCTCGTTCAAAGAATTGTATACGAGGTCGTAGTAGAACCTGCCCCGGTCGTCGTCGAGCCCCTGGATGGCGGGTAGCATCGCGTCGGCGATCGTCGCTCCCTGCTCGGTCTCGCCGTGAGCTATCGCGGAAAGCACCCCGAGCTCGGGGCGGCGGACCGCCTCTCCAGGGTCCGCCACGACCGGAACGGCGGTGCGGCGCAGCACCGGGGGGCGCAGGACGAAGCCGGGGACTCCGGTCTCGATCGGCTCCGCGCACCACCCGGCGACGGCCGGCTCCGGCGCGACGATCAGGAGGGCCGCCGGGCAGCCGTGGACAGCCCGCGCCACCGTCACATAGGCGGGCCAACTGAGACGCTTTCTGGGGTCGGCCGCCAGTTGGACCTCGACGATGACCACCCGGACGAGAGCTCCGTCGCGGAAAAGGAGAACGACGATGTCGGCGCGGTACTCGGCGGGCTGGGTCTCGGTAAGATCGGCGGAGGCGATCCGGGCCTCGGTATAGTCCGGAAGCGAGAGGCCGAGCACCTCGACCAGGATCTCGGCGGCGAGCGAGGGGCGGTTCTTGAAGAGATCCACCAGGATCTCATGGGCCATGGAGGGCATAGTGGTCAGCGGAGTCGGCGTTCCTTTTGGAGATCTTATTCCGCATCGCCGTAAAAAGGAAGGGGGCGGGAGCGAGCCCGGCGCTTCTCTGATAGGCTGCCGTAGCCGTCCAGAGACGGCTCTCTCCCGAGGTTTCGACATGCGCGTCCTGAGCCATCTGTTCGACAAGAACCGCGCCTGGGCCGCCGAGATGACCCGGCAGGACCCCGATTTCTTCAAGCGTCTGTCCCATCAGCAGGCCCCGCAGTACCTCTGGATCGGGTGCTCGGACAGCCGGGTGCCGGCCAACCAGATCGTGGGCCTGCTCCCCGGTGAGATGTTCGTCCACCGCAACATCGCGAACGTGGTCGTCCACTCCGACCTGAACTGCCTCTCGACCCTGCAGTTCGCGGTGGACGTTCTGCAGATCGGGCACGTCATCGTCTGCGGGCACTACGGCTGCGGCGGCGTGCTGGCGGCGCTGCGGGACGACCGGGTGGGGCTCTGCGACAACTGGCTGCGCCACGTCCAGGACGTGCGCGCGAGGCACCAGGCGGAGCTCGACGCCCTGGCCACCGAGAAGCAACGGCACAACCGCCTCTGTGAGCTCAACGTCCTGCAGCAGGTGTTGAACGTCAGCAGGACGACCATCGTGCGGGATGCCTGGGCGCGGCGCCAGGAGCTGGCGGTGCACGGCTGGGTCTACGACGTCAAGGACGGCCTGCTGCGGGACCTCGGCCTGTGCCTCACCTCGGAGGAGGAGCTCGCGGCTCACTCCGAGACCCTGCGGGTGGGATCGGCGACCTGATCGCGGCAGAGCTGCCGTCTTCTTATTTCCGGACCGCCGGGAGCGAGAGATTTCGTTCTCATGGAATTCACGGAGTAAATTCAGGGAGGATATGCGATGTCGAATCCCCTTCTCGGCGTGATCGCCGGCGTGGTGTTCGGCGCCATCTCGGTCGGCCTGATGATCCCGATGCCTTTCCCGGACAAGCGGGCGGCGCTGCTGGGGGCGTTCACGGACCGCTTCGCCATCGGGCTGGTCATCGGGTGCGTGGCGCTCCCGTGGCCGGGGTGGGCCGTGGGCCTGCTCTTCGGGCTGTTGCTGAGCCTGCCTTCCGCGATCATCACCAAGGCCTATCCGCCCATCCTGATCCTCGGCGGCCTGGGCGGCCTGGTGATCGGCGGTCTCATTCATGGATGGGGATTTACCCACTGATTCTGGAGGACGACGGTGAGAAGCCTTCTATTTCTGATCTTTTTTCTCTGCGGTGCCGCCGCTTTCGCTCAGCCTAGCGATCCCTATGCCTCGCTGCGTTTCCTGATCGGAGAGTGGGTCGCCGACGGCCCCGCCGCGGCCGGCAGCGGGCATTTTGAATTCACCCGGGACCTCCAGGGTAACGTCATCGTCCGCCGCAACCACGCGGAGTCTCCGGCCGCGGGCGATCGGCCCGTCGCCAATCACGACGACCTCATGGTGATCTATCGCGAGGGGGGCGGGACGCGGGCGATCTATTTTGACAATGAGGGGCATGTGATCCGGTACACGGTGGAGGCCGGAGGTCCGGACGCGGTGACGTTCGTTTCCGAAGCGGCCGCGGGGACGCCGCGCTTCCGGCTCTCGTACAAGAAGCTGCCGGATGGCAGGGTGGGCGGCAAATTCGAGGTCGCGCCGCCGGGCAAGCCCGAGGAATTCAAGACCTACCTGGAGTGGACGGCGAAGCGGCAACCCTGAAGGGTGCCCGATCCATGAACGACGAGCTCAAGCCCCGGCTGCGCGTCCTGCACGGAGAGGAGATCGCGCTCGGCCCCGGCAAGGTGGCCCTGCTCGAGCAGATCGGGCAGACCGGGACCATCGCCGAGGCCGCCCGCCTGCTCGGCATGTCCTACACGCGCGCCTGGCACCTCGTCCGCACCATGAACGCCTGTTTCAAGGAGCCGCTCGTCCAGACCGTCCGCGGCGGCACCGGACGCGGGCACGCCGAGCTCACCGGCACAGGCCGGGCGGTGCTCGACCTCTATCACCGGATGGAGGAGGAGAGCGTCCGCGCCGCCGGAAAGGCGTGGCGGGAGATGTGCGGATATCTCGCCGATTGAAGAAGACCCCCGATATGCTTGACGAAACATATCGGCCTTGTTAGTCTCCCCTCCGTTTCGCGAGCTTTGAGCCTGAACGGTCCCCGAAGAGGAGATCCTATGAAGCCCATGCGTCTTAGCGGGGTTGTTTTGAGCTGTGTCCTGGCACTGGTGGCGGCAGCCGCCTTCGGTCAGGAGAAGGGGAGCGTTACCGTGCTGGCCGCCGACGGCGAGGCGGCGCTGTCGCTCGGCGGCCTGCTCCAGGTCCAGTTCGAGGACGGCGACCGGGGGGATTCGCGGTTTCCGGCCACGGGCGAGGACCGCTTCTATCTGCGCCGGGCCCGTCTGAACGCCACGGGCACCTTCGCCGAGCAGCTCGATTTCCGCCTCGAATTCGATCTCGCGGGGACGCTCGGCAGCACCAACGGGTTGCGGGCCCAGATGACGGACGGCTACGTCAACTGGAACCACTATGCCGGCGCCCAGATCCGCGCCGGGCAATTCAAGACGCCGTTCGGCTTCGAGCAGCTCTACCCCGATCCGCGTCTGCTGACCATCGAGCGCACCCTGGTCAACGACCGGCTGACGCTGAACCGCCAGCTCGGGGCGCAGCTCTGGGGGGACCTCCTGGACAAGCACGTCTCGTACGCGGTGGGCGTGTTCAACGGCAACGGCGTCAACAACAGCGCCAACGACAACGGCAAGTTCCTGTGGGCCGCGCGGCTGGCGGTCACCCCCTGGAAGGGAGACCTTTTCGGCGGCGCCGCGAGCTGGGCGATCGGCGGCAACTACTTCGAGTCGGAGGACACCGCCCTCTCGCTCCCCGATCTCAGCCTCGACTCCACCCCCACCACGCCGGACAAGGACGGCCTGTTCACCGGCAAGCGCCACGGCTATGGTTTCGACAGCCAGCTCGAGACCGGGCCGTTCTCGCTCTGGGTCGAGTACCTGGACAACCATCTCGAGCCGACCGACGCCAGGCCGTTCGCCGAATTCGACGCCGACGGCTGGTACGTCCAGGCCGGGGTGTTCCTGATGCCGAAGAAGCTCCAGGCGGTGGCCAAATACGAGACGTTCGACCCCTCGCGCCGGCTTTCCAACGACGACACGAGCACCGTCACGTTGGGGCTGAATTACTACATCAAGGGGAACAACCTGAAGCTGCAGCTCGACTACCTGCACACCGATCCGCCGGGGAGCCTCGAGACCCAGAACAAGCTGATGATGCGCCTCCAGGCATGGTTCTGAGGCTGATATTCTGAGGAGACCGATCATGATCGCACGCTGGCTCAGCGCCGTTCTCGTTGTCTGCCTCACCCTTCCGGCCGCTGCCCAGGCCCCGGCGAAGCCGGAGATCCTGGTCTTCGCGGCGGCGTCGCTCTCGGACGTCCTGACGGAGATCGGCAAGGCCTATGAGGCCGGCGGCGGCGGCAAGGTCCGTTTCAACTTCGCCGGCTCGAACGATCTCGCCCGCCAGATCGAGGCCGGGGCTCCCGCCGCGGTCTTCATCTCGGCCAACCAGGCGCAGATGGACCGCCTGCGGAAGGCCGGGAAGGTGGGCGCCGGGGATTCCTTCGCCCTGCTCGGCAATACCCTGGTGGTGATCGAGCCGCGCGAGGGCAAGGCCCGGCCGGTCGCCTCCGCTCGCGACCTCGTGGGGTTCGAGCGGATCTCACTGGCCGATCCGGCGGCGGTGCCGGCCGGGGTCTATACCAAGACCTGGCTAGAGCACGAGGGGGTCTGGGCCCAGATCGCTCCCAAGGTGGTGCCGGCGCTGGACGTCCGCGCCGCGCTCGCCGCGGTGGCGGCGGGGAACCTGCCGGTGGGGGTCGTCTACGCGACCGACGCCCTGTCCTCGGACAAGGTGCGGGTGGTCCACCGGGTCTCTGCCGAGGCGACTCCGGATCTGCGCTACTTCGCGGCGCCGGTCGCGCCCGGCTCGCCGTCTTCGGCGTCGTTCGTGGCCTTCCTGAAGGGGCCCAAGGCGCGGGCGATCTTCGCGCGCTACGGCTTCACCCCTCTGACTCCGGGAGGCTGACGCCATCGATCCCGAGACCGGCTCCCTCGTCCTCTTCACGGTCGCCGTGGCCCTCGCTGCCACGGCGCTCCTGGTGATCCCCGGCCTCGCCGTGGCCTGGGTCCTGGCGCGCCCGTGGCTCCGTCTGCGGGCGCTGGTGGAGACGCTGGTGTCGCTGCCGCTGGTGCTGCCGCCCACGGCGGTGGGCCTGGGATTGCTGACGCTGTTCGGCCGCGCGGGCCCGCTCGGCCGGCCGCTCTACGAGCATCTGGGGATCGAGATCGCCTTCACCTGGCGGGCGGTGGTGCTGGCCTCGGCGGTGGTGGCGTTCCCGCTCTTCGTGCGCAGCGCCCGCTCGGCGTTCGAGGAGGTGGACCCCAGGCTGCCGGCGGTGGCGCGCACCCTCGGCCGCGGGCCGTTCCGCGCCTTCTTCCAGGTCGAGCTGCCGCTCGCCTGGCGCGGCGTGGCGGCCGGCGCCGTGCTCGCCTTCGCCCGCGCCCTGGGGGAGTTCGGGGCCACCATCCTCGTCGCCGGCAACATCCCGGGCCGGACGCAGACCCTGGCGCTCGCCCTCTTCCAGCGCGTGCAGGTGGGGCGCGACCGCGAGGCCCTGGGGCTCGCCGTCATCGCGGTCTTGCTGGCCGCCGCGGCGCTGGTCCTCTCCGAGGCGCTGGTGCGGCGGCGGGACCGCACGCTTTCACGGTGAGCATGTCCTACATCGAGATCGATCTCACCCTCTCCCAAGGGGGCTTCGCGCTGGAGGTGGCGGCCGGTCTGGGGGAGACGGCGGCGGTGCTCGGGCCCTCGGGCGCGGGGAAGACCACGCTGCTGGAGGCGATCGCCGGTCTGCGGCGGGCGCGGGGGCGGCTGGTGGTGGGTGACGCGGTGCTCCAGGACAGCGCGACGGGGATCTTCCTCCCTCCCGAACGCCGGCATCTCGGCTACGTGCCGCAGGACGGCGCCCTCTTTCCCCATCTCTCGGTGCTGGCGAACCTGGGCTTCGGCCGGCCGGACCGGCGCGCCAGGCGGGACGCGGAGCTCGACGCCCTGGTGGCCGCGCTCGATCTGGAGCCGCTGCTGGCGCGCTATCCCCGGCATCTTTCGGGCGGCGAGCGCCGGCGGGTGGCCCTGGCCCGCGCCCTGCTGGCCCGGCCGCGCCTCCTGCTGCTCGACGAGCCCACGGCCGGCCTCGATCCCGAGCGGGCGCGCAAGGCGCTGGCGGGGATCCTGCGGGTGCGCGGGGATCTCGGCGTGCCGCTCCTCGTGGTCACCCACGATCAGCGGGAGGCGCTGGCGCTGGCCGCCGACGTGGTGCTCCTCGACCGCGGACGGGTAGGTGCGGTGGGACCGGCGCGCGAGGTGCTGCGGGCCCCCTGGCGGCTGGCGCTGGACGGCGGCCGGCGTTGGGAGAACGTGGTGCCCGGCCGCCTCCTCGGCCACGACGCCGCGGGCGGCACCAGCGAGGTCCGGCTGGCGGCGGGGGAGACGGTGACCATCCCCCATACGCCCGACCTCGCGCCGGGGGCCGAGATCCTGCTCACCATCGACGCCGAGGACCTCCTCCTCGCCACCGCGCCGCCGCATGGGCTCTCGGCCCGCAACGCCGTCGCCGGCTCGATCGACGAGCTGATCCCCGCCGGGACCTCGGTCTACGTCCGGGTGGGCCCCTGGCTCGCCCACCTCACCCCCGCGGCGGTGGAGGAGCTGGGCCTCGCGGCCGGCGCGCCGGTCTGGCTGGTGGCCAAGACGCACAGTTGGCGGGTGGTGGCGGGGTAGGAAGAACACGGACGAGCACGGACACCCACGGACAACCACGGACGAGCAGGGATGGCGGGCTCCTGACTTGAGTCCGTGTTCGTCCGTGGTAGTCCGCGCTCGTCCGTGTTATCTTTTCCCCTCGAAGCCTGCTTGAAATCGCCGTGAGGAATCCGTCTGCGAGGCCCAGACCGGGCTCACCCACACCGTTCGACGGCCAGGCGCCGGAGTTCGACCAGCGGGTAGGCCTGCCGGAGGAGGATTGCCGCGCCATCGCGGCGGCGGTCCTCGCCATGGCGGAGGTTCGCGCCGGCGGCCGGGTGGTCGAGATCGGCGCGGGCACGGGGATGATCGGCCGCTGGCTTCTCGATCTCCCGGTGCGCTACGTGGGGCTCGACCTCTCGCGCGGCATGCTGGAGGTCTTCCGGCGCCGTCCGGGAGGAGAGCGCGCCGGGCTGGTGCAGGCTGACGCCGCCCAGCCCTGGCCGCTGCCGGCGGGCGCCGCGAGAGCCGTCTTCAGCTCGCGGGCGATCCACCTGCTGCCGCTGAAGACCGTGGTGGACGAGGTGGTCCGGGTGGGCGCGCCGGGCGGCGCGCTGATCCTCGGCTGGGTGGAGCGGCATCCGGGCAGCGTCAAGACCCGGATGTCGCGGCGGATGCAGCAGCTGGTACGGGAGCGGGGCTTCACCGCCCGCACCTCGGGGGGCGGAGTGCTCTTCGATGCCCTGCGGCGCCACGGGGCCCGCGAGCTGCCGCGGCAGGCGGTGGTGCGCTGGCTGGTGCGGCATTCGCCGCGCGAGGCCCTGGCGCGGTGGCGCGGCAAGGTCGGCTTGGGGGGAGTGGTCCTCCCGCCAGGGGTGCAGGACGAGGTGCTCGACGAGCTGGAGGCCTGGGCGGTCCAGGTGTTCGGCGATCTCGACGTGCAACAGGAATCGGAGGAGGCCTACGCCCTCGAAGGCGTGCGGCTGTCCGCGGGGATGGACGAGCATGGATGACGATTTGCTGACGGAGCTGGGACAGGCGCTGGTCGAAGGATCGCTCTCGGACGGGGACCTCCTCGCCCGCACCGGCGTGCCGCCGCCGATCCAGATCCTCCCCGAGGCCAACGTCATCAAGGTGGGGGGGCAGAGCTTCATCGACCGCGGCCGGGCGGCGGTCTTCCCGCTGATCGAGGAGGTGGTGGCCAACCTCGGCCGCCATCAGATGATCCTCGGCACCGGCGCCGGCACCCGCGCCCGCCACGCCTACAGCGTGGGGCTCGACCTGGGGATGCCCACCGGCGTGCTCAGCGTGCTCGGCACCTTCGTGAGCATGCAGAACGCCCGCATGCTCAACTACCTGCTGGCCAAATACGGCATCCCGTTCATCGAGCCGGCCCAGTTCGCCCAGCTGCCGCTCTATCTGGCCGAGCGCGGCGCGGTGATCTTCTTCGGCATGCCCCCCTACGTCTACTGGCACCAGAACCCGGCCGTGGGGCGCATCCCGCCCCATCGCACCGACACCGGCGCCTATCTGGTGAGCGAGGTGCTGGGCACCCGCTCGATGATCTACGTGAAGGACGTCGACGGCCTCTACACCGCCGATCCCAAGAAGGACAAAAACGCCAAATTCATCCCGCGGATCACGGTGGCGGAGCTGCGCGAGCTCAATTTCCAGGACGTGGTGGTCGAGCGCGCCGTGTTCGATTTCATGGTGAACGCCCAGGCGCGCCGCTCGATCCAGGTGATCAACGGCCTGGTGCCCGGCAACCTCACCCGCGCCCTCGACGGCGAGCCGGTGGGAACGATCATTACCGCCGATTAAAGCGGCCGATTGAAAAGGATTTTTTGTGATCGATCGCGACCCAGAAAACGATCCCAAGCCGCGCCATCACGTGCGCTCGCGCCTGATGCGCGAAAGCCTGCTCGACCGCGGGGTGGAGCGCTCCACCGAGGGGGCGGTCTACCGCATGCTCCCCGAGGCCCACGTGCTGAAGATCGGCGGCCGGTCGATCCTCGACGCCGGGCGCGACGTGGTCTTCCCGGTGGTGGAGATGCTCGCGGAGTGCCTGAAGACGAGCAAGCTGATCCTCGGCACCGGCGGCGGCGTGCGCACCCGCCACGTCTTTTCGATCGGCATCGATTTGGGCCTCCCGACCGGCGTGCTGGCCCAGCTCGCGCAGGCGGACGCGCTGGCCAACGCCCACATTTTGGGGACCCTGCTCGCGCCTTATGGAGTCATCGCCATCCCGCCTGAGATCTTCGGCCATCTCCTGCCGCTGCTGATCCACGCCGCGCCGGGGGTGGTGTTCAGCAGCGTGCCCCCCTACTCGCTCTGGGAGCACCCGCCGGGGGTGGGCCGCATCCCGCCGCACCGCACGGACGCCGGCGCCTTCCTGCTCGCCGAGTGCTTCGGCTGCAAGAGCCTGACCCTGGTCAAGGACGTGGACGGTCTCTACGACGCCGATCCCAAGCGGGAGCCGGGGGCGCGCTTCATCCCGGAGGTCGGCGTCTCCGAGCTGCGCCGGATGGGGCTCGCCACCCTCCCCTTCGAGCCGGTCGTCCTCGATCTCCTGGAGAATGCCCGCCTGCTCGACCGCTTCCAGATCGTCAACGGTCTGGAGCCGGCGCGGATCGCGGCGGCGCTCGCCGGCGAGCGGGTGGGGACGATCGTCCACCGGGACCGCTGAGGCGGGATGGGAGCACTCTTCGGTTAGGATGCTCCCGTCAGGAGACCCCCGCCATGCCGACCGTTCCAGTCACGTCCCGCTCCCGGCGCCGATGGGCCGGATTCACCCTCGTCCTGCTGATCCTGGCGGCCCTCACCCTGGTCGCCGTGCCGGTGCTCCTGATCCGGCCCTTCTCGCCGCAGACGCCGGGCGGCCTCGCGATCGCCTTCGCCCTGCGGCGGTGGGCGCCGCTGGCCACGGCCCTCGCGCTGGTCGCCGGGCTGGCGCTGGCGGTCAACCTCTGGCGGGGCGGGCGGTGGTGGAGCCGGGCCCTGGTCGTGCTGGCGCTCGTCCCCCTGGCCGGAGCGGCCTGGCTCGCCCGCTTCAACATCTTCGAGAAGATGTTCTCGCCGCTCGGCGCCTCCCGGTTCGTTCCCGCGGCCGAGGCGAGTTGGGTGGAGGACGGTGACATGGTGCTGGCCGTGGAGCGCGACGGCGACGCGGCGGCGTATCCGGTCCGCCAGGTGGCCTACCACCACATCGTCCAGGACGTGGTCGGCGGCGTGCCCGTCGCCGTCACCTACTGAACGCTCTGTCACACCGGTCTGGTGTGGAGAGCGGAGGTCGACGGGCGGAGGCAGCGCTTCCACCTCACGGGCATCAACAACCAGAACTTCCTGATGCATGACGAGGAGACGGGGTCGTGGTGGCAGCAGGCGTCGGGCGAGGCGGTCTTCGGGCCGCGCAAGGGGCGGCGGCTCGACCTCGTTCCCTACGATGAGATCGGCTTCGCGGCCTGGAAGCGCGAGCACCCCAACGGCCGGGTGCTGCGGCCGGACGACAGCGCTCCCTGGAAGCGGTTCTCGCGGGATTGGGAGGCGCAGACCGCCAAGGCGCCCGTGGTGACCCCGGCGCGGGCGGGCGATCCCCTGAAGCCCCGCGACGTGGTGGTGGGGATCCGGCTCGGCGGCGCGGCCCGAGCCTATCCAATGGAGGCGCTCCAGCGGCAGAGCCCCGTGCAGGACGCGATGGGCGGCGTCCCCGTCCTCTTGATCGTAGGAGAGGACGGCCGCTCGGCGCGTGCCTTCGAGCGCACGGTGGACGGCCGGCCCTTGAGCTTCTTCGCCCGCCCCGGGGCCCCCCTGCGCCTGGTGGACGGCGAGACGGGGAGCGAATGGAGCTTCGCCGGCGAGGCCACCGCCGGCCCCCTCCAGGGGAAGAAGCTGGCCTGGGTCCAGGCCCTCAAGGATTACTGGTTCGATTGGCGGACGTACAATCCCGCGACCTCGATCTACGCTCTGCGCTAGCGAATCTCACCGCCTCACGCGCCGCTTCAGCTCCTCCAGCGCCCACTGCCGGACCGGATCCTCGGCGCGGGCCTGCTCCTCGGCGGTCAATGCCCCCGCGGGACAGGAGACGTCGCCCTCCGGCAGGGTCCCGTCGGCCAGGAAGGCCGTGGCGATCTGGTTGGCGCAGCCGTTCGGGGTCGTGGCGTAGACCGTATGCCCGCCTTGGTCGACGCTGACGAGGCGCGCCCGCTCCCCGAAGGCGGCGCGCAGGCCGAGCGCTCCAGCATAGGGAGTGGCAGGATCGCGGCGGTTCTGGAGCATCAGGACGTTGGTGGGGCCGAGCGGCGTGATCGCCACGGGGGGCTCCACGGGCGGGCTCTGCCAGAAGGCGCAGGGCCAGACGTTGGAGCCGAGAGCGCCGAACAGGGGATAGCGTTTGCTGTCGGCGGCCAATTCGCGTTGGTAATCCACCGGGGAGCGGGACCAGGCGACGTCGTCGCACAGGATGGCGAGCCCGGAGGCGACGTCGTTGTCGAGCGGCCCGCCGTCCAGTGTGCGGCGGGGCTGGAGGGCCTGCACAGCCTGGAGCAGGGAGTAGTCCCCCGCGACGGCGGTTTCCTTCGTTGCATTGACCATTTGCAGGAAGTCCGCCAGGAAGGGGAACGAGTCGTCGCCATAAAGCGCGCTGAACGTGATCTCCTGAAAGAGCGCTCCGTTCAGGACCACGTCGCTGTTCTGGAAGTGGACCGGATGGCTCTTGAGGCGTTGGAGGAGACGGAGATAGAGACCGCGGACCGCGGTGGCGTTTTTGCCGAGATGGTAGGTGGCGTTGTTGGCGGCCGCGAAGGCGGCGAAGTCGGGAAAGCGGATCGTGCCTCCCGATCCCCAGGCGCGGAACTGCTGCCTCCACACCCAATCGGGATCGACCGAGCTGTCCAGGATGAAGCGGTCGGTCCGGTCGGGAAACAGCGCGGCGTAGACGGCGCCGAGATAGGTGCCGTAGGAGTATCCCAGATAGGAGATCTTCGCCTCGCCCAGCGCCTGGCGGATCTGATCCATGTCGCGGGCCGTGTTGGCGGTGGTGGCGAACGGCAACAGGTCGCCCGCGGCGCTCGCGCACTCGCCGGCGACCCGGCGCATGAGCGCCGACGTGGCGGCGAAGCCGCCGGGCTGCTCCAGCGGTACGTACGCCTCCTGCGCCTCCTCGTCGGACAGGCCGCAGGAGACCGGCGTGCTGGTGCCCACGAAGCGAGGGTCGAAGCCGATCAGGTCGTAGCGGTCGAGCACGCTCTGGGGGAGCACGGCGGCGAGCAGCCCGGGGAGATCGAGCCCCGGACCCCCCGGGCCGCCGGGATTGAGCAGGAGCACCCCCCGGCGGCTGGCCGGATTGGCGCTGCGCACGCGCGAGACGGCGACGGTGATCTTCCTCCCGTTCGGGTCGGCGTAGTCGAGGGGGACCTGCAGGGTGGCGCACTGCTGGCCGGCGTCGGGGACCCCACCCGGTGACGCTGGGCAGGCGCCGAACTGGAGCGTCTGGGCTCCGCCGGACACGGCGAAGGGTGCGAGGGAGACGGCGGCGAGGAGCAGGGCAGGCGGGACCTTTCCAGGCATCGAGCTCTCCTTAAGTCGCAGTGGGAAGTTTACTTGGGAAGCTCCTGTTTTCAACGGATTGAAGTGGCAGAGGGGTTACAATCCACCCCCGGGCACTTCCGTTTATGCTCTCCGCCGAGGTGAAGCCTTTTGATGAAGCTCCCAGGATTCCTGGCGCGGTGGCGTCCCGAGCTGCGAGCAGTCTGGTATCTGAGACATCGAGCCCTCGGCCTCTGGCTTCTGCGCGGACGTCTGGCACGCGATGGGGCTCCGGTTCGTCTGCACGTGGGCTCCGGAGACCGGATACTCTCCGGCTGGGTCAACATCGATCTGAAGCGGTACGAGGGGGTCGATTTGGCCGCGGACGTGCGGCACGGCTTGCCATTCAAGAATGTGTCCGTCGTCTTCGCGGAACATTTTCTTGAGCACCTTGAGGTGTTGGCGGCCGTGGAGCTCCTTCTGGAGGCTCACCGCGTGCTGATCCCGCGAGGGAAGCTGCGTCTTTCGACCCCAAACCTCGATTGGGTCTGGCGCACCCACGATCCGCAGGCGACCGCTCCCGAGGGAAGGTCGGAAGCGGCGCTCGTCGCGAACCGCGCGTTCTACGGCTGGGGGCATCGGTTCCTCTGGAACCGCACCCTCCTCCAAGAGACTCTCGAGGCCTGCGGCTTCACGGAGATCCGCTGGCTCCCCTACGGGTGGAGCGAGGACAAGGAGCTTCGGGACCTCGAGAGGCATGAGACCTACGCCGATCTACCTGGCTGTCCCCACACCCTGATCGTCGAGGCCGAGAAAGGGGACGTCCAAAGCGAGAAGCTCCACCGGTTGAAGGTGAAGCTCTGCGACGACTTCGTCTTTCATCTACCCGGATAGTCTCCCGGCGCTAGTTGAAGTTGAGACCTACGGATACTATTCCGAGGCCACTGAAGGGGTTGGTGCAACCTTTGTAATCCACGGGCACCCACATCCAGACTCCCGTCCGTCCCCCGAGGGTGCCATAGTAGAGGCCGCCCATGTATTCCTCCGCCGAGTAGCTCGGATACAGAGCTTGCATGCCGGAGTGCAGCGCGCTCATGTCGACCTGGGTTTTGGTGGTCCAGGTCCCCGTGCTCAAGGAGGTGGCAGACTGCCAAGAGGTCACGCCGCCGAATTCGAAGACCCGTAACCAGTAGTTGTGAGACGGATCCCAGATAATGTCTCCACCCCCGTTGGCCATCTGATACATGCCCTGATTGCGGGAGAGGACCGGGTCACCTGGATCGGGCATCTGTCCACCGACCTGGTCATAGTCCCAGAAGAGGTGCCCTGAGTGGCTCACCCAATTGCAGGGATCTCCCGACGACGACTTGAGGCAGATCTGACCTCCACCACCGATGCCCGACGCCGTCGAGCTCGAGAAGGGGAAGCGGAAGGCCCACATGTCCCGGGTCACTGGAGAGGTCGGATGTTTATACATAAAATGGATGTAGAAGGCGCCCTCCGGCCCGAGGGTCGAGCTTGCGTCATAGGTAAGCGTGATCTGGGGAACGCCGTAGAGCCCGCAGGGATCACCGTACTTGGGCTCATGGTTTAGCTATATTAGCATATCATGCCAATGTATTGCGACGAGGATTTTCAGAGAGAGCTGCAGGGCTGCCACACGACCTCGTTGCACTATCGACATTTCACGGGAAGATCCAAGGGAAGCTCCTGGTTTCAAATGACTAAGGGGTTGACGGAGGGGGTACAATCTACAGGCGTCTGTCCTGTGGATCGCTGACGCTCAAGGAGGCTCGAGATTCGAGAGACGGTTCCCACCGCGTTGCTGGCGGGCTTTGACAGTGAGACGGTCGAGGCCTGCCTGCGCCATCTCGGTCCCGAGCTGCACCTGCTCGTGGCAGGCTCCGAGGGGGAGGCCCTGCGCCTCCTGGGGGCGCAGCCCATCGGCGTGCTGGCCCTGGGAGCCGCCGTCTCCGGCGATCGGGCCAAGCGGCTGCTGGAGGAGGCGGATTCGACGCAGGGCGCCGAGACGCGGCTCAATCTGGTCCTCGCCGGCGGCCCCGATCCCACCCTGTTCCAGGAGCTGATCGACCGCGACCGCATCTTCTATCTCAGCCAGGAGCCGGTGCCGGCGGCCGACCTGATGGCCCTGCTGCGCAGCGCCGGCGGCCGCTGGACCGCCGCCGCCCAGCGGGGGGACGGCGACGAGCGGCGGCGGACCGTGTTCGCGCGCCGGCTGCTCGCCGCCACCCAGGCGATCTCCTCGCAGAGGAAGCCCGAAGGGGTGGCCCGCGCCGCGGCCGAGGCGGTGGAGGAGGTGCTCCAGGCCGAGCGCGGCTACTGCCTGCTCTACGATGCCGCCACCGAGACCCTCTGGGAGCCGCCGCGCGACGCGGACCTGGAGGAGGAGCGCCGCGAGAGCGCCGCCGTGGGGCTGGTCAGCTTCGTGCTGCGCACCGGCCGGCCGCTCGCCGTCGAGCGCATCGGCGGCGATCCGCGCTTCGACCGTGAGGCGGACGACCCCAAGGCCCACGGGGACGAGCGCTTCGCGGCGATGCCCGTGCTGGGGCCGGATGGCCGCATCCTGGCCGTCCTCGCCGCCGTGCGCCGGGCCGAGGAGCGGGAATTCGACGACGACGACCTCAAGGGCTTCACCCTGCTGGCCGAGCAGGGGGCGCCCACCTTCGCCCAGCTGCGGCTCGGCGAGGAGTCCGACGGCCTGCCGGCGGCGGCGCTGTTCCGCGAGGAGGCGGTCGAGCACCACAACGTGGGGTTGCGCGGCGAAGGGGACGTGCTGCGGGTCGATCCCGGCTGGATGCGCTGGACCTACCGCCTGCTGGTCTTCGTGCTGGTGGCCGGGCTGCTGTTCACCCTCATCGCGCGGATCCACGACTACGCGGAAGGGCCGGCGGTGGTGCGCATGGGCGGGCGGAACGACCTCACCGCCACCGCCGACGGCACGGTGAGCCAGGTGCTCGTCTCCCCGGGGGAGCGGGTGGACGCCGGGCGCCTGCTGGTGCGCTTCTACGGCGTCCGCGAGGCGGCGGAGCTGCAGCGGATCGATCATGAATTCGAGCTCCAGCTCATCAACCGGCTGCGCGATCCGGCGGACGCCGGGGCCCAGCAGGCGCTGCTCTCGCTGCGCGCCGAGCGCGAGCTGGCGCGCTCCAATCTCGCCGAGCGCGAGGTGCGGGCCCCGGTGGCCGGCGTGGTGAGCGATCTCCGCGTGCGGGTGGGCGAGCACATCTCGCCGGGGCAGTCGCTGCTCGCGATCGTCCGTGGCGAGAGCCGCCCCATGGTGGTGGTCTTCCTGCCGGGGCAGTACCGGCCGCTGCTCAAGCGCGGCATGCCGCTGCGCCTGGAGGTCCAGGGGTACCGCTACGCCTACCAGCATCTGACGGTCGACTCGGTGGGGGACGAGGTGGTGGGGCCCGCCGAGGCCCGGCGCTCTCTGGGCGAGGTGCTGGGCGATTCCGTGCAATTCACCGGTCCGGTGGTGAAGGTGGAGGCCCACCTGCCGTCCAACACCTTCGAGGCGGAGGGCAAGACGCGCGGCTATCATGACGGCATGGTGGCGCAGGCCGAGGTCCGCATCCGCTCCGAGCGCGTGCTGGTGACGTTGATCCCGGCGCTCAAGGCGTTCTTCGAGACGCGGGGGGCCGATGCCTGAGCCCCTGCCGGAGAGACCGGAGATGATGCCGGACGAGACCCTGCGCCCCCCCGAGGAGCCACTCCACCGGCGCTTCCCGGCATTGCAGAAGCTCGCCTTCACGGGCCGGCGCAAGCGCGTGCCGTTCATCCAGCAGAACACCGCCAGCGACTGCGGCGCCGCCAGCCTCACCATGGTGCTGGCCTACCACGGCAAGCACCTGAAGCTCGACGAGGTGCGCAAGATCACCGGCT
This sequence comes from Thermoanaerobaculia bacterium, assembly GCA_036497345.1. Lineage (GTDB taxonomy): Bacteria > Acidobacteriota > Thermoanaerobaculia > Multivoradales > UBA5704 > DATARR01. The sequence goes on from DASXJP010000494.1 coordinate 30,915, forward strand.
TCGGCCGCGACGGCGCGGACGCCATGGCCATCCTCTCCGCCGCCCGGGTCTTCGGCCTGCGCGGGCGCGGCGTGAAGGTGGAGGAGGTCGACGACCTCAAGTACCTCGCGCCGGGCTCGATCCTGCACTGGCAGTTCAACCACTTCCTGGTCTTCGAGCACCTGACGGCGGACGGCGCCCAACTGGTCGATCCGGCGGGCGGGCGCCGGAAGGTCAGCCGCGAGGATCTCGGCCGCTCGTTCACCGGCGTGGCCCTCACCTTCGAGCCGAGCGAGGACTTCGAGCCGCAGGAGGGGGAGCCCCGCAAGTGGGACCGCTTCCTCCGGCTGCTGCGCGAGCATTCGGGCGTCCTGCAGCGGATCGTCGTCACCTCCGGCATGGTGCAGCTCTTCGCCCTCGCCGTGCCGCTGCTCATCGGCTCCCTGGTCGACCGCGTGATCCCGCGCGGCGACGTCCAGCTCCTCTGGGTGATGGCGGCCGGCATGGCGGCGCTGGTGGGTTTCAGCTTCCTCTCGTCGCTGCTGCGCTCCTTCCTGCTGCTCTACATGCGCACCCATCTCGACGCGCGGATGACCCTCGACTTCCTCGACCACCTGGTCGACCTCCCCTACGCCTTCTTCCAGCAGCGCTCGGCCGGCGACCTGATCATGCGGATGGGGAGCAACGCCACGGTGCGCGAGATCCTCACCTCGGGCGCCCTCTCGGGTCTGCTCGACGGGCTGATGGTCAGCCTCTACCTGATCCTTCTCTTCGTCGCCAACTTCCGGCTGGGGCTCATGGTCCTCGGCCTGGGAGCGCTCCGCGC
>DASXJP010000495.1:0-2800 GCA_036497345.1 Thermoanaerobaculia bacterium
GCGTGGACAGGCGGCCATGCTCCTGGAGCGGCTCCTCGTCCGGGATGGGCTCTCCTGTGAGGAGTCCACCGAGCGGCTGAGGGCCGAGCACGGCATCGTCCTCTCGCCCGAGGAGGTGGCGAAGCTCACCGCCGCGCTCCCCCGGCGCTTGGAGCATCCGGAGAGGCGGCGGGCGAACGAGGAGGAGCTCCTGCAGATCGCGGTCGACGGCCAGGTCGAGAGCCGGATCGTGGACCGGGAACGGGAGCGCGCCGCGGTCCGCCTCCGCGGGATCCTCGGCCCCCTTCTCCGGTCGCTTCCCGCCGAGGAGCGCCTCCTGCTCAAGCTGAGCTTCTTCGACGGCCTCAGCATGGCGACGATCGCGCCGATCCTGGATCGGCCCCAGCGGGAGCTGTACTCGGCCCGGGACCGGTGCCTGCTGAAGATCCATCGCCGGCTGGTCGCGGCCGGCCTGGACGCGGAGCAAGTCGGCGGGCTCCTCGGCGGCCTGCCGGCCGACCTCGGCCTGGAAGCGCACCTCGGGGTCTAGACATGTCAGGAGCCGCCGCTTGACATAGCGTGACATGTCAAATCTCGGTTTTGACACCCTTTCCTGCCGCCTCCAGCCCGGGCACGAGAATTGCCCTACACAGATCTCAGCGAGCCACCTCGGGTGGAGAAAGGAGAAAGGATCCATGCGACTTTTATTGAAGCTCAACCTGATCTTGCTCCTTACCTTCGGCGCCGGGATCGGCATTGCGGGCTATCTATCGCAAAGGTTTCTCCAGCAAAGCGCGCGGGAGCAGGTGTTGCAGCAGGCGCGCCTCATGATGGAGGCCGCGGGGTCGATGCGCACCTACACCTCGCAGCAGGTCCGTCCGCTGCTGGACTCCCACCGGGCCTTCCTGCGTACGTTTCCGCCGCAAACCGTGCCGGCGTATGGAGCGACCGAGGTCTTCACCTATCTGCGCGGAAAGTATCCCGCCTATACCTACAAGGAGGCCTCGCTCAATCCGACCAATCTCCGCGACCGTGCCGTCGACTGGGAGGCCGACGTGATCGAGTCCTTCCGCAATCATCCCGAGCAAAGAGAGGTGACCGGAGTGCGGGAGACGCCCCAGGGACAGTCGTTGTTCCTGGCGAATCCGCTCAAGGTGGCCACCCCTTGCCTGGACTGCCACGGCGCGCCGGCGGCGGCTCCCGCCGCGATGCTCAAGATCTACGGCAAGAACAACGGGTTCAACTGGAAGCTCGGCGAGACGGTCGCCGCGCAGATCGTCTCCGTGCCGACCGCGGTCCCCACGGCCCTCGCCGACCGCGCCTTCAAGACGCTGATGATCTCCCTGGCGGGCGTGGCCCTGGCGACGCTCCTGCTGCTCGATCTGTTCATCGCGTTGATCGTGATCCGTCCCGTCAGCAAGCTCTCGGCCATGGCGGACGAGATCAGCAAGGGAGTCACGACCGTACCCGAGCTGGAGGTGAAAGGAGGGGACGAGATCGCCCTGCTCGCCCGCTCTTTCAATCGCATGTATCTCAGCTTGCTGAAGGCGATCCAGATGCTCGAACCGAAGTGAGGCCGCGCGCCGCCGGATCTCAGCGGGGGCGGGAGGCGAGGAACTTCCTGCGGTCGTCCGGCGAGGCGATCTCCTCGGCGAGAGCCTTGTAGAGCGTCTCCGTGGACGACGCCTGGCCGGCCGCGCGGCCCACGAGGATCTTGGCCATGGGCCCGATGTACGCCGCGAGCTCCTTGCTCACCCCTTCCAGAAAGGCGGGATCCCAGGCCCTGGCCGGAGCTGCGATCTCCGCGGACGGCTTCGGGGGCGCGGCCGCCGCGGATAGCTCTTCCCGCAGGCTCGCCGGGAAAACAGTGATCACGCTCGAATCTCCGACGAGCTGTTCCTGCCCCTCGATCTGCTTCTGGAGACCGGCGATCTCCTCCTGGGCTCGCGGCCGGTCCTGCTCCGGGAGCCGGGAGAGGTTGCGCGTCATGTCCGCCAGGCGGTCTTTGAGCGTCTGCAGCACACCCGCCGGGCTGGCCAGCCAGACCAGGTGACTGCGCAAACGTCTCAGGCCGGCCGCGAAATCCATAGAAAAATCGATATATTGGCGCGGCTCGAGGAGAAACGGCAGCTCCGCTTCCCGGTGGAGCAGGAGAGGGATCACCGGCTTGTTGTGCTTGAGAGCCAGCGTCCATTCCCGCTTGCAGACCGAGGTCGGCGTCACGCTGTCAGGGCTCATGACGAACAGCAGGCTGGCGCACCTCTTGATCGCCTGGCTGATCTGCTCGTCCCAGTCCAGCCCGGGCTTCAGGTCACGTCGGTCCAGCCAGACGCGCAGGGCAGGGGGGCCCTCCGCGAGCTCACGCGCCAGCCGAACGGCGAAATCCACTGCGTCCACCGCGGAATAACTGATGAAATGGCGCGCCATGCCGTCATCTTACCCCAAGCCCCGGCACCGGAGCGGCGAGCTCCCCTGGGCCGCCGGCGTCCCCGCCGGCCTTCCGGGAAGGTGTGAAGAACCTCCTGTCCGTCTCAAGGAGACGCGGTGCCGCGGAATGACATGGCGAGTTAGGCATTCATGCCCGGGCGGAGGGCCTTCTCAGAACTTTCTCAGAGATCGACCAGGGCTTCTTCAGGACTTCGCGGTCCCGCGCCGGCTACGGTGCGTCATGCGAACCGCGACAGCCCGCGTCCACAAGGACCCTGATCTCCAAGCCACCCCCTCGGCCCCGGCCTCCTCCGCGGCCCGGGGGCGAGCGCTCCTCGAAGCGCATCTGGATCTCATCCAGCGCAAGCTCCGTCACCTGAGCCGGCGCAGCGGC
>DASXJP010000496.1:0-23655 GCA_036497345.1 Thermoanaerobaculia bacterium
TGGCCGCCCTGGGAGGGAGGGTGCGCCGGTTGGATTTCCCCCGCCCAGGGCGGCCACACAGGGCCGCCCCTACGAATCCCGTCATCTCCAGGCTGACCCTGGTCCTATTTCCTAGTGGCTGCCGAGGGGGTCGATCTGCGACGAAGAGTCCGACTGCGCAGTGCTCGCCGGCGCCGGCTGGCCGTTGGGGTCGATTCCAGCCGAATACTTCTCGTGCCCCGGCCGGCCGGCCGGCGCCACGGTGGAGCCCTGTCCGCCGGCGAGCCAGGCCAGGGCCTTCTCCCAGAGCCGCGTCCAGCCGGCCGGCTCGCTTTGCCACGGCCGCGCCGCGGCCCAACCCGGGCTCGCGGTCCATAAAAGCGCCAGGGCCAGCGCGGCAATCCTCCAGATCCTCTGTCCTCTCCGAAACATGATACCTCCTGGACCGCGGGGCCGCCTGGAGGCCGGGATGGCGGAGGGGCCCGCGGGAGTCTCAGACGAACCCTTAGTCTGCCCGCGTTTGTCTCCGATTGGCGCTCTTTGGATGCGCATCTGGGAAATGGGCCCCTGGCCCGCCGTCGAAGATCGTGGATCTTCAATCCACAATTTGGCTGTATGGCCTTGACACTTGGCGCTTATTTTGGGAAGAATGATCCTCATCATGGATTATCAAGCCACAGAACACGCGGAGGCCGTAGCGATCCCGGTCCTGTCGACGGAGCGCCTGTGGTTGCGGGGGTTCCGCGCCAGCGATCTGGACGGTTATGCCGCGATGTATGGGGACCCCGAGGTCGTGCGCTATCTCGTCAGCGGAGGGCCGGAGCCGTGGGACCGGGGCCGGTGCTGGCGTCACATGGCGTTTCTCGTAGGGCACTGGCAGCTCCGGCATTGCGGCGTGTGGGCGGTGGAGCACAAGGAGACCGGCGCGCTCGTGGGGGCGATCGGCTTCGCCGAGCCGGCGGGGTGGCCCGGATGCGAGCTCGCCTGGACGCTGGCGCGCCGCTGGTGGGGGCATGGCTACGCCACCGAGGGCGCCCGGGCGGCCCTGGCGCATGCCGCCACCGTGCTGGGGAAGGAACGCATCATCAGCCTCATCCACCCGGAGAACCGCGCCTCGATCCGCGTCGCCGAACGGATCGGCGAGAGGCTGCAGGGGCGCGTTCAGCATCTGGGCAGGGAGATGCTGTGCTACGGGGTGGGGCGGGAGACGCCAGGAGCAAGGACATAAAGGACTGCAAGGACTGCAAGGACAAGAAAGAGCGCTCAGAACGGCGCTTTGTCCTTGCAGTCCTTGTTGTCCTTTATGTCCTCGAGAATTGAGCGGCCGGCCTCACGCCTCCTCCGCTGGCATCTCCTCCACCGCCGGCATCTCGGCCCGCTTTCCCGCGAGCAGCCGCTTCACGGAGAGCCGCAGGTTGTCGAGCTCGGCGAAGAGCCAGAGCTTCAGGCCTTTGGCGGCCATGTGGAAGGGGGCGATCTTGAGATCGTAGAGGGCGCGGACGCGGCGGCCGGCGTTGCGGCGGCCTGCCTCTCCGGCGGCGCGGCGGGCCAGGGCGATCGCTTTGAAGCGGCGGTTGTAGATCCGCATCATGTGGTAGCTGAGGAAGGCCGGCTTCGGGCCCAGCACGGGCATCCAGAAGAACTTCCCGAACAGCTTGTAGGCCGGGATCACCACGAAGATGTAGTACTGCGCGGTGTCCATGAGGAAGGACGCCGAGAGCAGGTCGTGCTCCCCCATGTAGAAGTACTTGTCCTGGTAGATCGCCCGGAAGAAGCGGTGGTAGGAGCGGTCGAAGGTCGCGTTGTGCTCGGCGATGCGGGCGGCGATCTTCTCCGGCGGTTCCTTCCCCTCGGTCTGCGCTTTCACGATCTCGACCGTGGCCTCGACGGAGAACGAGGCGTGGTCGAGCCCCGGCGAGTAGTAGGGGTCGAGGAAGGCGGCGGCGTCGCCCATCAGCGCCCAGCCGTTCCCCATGTACTGGCGGGTGACGTAGGCGAGGTTGGAGTAGGTCCGCAGGTCCTCGGACCGCATCTCCGCCCCTTCCAGGAGCTCGGCCGCGGCGGGGATCGACCGCAGGAAGGCGAGGTACTCGGCGGCCATGTTGCTCCCGCGGTCGAGCTTGACGAGGCGGGTGTCGAAGACGATCCCGATGCTGGTCTCGCCGTTGCCCAGGGGGATGTACCAGACCCAGTAGCCGAACCCCATGTAGTGGTTGGTGGCCAGGCGGCGGGAGGTGACGTTGCCGCGCGAGAAATGGAGCGGCCCGCGGGCGGCGACGTCGTCCAGGTGGCGCACCCCCTGCCAGCGGCACCAGACCGCCGCCGTGGGGTGCTCGCGGTTGCGCTCGATCAGCCCCAGGCGCTTGCCGAGGAAGTTGGCCCGTCCCGTGGCGTCGAGCACCCAGCGGCAGCCGACGGTCTCCGCCTCGCCGTCTCTCTCGAAGGTGACGCGGTGGTCGAAGTCCCCCAGCTCGACGTCGCGGACCTTGGCCGGGCGCGCCAGCTCGGCTCCCTCGGCCACGGCGGTGGCCAGCAGGTGCTCGTCGAGGGCGTCGCGCCGGAGCTGGAAGGAGGGGACGGTGCTGCGCTGGTAGGCGCCGGTCTCGCTGGCGTCGGCGTGGCAATGGACCTGGTCGTTGCTGAACCAGTAGCGCAGCCCCTCCTTGGGCAGTTGCTCGCGCTCCAGGTGCTGCCACATGGCGAGCCGGCGGGTGAGGAACATGCCGGACATCTCCGTGGTCGCCTCCCCCACCTTGGCGTCGAAGGCTTCCAGGCGCTCGAGGACCAGGACGGACAGGTCCGGCCGGTCCCGCCGGAGCAGGATCGCCGCCGCGGCGCCGCTGAAGGCGCCCCCCAGGATGACCACGTCGTAGTGTTTCATGAAGAAAATTATCTCCCCCGCACAGGGAGTTTAGCAGGGAGGGGCCCTCATCACCCCGGCCCGAAGGAGATCTTCGGAGCGTCTTGAGGCTCTACGGGATGGTCGCGAGCTCGGCGAGGGATGAGGCTGCTCCCGCGCGGAAGATAAGGTCCGCGAGCTCCTCGATTGAAGTGATCGCGTCCACCCGACGTCTGATCTCCTCGGGCAGGGGGCCGAAACGCCTCTCGAGGTCCCGCAAGAGGACTCCGCGGGCCTTGGCGAGAGCGTTCTGCTGCCCCTCTTGGCGCCCCTGCTGGAGCCCCTGCTGGAGCCCCTTTTCCATCCCTTCCTGCTCCCATCGATCCGACCAGCTATAGCCGCTTTCCGCAAGCATCGCCTTGACCTCCTCAAGATCGAGGTACTCGGGGAACCTGACCCCACGGACCCGGGACGGGAGCAGGACTTTCAGCACCCAATCGGTGAACGACTTCCTCAGCTCCCCCAGCCCCGGCTCCCGCAACCACTCGCTCGCCGCCTCCAGGACCCGCTCCATGGCCTCTGTATCGAAGCTCTTCTCCAGCCGGAACACCGCCGCGGCCAGATTGCGCAGCGGCTCGAGCTCCGAGTCGGCCATCCGCATCTCGTCCAGCAGACAATAGCGGAGCTGGGGCCGGTACTTCTCCAAGCCGCCGGGAACCTCCTCGATCAGCTCCGAGACCTCCCGGGCGGCGCTCCAGGACGCGTATCCATTATAGAGAACCAGCGGCAGAACGGGAGGCAGCTTGCCGGAAGGGGTGGTCTCTCCCCGTTTGAGGAGCTCCTGGTAGAACAGCCCCAGGTAGACCATCATGCGCAGCGCCATCGAGGAGTCGACGGTGGATTGGAATTCCATCAGGAGATAGACGTAGAGGACGCGGTCGTCCTTCCAGCGGAGCTTCCAGACGCAGTCGCTCTCCCGGGACATCAGATTGGGAGCCACGTAGTTGCCGGGGACCTTCTCCAAGGTGGAGAAGTCGAGGTCCCGCACCCAGTCCTCATGGACGAAGCCGCGGATCAGGTCCTCGACCATCTCGGGATGGGAGAAAAGAAGCTTGTATCCGGAATCGTGCTCCGCCACCGCCCCTCCGTTCGACACGCCTGTAAAGAACGCGGCATTCTTACAAGGAACGGCGGCGGAAGCAAGGGGCGGGGCCCGGGGTTGCCACATTCCGCAATGTAGGTCAAAATAAGCCTCCGCGAAGATGCCGCCGCCCGCCCCCTCCCCACCCCATCCCTCTTTCTTTTCCATGAGATAGCCACTACGGAGACATCTTGAGCCGCAGAATGCTGATCAACGCGCAGCGTCCAGAGGAGTTGCGCGTCGCCATCGTCCAGGGGAGCACCCTGGAAAACTACAAGGTGGACGTCGCGGAGGCAGGGCTGACCCGCGGCAACATCTATCGCGGTGTCATCGCCAGCATCCAGCCGGGCCTGAACGCCGCCTTCATCGACTACGGCGCCGAGCGCCACGGGTTCCTGGCCATCCAGGACGTGGTCCCCGACGCCTACTACAAGCAGCCGCACAGCTCCCATCCGCGCATCGAGGAGGTGCTCGAGAAGGGGAAGCCGATCGTCATCCAGGTCGAGAAGGACCCGATCGGCACCAAGGGCGCGGCGCTCACCACCGGCCTGTCGGTCGCCGGCCGCTATCTCGTGCTGACCCCCTTCGAGGACACGCGCGGCGTCTCGCGCAAGGTCGAGGACGAGGACACGCGCAAGAAGCTCAAGGCGCTCGCCAACGGCCTCGACCTGCCCGACGGGTGCGGCGTCATCCTGCGCACCAACGCCCTGGGGCAGACCAAGATCACGCTGAACCGCGACCTCTCGGCCCTGCTCCGCCTGTGGAAGCGGGTGCAGACCGCGGCCATGCAGGGCAAGGGGACCCGCCTCCTGTATACGGACCAGGACCTCATCCTCCAGGCGCTCCGGGACTACCTGGACAGCAGCATCGAGGAGGTGCTGGTCGACGACGACGAGGCGTTCGAGAAGGCCAGGGCGTACATCCAGGCCTTCATGCCGCGCTCGAAGACGCGGCTGGTCCGCTACGCGGAGCGCATCCCGCTGTTCAGCCGTTACGATCTGGAGACGCAGATCGACCGCATCTACGAGCGCCGGGTGGACCTGCCGAGCGGCGGCTCGATCGTCATCGACGCCACCGAGGCGCTGACCGCGATCGACGTCAACTCCGGCCGCTCGACGCGCGCCGCCACCCAGGAGGAGACGGCGCTCAATACGAATGTGGAGGCCGCCGCCGAGGTGGCCCGCCAGCTCCGCCTGCGCGACATCGGCGGCCTGGTGGTGGTCGACTTCATCGACATGCGCGCCGCGAAAAACCAGCGCAAGGTCGAGAAGGTGCTCAAGGACGCGATGAAGGTGGACAAGGCGCGCTCGACGGTGGGCCGGATCTCGCCGAACGGCCTGCTGGAGATCAATCGCCAGCGCATCCAGCAGGCGCTGCAGCTCCGCACGCACCGTCCCTGTCCCACCTGCAACGGCGTGGGCCGGCTGCCGAGCGAGGAGATGGTCTGCCTGTCGCTGCTGCGCCGCATCGAGGCGCGCGCCGCCACCGGCTCGATCCAGGGGGTGCGCATCGGCCTCCACCCGGAGCTCGCCGACGCCCTCCAGAACCACTACCGCCGCGAGCTGGCCGACATCGAGAGCGAGTTCCAGATCGAGGTCGAGATCGCCGCCACCGCCGGCCTCCATCGTCCGGACGAGAAGATCGAGTGGCGGCGGCGCGAGAAGCCCTTGCCGCCGCCGAAGCCCAAACAGGCCGCGATCACCTTCCAGCCCTGGGACCTCGCCTCGATGGAGGATGAGGACGAGGAGGAGGATTTCGAGGATGGGGAGGAGCCGGGCGGCAGGAGCCCGGAGGCGGCCGGAGAGGCCGGGGAAGCCGGGGAAGCCGGTGCGGGCAAGCGCCGGCGGCGGCGCCGGGGCGGGCGCAAGCGGAAGAAGAAGGGCGTGCCCGGCGAGAACGGCGGCAATACCTCCCAAGAGGCGGCCCCCGAGCCGGCCTCCGAGGGGGAGCGTCCGCGGAGCGAGCCCGATCTGGCGCCGGTCCTGGAAGGACCCGAATTCATGGAGACCCCCGCGGATTCCTTCGACGACGAGGGGGACGAGGAGGGTGAGGAGGACTTCGAGGAGGGGGCCGAGGCCGCGGGAGCCGATGGGGAGACGGACAAGCCGGGGGCGGGGGGCGCGAAGCGGCGGCGACGGCGGAGGCGGAGGCGGAAGTAGAGATGTCATAGGCCTCGTTGCCCCCTGGGGCGGTCTGCCCTCCGAAGCCTCACCCTCGGTCCCTCTCCACTTCGTGGAGAGGGAGGGCCCAGAGAGCGAAATCTTGCAGATTCGGCAAGGTCGACGCCGTTACGTTCCCCCTCTCCACGAAGTGGAGAGGGGGCCAGGGGGTGAGGCCTCGGAGGGCAGACCGGACCGGCCATCCCAGAAGGGGTTTCCTCCACATGCCCACCCTGATCTGCCCCGTCCGCCATTGCGGCGAGTCCCTGGAGCGGCGAGGGCGCACGTTGATCTGCCCTCGCGGGCATTCGTTCGATCTCGCGCGTAGCGGCTACGCCAACCTCTTGCAGCCGCGGGACCGGCGGTCGAAGCGGCCAGGCGATCCTCCGGAGGCGGTGGAGGCACGGCGGCGGCTTCTGGACGCGGGTTATGGCGAGCCGCTCCTGCGGGCCATCCGCGAGGAGATCGCGGTGCTCGGGCTTGGGGCCGGCGCGGCGGTGCTCGACGTGGGGTGCGGCGAGGGGTACTACCTGGGATCGCTCGCCCAGGATCCCGGGGTCGAGGCGCATGGGATCGATCTCTCCACGGCGGCGGCCGATCTCGCGGCGCGGCGCTACCCAGAGGGGACCTGGATCGTGGCCAACGCCGACCGCTTTCTCCCGTGGGCGGACGGCGCGTTCGATCTGATCCTGTCGATCGACGCCCGGCTGAGCCCTTCCGAGATGCGGCGGGTGCTCAAGCCCGAGGGGCGGCTGCTGGTGGCGGTGCCGGGGGCGGACGATCTCGGTGAGCTCCGGGAGGCGGTGCTCGGCGAGCGGGTGCTCAAGGATCGGCTGGAGCGCGCCGTCTCCCTGCTGGCCGAGGCGGGATTCGAGATGGAGGCCCGCCGCGCCGTCCGCGGCGCCGCGGAGCTGGGGCCCGCCGAGATCCGGGATGCCCTGACGGCCACCTACCGGAGCGGGCGCGAGAGCCGGCGGGCACGGATCGAGGCCCTGCCGGCGATGCGGGTCACTCTCAGCCATGATCTGGGCCGGTTCAGGGATTAGATCCAACCTGTTCGTGCGATGATGAGGGCATGACTCCGACCCCCTTCGACCGGATCACCTTCGACCCCCGGATCATGGGGGGTAGGGCCTGTATCCGCGGCATGCGGATCACGGTGAGCCTGCTCGTCAATCTCGTGGCGAACGGGATGACCCTCGATGAGATCCTGGGCGAGTATCCCGACCTCGAGGCGGAAGACGTCCGGCAGGCGCTGCAGTATGCGTCCGCCCTCGCCAACGAAGAGGTCCATCCCCTCCCGATCGCGAGCTGATGAGGTTCCTGGCCGACGTGGGAATCTCCCGCAGCACGGCGGCGGAGCTACGGCTTGGCGAGCATGACGTGGTCCATCTCAGCGAGGTGGGGCTCCATCGCCTGCTCGATGAGGAGATCCTGAGGCTTGCGCGACGGGAGCAGCGGGTGATCCTCACCTTCGACCTGGACTTCGGAGACCTGCTTGCCGCCGGCGCCTACTCCCTACCCAGCGTCATCATCTTCCGCCTTCAGGATCAGACTCCAGCCTCGGTGACACCGAAGCTGCTGAGCCTCATCGCTGAACGTGGCAGGGAGATCGAAGAGGGGGCGATCGTCATCGTGGAGGAGCGGCGGTACAGGTTACGCCGGCTGCCGATCCAAAGAGGAACGTAGGCGGGATAAGATCCCCGCCTCTGATGCCGTTCCGCCACCCCCCGCTTGACTGGAGCACCCCAGGCCCCGATCCCGGGCCCGACCGCGCCCCCGGGCCGGTGGACGTCGTCGTGCCGGTCTACGGCGCCGCCATGGAGCTGGCGGCCTGCCTCGCCAGCCTGGCGCGCCATACGGATCTCGATCGCCATCGCCTGATCCTGGTGGTCGACGGCCCCCAGGAGAGCGCGGTCGAGGAGGCGTTGGCGGCCCTGGCGGGACGGCAGGAGAGCCAGGTGATGATCCTCCGCAATCCGGAGCGGCGGGGGTTCGTGGGGAGCGTCAACCGGGGGATGGGGATCTCGGACCGCGACGTCATCCTGCTCAACAGCGACACCGAGGTGACCGCCGGCTGGTTGAAGAAGCTCCAGGAGGCGGCGTACTCCGATCCGGCTATCGCCACCGTCACGCCGTTCTCGAACCACGCCACCATCGCCTCCCTCCCCCGCTTCGCCGAGGTCAACGCCCTGCCCGCCGGCTGGAGCGCGGACCGCTTCGCCGCCCTGGTGGAGCGGGTCTCGGCGCGGGAGCGCCCGCGGCTCCCCACCGGGGTCGGCGTCTGCCTCTACGTCAAGCGGAAGGCGCTGGATCGGCTGGGATTATTTGATGAGAAACGCTTCGGGCTCGGCTATGGCGAGGAGAGCGAATTCTGCTTCCGGGCCCTGAAGGCGGGATTCCTCAACGTCCTCGACGACGCGACGTTCATCTATCACGCCGGCCAGCGGAGCTTCGGCGCCTCGCGTTCCAACCGGGTGAAGGCGGCCCACCGTGCCCTGGCGCGGCTCCACCCCGAGTATCTCCCCACCATCGCCCGGTTCCTGCGCGAGGACCCTCCGCGGCCGGCGCGCGAGCGGGTGCTGGCGGAGCTGCGGAGCCCCCGGCATGTCCGGTCCCGAGGCCCCCAGAGGGTGCTCCATCTCGTCCACGGCTGGCCGCCATGGAGCTCCGCCGGCACCGAGATCTATGCTCGCCGGCTCGCCCTGCGTCAGGCGGCGTGGCGGGAGGTGACCGTCTATGGCCGGATCGCCGATCCCGGACGGGAGCGCGGCGAGGCCCTGGAGGTCGAGGACGGCGGCGCCCGCGTGCGTCTGATGGTGAACAACTTCACCCAGCGCGATCCGCTGTCGCGCAACGCCCTCCACGACCGGCGGCTGGCCGCCGACTTTCGGAAGCTCCTGGAGGAGACGCGGCCGGACCTCCTGCACGTGCACCACCTGGCGGGGCACGCCACCACCCTGCCGGGACAGGCGGCGCGGCGGGGGATCCCGATCCTCTATCAGATCCAGGACTGGTGGGCCCCCTGCGCGCGGGCCAACCTGCTCGACGCGGAACGGCGGCTCTGCCCGGGGCCGTCGCCGGGCCGCTGCACGGCCTGCCTGCCGCTCACGGGGCTCCCCCCCGCGCCGCTGCTCAACCGGGCGCTCTATGGTGTCCGCGAGCGGCTCCTGAAGCGGGTCTTCCGTCAGGCGGACGCGTTCGTGATGGGCTCCCAGGCCATCCACCGGAGCTATCTCGACCTCGGCTGGCTGAACCCGGGGGACAAGGCCTTCGTCATCCCCTACGGCATCGAGAGACCCTCTCAGCCCGTGGCGCGGCGGCGGCCCGGCACGCCGCTCCGCTTCGGCGTCATCGGCTCGCTCCTCCCCCACAAGGGGATCCACGTGGCGGTGGCGGCCTTCCGCGGCGTCGATCCCGCCCGCGCCACGCTCCGGATCTGGGGGAATCCGCGGATCTCCCCCGCCTACGCGGCCGAGCTGGCGGCCCTCGCCTCGCCCGCGGTCTGCTTCGAGGGGAGCTTCGCGGAGGAGCGCCGGAGCGAGATCTTCGCCGGGCTCGACGTGCTGATCGTCCCCTCCCTGGGGCTGGAGTCGTTCGGCCTCGCCGCCCGCGAGGCGCTGGCCGAGGGGGTGCCCGTGCTGGCCTCCCACCGCGGCGCGCTCGACGAGCTGTTCCCGCCGGAGGCCGGCCCCCCCTGCGGCGCCCTGTTCGACCCGCAAGATCCGGAGGCGCTCCGCGGCTGGATCGAGCGGCTGATCGCCGATCCGGGAGTGATCGCCGGCTGGGCCGCCAACCCTCCCCGGGTCAAGGAAATGGACGAGCACGCCGAAGAGATCGAGGAGATCTACGCGACGTTTACAAGAGATTTACGCGAATCGGCACGAGGCAAGAAGCCATAGACATAGTAGAATGAGCCCCTTGCATGAAGTCACCTCTCGCTTGCACCATCGTCGCGAACAACTATCTCGCGTACGCGCGGGCCTTCACCCGCTCGTTCCTGGCGAGGCACCCGGAGGGGAAGGTCTGCGTGCTGATCGTGGACCGGCCGCAGCCCGGCCACCGGTATGAGGACGAGCCGTTCGCGGTGACCTTCGCCGACCAGCTCGGCATTCCGGCCTTCTCCCACGTCGCCTTCCGCTACTCGATCGTCGAGCTGAACACGGCGGTCAAGCCGTACTTCCTGCTCCACCTCCACCGCACCCTGGGCTGCGACCGGATCTGCTATTTCGATCCCGACATCCTGGTGCTGGACGACCTCTCGGAGCTCTACGAGCGCCTGGGGCCGGCGGACGCGGTGCTCACCCCCCACCTGACGGCGCCCCTCGAGGACCGGGCGGTGCCGAGCGAGCGGGAGATCCTGCTCTCAGGTGTCTACAACCTCGGCTTCCTGGGCCTGGCGTTCAACGAGCGCACCCTCCCCTTCCTCGACTGGTGGTCGCGCCGGCTCTATCGCGAGTGCGTGACCGATATCGAGCGGGGGCTGTTCGTGGACCAGCGCTGGATGGACTTCGCGCCGGCCTTCCTGCCGGAGGCCGACATCCTGCGCGATCCGGGCTACAACGTGGCCTACTGGAACCTGGCCCACCGGACGGTGGCGCCGCGCGGCGGCGGCTGGCGGGTCAACGGCGTGCCGCTGCGCTTCTTCCATTTCAGCGGCTACGACTTCCGGCGGCCGGAGATGATCTCGAAGTTCCAGAACCGCTTCACCTTCGCCGACCGGCCGGACGTCCTCCCCCTCTTCCGGCTCTACGCCGAGACCATCCGGGCCGAGGGGCAGGAGGAGGTCCAGGACTACCCCTACCAGTACGGCCGTTTCGACAACGGCGTGCCGGTGCCGGAGATCTCCCGCCGGGCCCTGCGGCAGATCGACCCCGAGGGGAGGCGCTGGCCCGATCCGTTCGACACCTCCGGGGAGGACAGCTTCTTCGACTGGCTGCGCGAGCCGGCCGGGGACTCCCCGTCGGCGATTCCTATCCCCCGGCTGGCGCTGCTGCTCTGGGACCACCGCCAGGACCTCCAGCGTTTCTTCCCCCGTCCCTGGCAGGAGGACCGCCTCCGCTTCGCCCACTGGCTCACCGGCAGCAGTGGGCCGCCGGAGCACATCCACCCCACGTTCACCGCGGCGCTCCTCCAGCCGCTGCGGCGGGCCGGCGAGCGGATGGCGGAGGACCTCGACCGCAAGGAGCGGACGCGGGCCGCCGTCTCCGCGCTCCTGGACCGCGGGGAGACCGCCCGCCTCTCTCCCGAGGAGACCGCCTGGCTGAGCGCCGACGCCGGCCACGATCCCCGGCGGCGGCCTCGCGTGCCGCGGCTGGCCCTGGAGATGCAGCGCCGCCGCACCGATCTCCTGCGCTCCTTCCCGGACCCGCTCGGCGAGGACCGCGCGGCGTTCGCCCTCTGGTACGTGACCTACGGCCGGCGCGAGTACCGGCTGCCGGCCGCCGCCGTGCGTCCGGTGCTCCGCACCCTGCCCTGGCGGCAGCGGGCCTGGGCCATGCTCTGGTGGGAGAAGCACCGCCGCCGCGGCTTGATCCCCGGGGCCGCGGAGGAGCCGCTGGCGGAAGCGTTCGTCCTGCCCCGCGCCACGGGTCCCGAGGGGGTGAGCGTGATCGGCTGGGCCACGGCCCCCACCGGCGTCGGCGAGGCCTGCCGGGGGACCCTCGCGGCGCTCGACCAGGCGGGGATCCCGTGCGCGCTGTGGACGCTGGACGGCCGCGCCGACGGCGCTCCGGGCGCGGCGGACGAGGCGGTCTCCCAGGGGCTCCCCTACGAGCCGCTGCTCTTCCACGTCAACGCCGACATGATGGAGACCGTGCGGAGCCGGATGCCGGGTCCTCTCGTCCTCGGCCGGCACCGCATCGGCTACTGGTTCTGGGAGCTGTCGCACTTCCCGCTCTGCTTCGCGCCGGCGTTCGAGCACGTGGACGAGGTCTGGGCCCCGACCCGCTTCTGCCAGGAGGCCTACCAGGCGATCTCCCCCGTGGAGGTGCGCTGGATGCCCCCCTGCGTCCAGCCCACCGAGGCCGTGCCGGCGGACCGCGCGGCGCTGGGGGTGAAGCCGGACGAGCTCCTCTTCCTGTTCTGCTTCGACGTCCTGAGCGTGCCCGAGCGGAAGAACCCCTACGGCCTGCTCGCCGCCTTCGCCCAGGTGGCGCGGGGGGGAGGCCGCCCGGTGCGCCTGCTGCTCAAGGTGAACCACGCGGAGACCCAGCCGGAGTACGTGGCGGACCTCCGCCGCCGCGCCGAGGGGCTGCCGGTGACCGTGCGGGTGGGGACGCTGCGCCGCGAGGCGCTGAACAGCCTCACCGCCGCCTGCGACGCCTACGTCTCCCTGCACCGCTCCGAGGGGCTCGGCCTGCCCCTGATCGAGGCGATGTACCTGGGCAAGCCGGTGATCGCCACCGGCTACGGCGGGGTGACCGACTTCCTCGACGACGACACCGGCTTCGTGGTGCGCCACCGCCTCACGACTCTCGCAAAGTCCGAGGGGCCCTATCCGGCCGGCGCGGTGTGGGCCGAGCCCGACGTCGACCACGCCGCCGCGCTGATGCGCGCCCTGGCCAACGCGCCGGAGAGCGCCTCGGCGCGGATCGAGACCGCGCGACAACGGGTGCGCGAGCTCTACTCCCCCGAGGCCGCCGGCGAGCGCCTGCGGCGGGAGCTGGCGCGCATCCGCCGCCGGAGACAGGACGCCGCGTGAACGGCTCCGGCACCCTCCCCCTGCAGACCGCCGGCCGCGTGCTGCGGGCCGAGGGGTGGGCCGCCCTGCGCGAGCGCATCTCCGACCGCCTGCGCGACAGCCTGCGCCGGCGCTCGTTCCGCGCCGCCGCCAGCCTCTCGGACCTGCCGCCCATCCCGGTGCTCAACGTGCTCTCCACGGTCCCCACCCCGCGGCTGGGGGGGATGCAGCTCCAGCTCCTCACCCGCATGGAGAGCGAGGCGCGGCGCCGGCCGCTGGCCCTGCTCTACCCCGAGGCGGAGAGCTACCGGCTGGAGATCTCCGCCGCCGGCCGCCGGCTCGCGCTGGGGCTCGGCGAGGGCCCGCCGCCGTCGCCGGTCGCCCTGCGGGACACCGGCTTCGAGCGCGCCGCCGCCCGCGCCGCCGCCGAGGTGGGAGCGGCGGCCCTGCACGTCGAGGGGCTGTCGTCCATCCCCCTGGCCTCGCTCCTGGATCTCCACCGCTCCGGGCTGGCGCTGGTCCTCTCGGTCCACGACTTCAGCCTCTTCTGCCCCCGGCCGCACCTGCTGGAGGTGCCGCAGCTCCGCTTCTGCCAGTACTCGCGCGACCCCGAGCGGTGCGCGCGCTGCCTCGGCCAGGACTGGCCCGTGGGCCCGGGGTTCCAGGAAAAGCGCCGGGAGATCGCCCGCGAGCTGCTCCACGCCGCGGCGGCCGTGGTCTACCCCTCCGAGTTCCTCCGCCGCCGCCATCTGGAGCTGTTCCCCGGCCTGCCCGCGGACCGCCAGCGGGTGATCGAGCCCGCCAGCGCGGAGGTCACCCCCGCGCTCGCCTGGCGGGAAGGGCCGGTGCGGCACGTCGCCTACGTCGGCCAGGTACAGCCGCACAAGGGGGCGCTGGTCTTCGAGGAGGTCGTGCGGCGGCTGCCGCCGGACGGCGCTCCGGCCCCGCGCTGGAGCGTCTATGGCGGTGGCGACCCCGAGCTCCTGCGCCGCCTGCGTGGCCTCCCCCGCGTCCGCGTCCACGGCTACTACCGCTCCGGATCGCTGGTCGGCCGCCTGCGGCGCGACCGCGTCGATCTGGCTCTCCTGCTGTCGGTCTGGCCGGAGTCCTACAACCTGGCGCTCTCCGAGTGCCGGATGGCGGGCGTGCCGGTGATCGCCTTCGATCACGGCGCGATCGGCGACCGGGTGCGCCGGGACGGCGGCGGCCTGCTGGTCGATCCCGCCCTGGGAGCTGAAGGGGTCGCCGGCCTCCTGCGCGAGATGATCGACGGCCGGCGGGCCGCTCCGCGCGAGCCCGCTCCCGGCGCCGCGCTCCCCGCCTCGGCGGATGACGCGGCCGGCGCCTTCGCGGACCTCTACCGGGAGCTCGGCTTGAGATGAGCCTCCGCGGGCACGCCCTCGAAGATGCGGCTCCGCAGCAGACCCTTGGTCTGCATCTTGTAGCGGGCCAGCACGCCGAGCACCGCGAAGCCATAGCGCACGCTGCGCCGGAAGCCGATCTGCGAGGCCTCCGGAAAATAGCGGGTCTGGATCGGGATCTCCTGGATGCGCAGGCCCGCGAACACCCCCTTGGCGATGATCTCGGTGTCGAAGACGAAGTCGTCCGAGCTCCTCTCCAGGTTGACCGTCTCCAGGTAGCGCCGGCTGTAGGCGCGCAGCCCCGAGTGGTACTCCGAGAGGAAGGTGTAGAACGTGGCGTTGGCCGCCGCCGTGAGGAAGAGGTTCGCCAGGTACTTCCACTTCGGCATCCCCCCCTCCAGCGGCCGGCCACCCAGCATGCGGCTGCCGAATACCGCGTCGCACTCGCCGCGCAGCAGCGGCGCCACCAGCGCCGGGATGCTGCGCGGATCGTACTGGTGGTCGGGATGCACCATGGCCACGACGTCCGCGCCGCGGGCGAGCGCCTCGCGGTAGCAGGTCTTCTGGTTCCCCCCGTACCCCCGGTTGCGCGGATGTACGAGGGTGTGCAGGCCCAGCGACCGCGCCACCTCCACCGTGCGGTCGCGGCTGGCGTCGTCGACCACCACCACGTCATCCACCCACTCCATCGGCAGGTCGCGCCAGGTGCGCTCCAGGGTCTTCTCGGCGTTGTAGGCCGGCATCACGACGCAGATCCTGCGGCTGCGGTCCTCGCGCGTCATGGCGGGGATTCTATCTCGCGGCGGATTGGTTCCAGTTTGGCGGCTCTGAAGCTCCCGGCAGGTTGGCCCTCATCACCCCGGCCCTCTTCTCCCGGCCTCCCTCCCGACCTGACGGGAGAAGAGGGAGACCGGCCGCGGAAAGATTTTCGTAGGGGCGGCCCTGTGTGGCCGCCCTGTTCCGAAGGCCGCCACCGCCCAGGGCGGCCACACAGGGCCGCCCCTACAAAAGCCCTCTCTCTCCCGTCAGGTGGGGGGGGAGGCCGGGAGAGAGAGGGTTGGGAGAGTGAGGGCCAGCCTTGCGGGAGCGGCATCTTTGGAGTTGGCAAGGAGCCCGCAACTTCCAGATAATGCGGGAATGACTATGAGCAGCGTCTTCTCCTACCCGGCCCGGCTCCACGACCGCGTCCTCACCGCGGCCGGCGAGGTGGAGGAGCTGGCGCGCGCGGCGGTGCGGCACCTGCGCGCCGGCGGCCGGCTGGGCTCGGCGGCGGCCCTGCCCGGGCGGTACGGGCACGCCGAGGTGGCGTCGCGGGCGCTGCCGGAGGACGCGCCGACCGGCCCGCCGATCCTCTATCTGCCGGCGGTCTCCTGGAGCTACCGCTTCCAGCGCCCGCAGCACCTGGCGCTGGCGCTGGCCCGCGCCGGGCATCCGGTGCTCTACGTCGACGGCTTCCTGCGCAGCCACCTCCTGGCGCTGCGGCGCCACGTCCTCTACTCCCACGGCGGCCTGAACGTGCTCCGCATCCGCATCCCGGGGCGGCCGGACCCCTACCGCGAGCCGCTCGGCCGGCGCGTGGCGGCCCAGCTCACCGAGATGATCCTCGACGGCCTGCATCACGAGCGCCCGCTGATGGTGCTGGTGCAGCTCCCCTTCTGGGCCGAGCTCGGCCGGGAGCTGGCGCGCCGGCTCGGCATCCCGCTGGTCTACGACCGCATCGACCTCCACGCCGGCTTCCCCGGCGTGCCCGCCGCCATCGAGACCGTGGAGGCGCGGCTGATCCGCCAGGCGGACCTGGTGTGCGCCACCGCCGGCCTGCTGGCGGAGCGCCCGCGCGAGGTGAGCCCGCAGGTCCTCCTGCTGCCCAACGGCGTCGACCTCGGGGCCTTCCCCGGTCCGGTCGCGCGGGACGAACGCAATCGTGCCGTCACCATCGGCTACGTCGGCGCCCTCGGCCCCTGGTTCGACGTCGAGGCCCTCGAGGCGGCGGCGCGCGCCCTGCCGGGCTGGCGCTTCCGGCTCGCCGGCCAGGTGGAGGACCCCGAGGTGGCCGCGCTGGCGGGGCTCCCCAACCTGGAGACGCTGGGCGAGATCCCCTTCGGCGACGTTCCGGGCTTCCTGTCCGGGCTCGACGTCGCGCTGGTCCCCTTCCGCGACCTGCCGCTCACCCGCGCCGTCGATCCGGTGAAGCTCTACGAGGCCCTCGCCATGGGCCTGCCGGTCGTCGCCCGCCGGCTCCCCGAGACCGCGCGCTGGTCCGAGCCGCTCGTCTACCTCTACGACGATCCGGAAGGCTTCGTCCGCCAGGTGCGCCGCGCGGTGGCCGAGCAGAGCCCCGAGATCGCCCGCGAGCGCCGGCGGGTGGCCGAGGGGGAGAGCTGGGACCGCCGGGCGAGCACCCTGCTGGCGTCGGTCCGCACCCTGACCTCGCGCCAAGCCGGCGCGCGGTGACCGTGGTACATTTCTTTACAATCTATGGCGACTGAGATCCCCCGCTCCGCCCGCGTCTACGTCGCCGGCCATCGCGGCCTGGTGGGCTCCGCCATCCTCCGCCGCCTGCGCGCGGAGGGGTTCGACAACCTGCTCACCGCCACGCGCGACCAGCTCGACCTGCGCGACCAGGCGGCGGTCAACTACTGGTTCCGGGCCAACCGCCCCGACTACGTCTTCCTGGTGGCGGGCACGGTCGGCGGCATCCTCGCCAACTCCACCCGGCCGGCCGAGTTCATCTACGACAACCTGATGATCCACGGCACCGTGGTGCACGCGGCCCATCTGCACGGGGTGAAGAGACTGCTCTACCTGGGGAGCTCCTGCATCTATCCGCGCGAATGCCCGCAGCCGATCCGCGAGGAATATCTGCTCACCGGCCTGCTGGAGCCGACCAACGAGGCCTACGCCATCGCCAAGATCTCCGGCATCAAGCTCTGCCAGGCCTACCGCCGGCAGTACGGCTGCGACTTCATCTCGGCGATGCCGACCAACCTCTACGGCCCGCACGACAATTTCGATCTCAAGAGCTCGCACGTGCTGCCGGCGCTGATGCGGAAATTCCACGACGCCCGGGTCGCGGGACGGGACGAAGTCGAGGTCTGGGGCACCGGCTCTCCCAAGCGCGAATTCCTGCACGTGGACGACCTCGCCGACGCCTGCCTGTTCCTGATGCGCCATTACGATGAGGACGGCCACATCAACGTCGGCACCGGCGAGGACCTGAGCATCCGCGAGCTCGCCGAGACCGTGCGCGACATCGTGGCCCCCGGCATGCGCCTCGCCTTCGATCCCACCAAGCCGGACGGCATGCCCCGCAAGCTCCTCGACGTCTCCCGCCTCCACGCCCTCGGCTGGCATCACCGCATCGAGCTGCGGGAGGGGATCCGGGGGACGTATCAGTGGTTTTTGGAGAACCACGAGGAGGCGGAGATGCGGGCGGCGGAGCATGCGATGGCGTAGGGCTCCACGGCCATCCGACCGATCCGACGGATCCGACCGATCAGTCCGATAAGCCGACTACAAGCACCACCGCCTCAGAGGGTTCTCCTCTCCCGAACGGCGGGAGGGCGATAGGAGAGGGGCCAGGGGTGAGGTTCTGGGCGGGGGGCACCGCCGCGGAACCACCGGGGGCTTCCGAACCGACCCTCCTGTACAATCTGAAAAACCACATCCCGCGCCATGTCCACCGAGATCCCCGGCCCCGTCTTCGCCCTCGACGTCGACCCCGACGCGGGCGTCGTCCGCCTCCGCCTGACCGATGAGCACGGCCGCCAACTCGGCGCCCACCAGGTGCGGCTCGCCGAGCACAAGGCGGCGCTGTGGCAGGGGCTGTTCGACACGGGCTCGTTCGTCCGCACCTACGCGAACAGCATGCGCTTCACCGGCCGGCCGGCGACGGCGGCGGAGCTTCTCGACCAGATCGGCGTCTTCCTGGGGGAGACCGTCCTGGGCTCCGAGATCCTGGGAAAGCTGTACCCGGGAATCCATCACCGGTCGCTCCTGGTGCGGCAGCCGGAGGCTTTGGAGGATCGCCTCGCGGCGGCGTTCGCCCGGGTGCCGTGGGAGATCGCGCGCCCCGCGGCCGGCCAGCCGTCTCTCTTCGAACGCAATCTGGTCGTGCGGATGGAGATGCCGGGAGCGGCCACGGCCTGGGCGCCGCCTGCGCCGGGTCCGGACGAGCCGCTGCGGGTGCTCCTGGTCTTCGCCGAAGCGCCGGGCTCGCGGCCGCTCGCCATGCGGCTCGAACGCGAGCAGCTCCTCGGGCTCTTGTACGACGAAGTGATGCCGCGGCGCCGGGTGGCCGTGGACATCCTCTGCCACGGCGTCACCCGCGACGCCCTGCGCAAGACGGTCCGCGACGCCTCCGGCTATCACGTGGTGCACTGGAGCGGCCACGGCCATCACAACCTCCTGGAGCTTCAGGGCGCGGACGGCCAGCCGGACCTTCTGACCGGCGCCGCCCTGGTGGACCTCTTCGCCAGGGCGGGTGGATTCATTCCCCAGCTCGTCTTCCTGAGCGCCTGCCTCTCGGGCACCCTGGTCAACGTCCGCGACTGGCAGACGCTGGAGGCGATGCTTCGTGAGGGAGAGGCGGGCGTGAGAAAGGCGGAGGTGGAACCGGAGAAGATCGAGCAGCTCGTCGCCGAGCAGCCGGGCTACACCGGCACGGCCCTGGCGCTTCTCGCGGCCGGGGTGCCCCAGGTGGTGGCGATGCGCTACGAGGTCGGCGACGCCTACGCCCGCGACCTCGCCGGTCTCTTCTATCGCCGGCTGCTCGCCGATCCCACTCCCAAGGCGCCGGCGAGCGCGCTGGCCGTAGCCCGCAGAGAGCTCGTGGACCAGCACGCACCCGAGCACGATCCGGTCGATCACGCCACGCCGCTCCTCTTCGGCGCCGCCGCGGGTCCTCTGCCTGTCTCGAAAGGACGCAGCGCCGCCCTGGCTTCCCGCCGGCCGCAACCGCAGCCGCTCTTGGCGGACAGCCATGAGCTCGACCGGCCCGCGGAGCTGGTGGGTCGCGGCGAGCCCCTGAGCCGGTTGCGCCGGTGCCTGGAGGAAGGGCAACCGGCGGTGGCCCTGGTCCAGGGTCTGGCCGGCCTGGGCAAGACCGCTCTGATCGCCGAGGCGATCCACCTCTGGCACCGCCGCTTCGACGGCGTCTTCGCCTTCCAGTCGAAGCCGCTGCCGCTGGCGCTCGATGAGTTTCTGCGCCAGCTCGATCTGCGGCTGGCTCGGTACAGCAAAACCTACGACGAGCTTTGTCAGGAGAGGCCCAACTCGCGGATCCACCTCCCGGCAGGAAATCCGCAGAGCGGCGAGGAGCGCTGGCGGAAGATGCGCGACAACCTGCTCGAAGCCATGCGCAACGAGCGCCTGCTGCTGGTGCTCGACAATTTCGAGACGCAGCTCGAACAGGTCGCGGGGCCGGACGGCTGCTACGCCTGCGCGGACCCGGAGTGGGATCGTCTCCTGCGCCATCTTGCCGCGAGCCTGCCGGGGACCGGCTCACGCCTCCTCGTGACGTCGCGCCATCGCCTCGCGGTTCTCGCCGCGCCTGAGAACGCGCTCTGGCTGCCGCTGGGCCCTCTGCCGATGGCCGAGGCCGTGCTGTTCCTCCAGGGCAACGAGGCCCTGCGCCGGCTGGCCTACGGCGACGAGGAAGGCCGCAAGCTGGCGCTGCGCCTTTTGGAAGTCAGCCGTGGCCATCCGCTGATCCTCACCCGGCTGGGCGCCCTGGCCGGCGACCGCGAGGCCCTGGCGCAGGCCCTCGACGCTCTCGATACTCAGGGGCTCGACCGTCTACCCGACGTCTTCGCCCCCCACCTCTCCGAGGCCGAGCGCAACCGGGAGCGCAAGTATCTGGAAGATGTGGCGGTCGGCGCCGTGGACCTGCTGCTCCACCGCGCCTCGCCAGCCGCACGGCAGCTCCTCTGGGTGGTGACGCTGGCCGCGGAGCCCGTCTCGGACGCGCTGATCCAGTCGATCTGGTTGGATGAGGCCGCCGTGCCACCGGCCGGCCCGCTGCTCGCGGAGCTGACCGGGGCTGGACTGCTCTCGGTGGAGGAGACTGGCGTCTACGGCTTCCACGAGCTGGTCCGCGAACGGACCGCCGCCTGGATGGCGACCCATCCCGAGGAGAAGGGCGGTCGAACGGAGGACCAGGTCTGGATCGCCTACGGCGAGCGCTACGCCGCGGCGTTCCAGGCCCTTCGGAGAAGCGGAGGAGAGGGCTCGCTAGAGCGGGCGCTGGAGGCGGGCCGGCGAGGGATCTCCTACCTCGTCCGGGCTCGGGCCTTCGACCGTCTGGGCTCCTTCGCCAGTTGGGTCGTCACTTCGACGAATGACCCGCGGCTGCTGCACCGGGTGATCGCCGAGCTCGCAGGGGTCGTCGAGCAGGTCCCGGCGGGCAAGGCCCGATGGAGTTTTCGGACTTACCTGGCGGATGCGTTGCTCCAAGGCGGCCGCCCGGACGCGGCGCTCCCGTTCTACGAGCAGGCCGCGGCGGAGGCCGAGCAGGCAGGGGCCTGGAGCCACGTCGGGACCATCTGCCAAAACTGGGCGAATGCGCTGGGAAACATCGGCCGGCTGGACGACGCGAAGTCCACGTATCTGCGAAGCGCCGAAACTAAGGTAAGAGCCGGCTCGCCGCGTGTGAACGTTCTCGGGAGCGAGCTCGAGGCGCTCCGCATCGATGTGATGCAGGTTGGAGCGGAAACCGCCCTGCCAGAGATCGAGAGCCGGCTCCAGGAGGTCCGCGCTTGGTGGCAACGCCATCGCGCGGGCGAGCCGGTCCCGGAAGCGCCTGATCCGGTCCATCTGGCGCGGGCTCTGATTTCGGGCCTGGACATCGCCCGCCAAGCCAACGAGGCGCTCGAGCGATGGGAAGCCTGCCTCGGCGTGCTCACCGAGAGCGAAGAGACCGAGCGAGCGTTGGGCGAAGGGGAGCACGATCTGGTCAGGACCCGCTTCAACCGGTACGGCCCACTGCTGCGGCTCGGCCGCCTCGAGGAAGCCCAACGGGTGCTCGAGAGCTGCCTGGAAGTCGACCGCAGAGCGGGCGATTTGCCAGGGGAGGCCGCAGATCTCGGGGCACTGGCCGCCCTGTGGGACCTTCGGGAGGACCCGAAGCAGGCCGCCGGCCTGCAGCGGCAGGCGCTGGCGGTCAGCAACCGGCTCTCCGATCTTGCGAATCGGTCCATCTCGCACGGCAACCTCGCCAACTACCTCAACCGCCTGGGGGCGGCGGAGGAAGCGGCCCAACATCTGTTGGCTACGCTCGCCTACTTGCTCGTGATCGGACACGGGCAGCACCGGGCAACTGCCCTGCGCAACCTCGCGATCATCATGCGCCGTGCCGCGGCCTCGGGTGAGCGCTACGAGCTCCCCCGGCTCGCCGAGCTGCTGGCGCGCCCTGAATTCGAGCCGCTCCAGCGGACGCTCACGGAGTGGAACGTGGGGCTGGACGCGCTTCAGGCGGCGATCGATCAGGTGGTGGAGCGGGTGCGGCGGGGGGTGGAGGGAGAGGACGGAGGACCTGAGCACGGCACGGCTTAATTCTACTTTGTCAGATTGCGAGCGCCCTCCCCGCCCGGGCATGAATGCCCGGGCTACGCTTCAACCGAAAAGCCGGGTGAACCCGGCTCCTGGAGGAGCGGCTCTGACTTCGGAGCCGGCTTCAGCCGGCTTTTCGTTTCCAACGTAGCCCGGGCATTTATGCCCGGGCGGGGTGGGCGCTCGCAGTCTGACAAAGTAGTTCTCCACCGGGCTGTCGCCCGACCCCGGGGGATGAAACTGGGGATACAGTTGGGGTTGTGCCGGCAAAGAGGTCGGTTTTTCTTTGGTGCGGAAAGCCCGGAAAGTAGTTGGACCGGGAGCATCGTGAGCACCCCAGAATGTGACGAAGGAGCCTGTCGGCTCCGGGAGCACGATTCGTAGAATTCAAGTCAAGAGATGCTCCACGCCGGCGCAACATCATCGGCCAGGAAGGGGGGCCCCAATGGAAGTCCTTTACGCGAAGTGCGCAGGGCTGGACGTTCACAAAGAGGTCATCGTGGCCTGTGCCCGGATCGGCAAGGCCAATCGAGTGCAGCGATGGGTAGAAAGCTTCGCGACGACGACCTCGGGCATTTTGGCCTTGGGGGAGTGGCTGCGAGATCTTGGCTGCACCCATGTGGGGATGGAAGCGACGGGGGTGTACTGGAAGCCGGTATGGCACCTGTTGGAGGGACAGTTTGCCTTGACGTTGGCCAATGCGGCCGCAGTGCGTAACGTTCCTGGCCGCAAGAGCGACGTCAACGATGCAACCTGGCTGGCAGACCTCTTGGCTCACGGTTTGATCCGGGGCAGCTTCGTGCCGCCGGCCCCGATCCAGCAACTGCGGGACCTGACCCGGACCCGCAAGCAACTGGTACGCGAGATCGGTCAACATACCCAGCGCCTGCAAAAGACCCTGGAGGATGCCCACCTGAAGATCACAGGAGTGATCTCCGACCTTTTGGGCGTCAGCGGCCGGGCCATTCTGCGGGGCCTCATCGCTGGAGAGACGGACCCGGAACGGCTGCTGGCTCTCACTTCGCGTCTGCAGGCTCCGCGACAGAGGCTGCTCGACGGCCTTCAAGGCGCCGTCACGCACCACCATCGCTTTCTGCTGCGATTGCACTTAGACCACATCGAAGGCCTCGAAAAGCTCGTCCGCGAGGTGGAGGCCCAGATGGAGCAATTGCTGGTCCCTTTCGATGAGCAATACCAGCGGCTGCTCAGCATTCCTGGGGTCAGCCGGATCGTCGCTCAGACCCTGCTCGCGGAAATCGGACCTGACATGAGCCGATTCCCCAGTCCAGCCCACCTGCGCTCTTGGGCCGGACTGTGTCCGCGGATGGACCAGAGTGCCGGCAAGAGCCGCTCCAACCGACTACGCCACGGCAATCGCTGGCTCAAGACCGTCCTCGTTCAAGCCGCCTGGGCGGCTTCCCGGAGCAAGGACACCTATCTACGCTCCCAGTTTTTCCGGCTTCGCAGTCGACGAGGACCGAAAAAAGCCGCGGTAGCTGTCGCTGCCTCCATCCTGACCGCAGCCTACTTCATCCTCCGCGACGGCATTGACTACAAGGATCTCGGCCCACACTACCTGGATCGACTCGATAAGGACAAAGCGGCCCAGAGACTTACGCGACGCCTCCGCGACCTGGGGTACCAAGTCGAGCTAAGGCCCGCTGCCTAGGCCGCTGTGGCCCAAGTTTCTTCGTAGAATTAAGATCGAACCTGGTCAAGACCCCTGGATGAAGTAGATGACCCCCGACGAAGAACCGAAGAGCTGGATCCTCGCCCTCCGCCACCGTCTGGCCTCGCCGCCCCCCCGCCGCCTGGCGGCGAGCGACCTCCGGCAGGCCGCGGTGCTGGTGCCCCTGTACGTCGACGCCGGCGAGCTCTGGACCGTCCTCACCCAGCGCGCCGAGGACCTGCCGAGCCACCGCGGCCAGGTCGCCTTCCCCGGCGGCGGG
>DASXJP010000497.1:0-10045 GCA_036497345.1 Thermoanaerobaculia bacterium
TGTCGAGCTGGCGCTGGAAGAGCTGCCCGATCTCCGAGGGGCCGGCCGGCGGTGGAGCCTCCGCCCTGACGGTGGCGGGAGCCGGGGAGGCCACGGCGGTCCGGGGGAGGCCGGAGGTGCGCTCCTCCAGGTGGGCGGCGAGGCGGGCCAGGCAGTGGACCTCCTCGAAGAAGAGGCGCACCGGCAGCTCGACGCCGTAGGACTCCTCGATCCCCCGGATCAGGCCGACCAGGACGATCGAGTCGGCCCCCAGGTCGAGGAACGGCGTCTCGGGATCGATCGCCTCGGGGTGGATCTCCAGGAGCTTCCCGGTCGCCGCCCGGAGATCCGCCAGGATCGCGGCCCGGCGCGTGGATGCAGGCTGTGTGGTTTGCCAATCGGCCGTCATGCTCGACTCCAGAGAGGGCTCGTACCAGTAGGGTTGGCGTTCGAAGGGGTAGGTCGGGACGGGGACCGTCCGGCGGACGAAGGGGGCGTCGAAGGCCCGCCAGTCGATCGCCGCGCCCCGCGCGTGCAGGGCCGCCAGGGCCTCCAGCAGGGTCGGCTCGGCGGCGCGCTCGGGGCCCAGGGAGGAGAGCCAGACCGCCCCCTCCGTGTCGTCCACGCAACGCCTGGCCATGGTTCCCAGGGTCGCGCTCGGCCCGAGCTCCAGGAAGAGGCGGTAGCCCTGGGCGGCGAGAGCGCGGACGCCGTCGGCGAAGCGCACGGGCTCGGTCAGGTGGCGCAGCCAGTAGGAGGCGTCCAGCCGCCCGCCGGGGGGGACGATCTCGCCGCTCAGGTCGGTGACCAGGGGCAGCGCCGCGGGGGCGAATTCGACCTCCGCCAGCAGCTGCGCGAACGGCCCGGCCACCGGCGTCATGAGGGGCGAGTGGAAGGCCTGGGCCGTCTTGCGGCCGTGGGTCTTGATCCCCCGCGCCTCCAGGGCGGCGAGCGCCCGGCCCACGGCTTCGGCCTCGCCGGAGACCACGACCTGCCGTGGTCCGTTGACGGCCGCCAGGGCCACCCGGGGCTCGGCCGCCAGGGCCTCCCGCGCCTCCTCCTCGCCGGCGAAGACCGTGGCCATGGCCCCCCGCCCGCCGGCCTCCTGCATGAGCCGGCCCCGGCCGGCCAGGAGCCTCAGCCCCGCTTCGAGCGGGAGGATGCCGGCGGCGTGGGCCGCCGCGTACTCGCCGGCGCTGTGGCCGAAGACCGCGTCCGGCGTCACCCCCCAGGAGCGCCAGAGGGCGAGCAGGGCGTGCTGCAGGGCGAAGAGGGCGGGCTGGGCGTAGCGGGTCTCGGCGAGGGGATCGCCGGCGCCTTCTTCCCCGGCGAGGAGCCCCAGCAGGGAGAAGCCGGCCTCCCGGCGGAGGATCTCCTCGCAGCGGTCGAGGGCCGCCCGGAAGACCGGCTGGGTCTCGTAGAGCCCGCGGCCCATGGCGGCGTGCTGGGAGCCCTGGCCGGTGAAGAGGAACGCGATCCGGGGCTGCCGGCCACCCGCCTTCCCTCTCCGGGCCCCGGGCCGGTCGGCGCCCGCCGCGAGCAGGGCGAGCCGCTCGCGCAGGGCCGCGGGGGAGTCGGCGACCACGGCGGCCCGCCAGGGCAGCCGGGCGCGCCCGGTGTTGGCGCTCCAGCAGAGGTCCGGCAGGCTCACGGGATCGGGGATGGCGAGGTAGCGCCCGGCGAGCTCGCCCAGCGCCGTCTCGCTGCGGGCCGACAGCGCGAGCAGGTGCCAACCCCGGTCCGGGCCCACCGCCGGAGCCGGGGCCGCCGGGGCGGGCGCCTCCTCCAGGATCAGGTGGGCGTTGGTGCCGCCGAAGCCGAACGAGCTCACCCCGGCCCGGCGCGGCTCCGCGCCCCGGGGCCAGGGCACCGCGCGGACCGGCACGTAGAGCGGCGTGCCGTCGAGCGCGATCCGCTCGTTGAGCCGCCGCAGGTGCAGGTGGGGCGGGATCAGCTCGCGGTCCAGGGCGAGGACGGTCTTGATCACCCCCGCGATCCCCGCCGCCGCCTCCAGGTGGCCGATGTTGGTCTTCACCGAGCCGACGGCGCAGGGGCGGTCCGCCGGGCGCCCCGCGAGCAGCACCGCCTGGAGGGCGCTCATCTCGATCGGGTCCCCGAGCGGGGTCCCCGTGCCGTGCGCCTCGACGTAGCCGAGGCTCTCCGGCCCCACCCCGGCGGCCCGCAAGGCTTCCTTGAGGACCGCCTCCTGCGCCGGGCGGCTGGGGGCGGTGAGCCCGTTGCTCCGCCCGTCCTGGTTGACCGCCGAGCCGCGGATCACCGCCAGCACGCGCTCGCCGGCCGCCACCGCGTCCGCCAGACGCCGGAGCACCACCAGGCCGCACCCCTCACCCCGCCCGTAACCGTCGGCGGCGGCATCGAAGGTCTTGCAGCGCCCGTCCGCGGCCATCATGCCGGCGGCCGTGAAGGCGGCCGTCCAGTGGGGGGTCAGGGTCAGGTTGACCCCGCCGGCGAGGGCGGTGTCGCACTCCCCCGCCCGCAGGCTGGCGCAGGCCTGGTGAAGGGCGACCAGCGAGGAGGAGCAGGCGGTGTCGACCGCCAGGCTGGGGCCCCGCCAGTCGAAGGCATAGGAGAGCCGGTTGGCGGTCAGGCTGAGGGCGTTGCCGGTCCCCGCGTACGCGTCGATCCCGCGCGGATCGGCGGTCTGGAAGCGCCCGTAGTCGTTGCCGCAGACCCCGACGAAGACCCCGGTGGCGCCGCCGGCCAGCCGGTCGGCCGGGATGCCGGCATGCTCCAGGGCCTCCCAGGCGACCTCCAGCAGGAGCCGCTGCTGGGGGTCCATCCGCTTCGCCTCGTGGGGCGAGATCCCGAAGAAGGCCGCGTCGAAGCCCGCCACGTCGCGCAGGAAGCCGCCGCGGCGGCCGGCGTGGGAGGCCGCGTCCCGGCGCTCGGGAGGAGCCGCGGAGACCGCGTCCACCCCGTCGGCCAGCAGCCGCCAGAAGGCCTCCGGCCCCTCCGCTCCGGGCAAGCGGCAGCCGATGCCGACGACGGCGATGGGCCCGGCCGCCGGCGCGCCGCGGTCCACCGGCGCGGCCGGCGCAGCCGCCAGGCCGGAGAGGTAGGAGGCGAGCGCCGCGATCGTCGGATGGTCGTAGGCGATCGTCGGCGGCACCGGGCGGCCCAGCCGGGCGGCCAGGGCGGCCGACAGCCGCACCGCCTCGGCCGACCCCATGCCATAGCGGGCCAGCGGCTCCCCCGTGTCCAGATCCTCGGCGGGCAGGCCGAGCCGGGCGGCGACCTCCGCGATCAGCCAGGATTCGATCTTCTCCGCGCGCGCGGGCGCCACCGGCGCGGGCGTCTGGGCGGGCGCCGCGACGCTCCGGGACCAGGAGGCCACGGCGCTCAGCCGCTCGGCCAGGTAGTCCGCCCTGCAGGCCCGGCGCTGGATCTTGCCGCTGGACGTCTTGGGGATGCTCATCGGCCGCAGCAGCGCCAGGGCGTGGACCTGGAGGTCGTGCCCCAGGGCGACCGCCCGGCAGACCGCGCCCACCACCTCCGGCACGTCGAGGCGGCGCAGGGCCGAGCGCTTGACCTCCTGCGCGATCACCAGCCGCGGCTCCCCCGCGATCTCCACGGCGAAGGCGGCCGTGGCGTCCGGCCGCAGGGAGGGGTGGCAGCCGCCCACCGTGGCCTCGATGCCGCTCGGGTAGTGGTTGGCCCCCTGGAAGATCAGCAGGTCCTTGAGCCGGCCGGTCACCAGCAGGCCGCTCTCGTGGACCGTCCCCAGGTCCCCCGTGCGCAGGAACGGCCCCTCCCCGGTGTCGGCCAGGCGGGCCTCGAAGGTCTCCCGGGTCTCCTCCGGCCGCTGCCAGTACCCCCGGGCGACGGTCTCGCCGGCCACCCAGATCTCTCCGATCTCCCCCGCCGCGCAGAGCCGCCGGGTCTCGGGGTCGACGATCAGGATCCGGGTGCCGATCTCGCTGGTGCCGCAGGAGACCAGGGTGACGGCCTCCTCCCCGGGGCCCGCCGGCGCCAGCCGGTTGCGCTCGAGCGCCTGGCGGCCGGCCTGCACGTAGACCGGCTCGCGGTCGCGCGGCAGCGCCGTCACCTTCAGGGTCGCCTCGGCCAGGCCGTATCCGGGGCAGAACGCGCGCGGCGAGAAGCCGCAGTCGCGGAAGGCCGCCGCGAAGCGGTCCAGGGTCTCGCGGCGGATCGGCTCGGCGCCGTTGAGCGCCATCCGCCAGCAGCGGAGGTCGAGACCGGCCCGCTGCTCGGGGGTGATGGCGCGGGCGCAGAGGTCGTAGGCGAAGTTCGGCGCGCCGCTGTGGGTGGCCCGGTGCCGGGAGATCGACGACAGCCAGAGCAGGGGGCTCTGCAGCACGAAGGCCGGCGCCATCAGGTGGCAGGGAAAACCTTTATAAAGCGGCGTGAGGAGGCCGTAGATCAGCCCCATGTCGTGATAGAACGGCAGCCAGGAGACGAGCGCGCTCACCGGTTCGTGCGCGAAGCCGCGGTCGAGGTCCTCGATGTTGGCCAGCAGGTTGCCGTGCGACACCATGACGCCGCGCGGCGTGCCGGTCGAGCCCGAGGTGTACTGGAGGAAGGCCAGGTCGTCCGGCGCCGGCCGGTGGAGCGCGAGGTCCCCCGGCTCCGCCGCGGCCGTGGTGTCGAGCCAGCGCAGCGCCGCCAGCTCGGGATGGGTCTCCAGGTGCCGCTCCCGCCGCGCGAAGGTCTCCCGGTCGGTGAGGACGGCCCGCGCCAGAGAGTCCTTGACGACGGCCCGCAGGCGCGCGTCGGCGCGGCTCAGCTTGGGCGGGAACATCGGCACGGCGATCACCCCCGCGTACAGGCAGCCGCAGAAGGCGACCAGGAAGTCGAGGCTCTGCGGATAGAGCAGGAGGGCCGTGTCCCCGGGCTGCGCGATCTCGCGCAGAGCGGCGGCGACGGCGCGCGCCCCGCGGTCCAGGTCGCCGTAGGAGAGCCGCGCCGTCTCGTCATCGCCGGGCTCGAACGTGAAGGCGAGCGCCTCCCGCTGTTCCGCCGCGCGGCTGGCGAGCCGATCGATCAGGGAATGGATCACGGTGGCTCCTCGGACGTTCCTATCGGTTTTTCAATTTTCGGTTTTTCACTTGGGCGCGTACATGTTGCAGGTGAACTCGGTGCACCCGATGAGCCCCCCCACGATGGTCCCCACCAGATCGCCGCCGAAGACCTGGGCGAGGGTCGCGTCCAGCAGCTCTTCCAGGCGCCCCGCCTGCGCCGCCTCGCGGTCGAGGCGGAAAGCGGCTCCGTTCAAACACACCATCTCTTTCGACGCATCGAGCTTCGTCTTCATCGTTCCTCCCGAATCAAAGGTCGCAGACCCGTTCGGCGACCGCCGCCGGGCCGGTTCCGGAAATGTGCTCAAGGTAGGCTTCGGCGACGCTCGCGCGGAAGCGGGAGCCGAAGCCGTCGCAGTGGTTCGAATTGAACTTTCCGTTCTTGTCCAGGGCGAGCACGGCGCAGCCGCCGCCGCAGTGGAGCGCGAAGCGGCAGCGGCGGCAGACCGGATTGCTGGCCACCGTCCGGCCGCGCCACTGCGCGAGCGGCTCCTGGTCGAGCTCGATCTCCGCCTCGGGGGTCACCCGGCCGATCCGCACCTTCGCGTCCCCGGTCCGCTCCCAGCAGGCGTAGATGTCGCCGAAGGGATCGAAGATGTACATCCGGTCGTGAGCGCCGCAGAAGCTCGGCCGCAGGCTGGGGATCACGCCGCCGTCGGCGAAGATGCGCCGCGCCCGCCCCCGCATCGCCTCGTCCGGACGCTCGAGGACCCGCAGGCTCGGATGCTCCTCCCGCATCGCGGTGAGCCGGCGGTCGAGGTCCCAGGAGCTCAAGGTGCCGCTGCCGCCGCGCACCGGCGAGGTGTAGGCCGAGAAGCCCGGCGCCCGATCCCAGCCGCGGGCGACGATCTCGTCGGCGAGCGCCGGCAGGCGCTCGATATTGCTCCGGTCGACGTTCATCCGCACGCTGACCGCGGCGCCGCGCTCCAGGGCGAGGTCGATGTTGGCGGCGATCCGCGCGTAGGAGCCGCTGCCGTCGGCATAGACGCGCCGGCGGTCGTGCTCGGCGGGCGGGCCGTCGAGAGTGATCTGCAGGCGGGCGATGCCGCCGGGGCCCAGGAGCTCGCGGTAGGCGTCGATCTCGGTGCCGTTGGTCACCGCCCAGAAGTCGGCCTCGCCCGTTGCGAAAGCTTTTCCCAGGACGTATTCGATCAGCGGGCGGTGGGCGGCGAGGAGCGGCTCGCCGCCGAAGAAGCCGATGTTGCGCCGCCGCGGGCCCGCTCCCAGCCCGTGCCGCTCCTCCAGCCCGGGCAGGGCGGCGAAGATGCGGTCGACCAGCGGACGCTTCATGGCGCGCAGCAGGTGGGCGAAGCTGCAATCGGTGCGCATGTGGTCCTGATAGCAATAGGAGCAGCGCAGGTTGCAGTCGTAGGTCGGCATGAAGATGTAGCTGGGGGGCTGGCGCAGGGCGCGCTCGTGGAGGCGCACCGCCAGGCGGGCGAAGAAGGTCTCCTCCTCCAGCGGCGTCAGCTCGGTCAGATAACCCTGATCGCGCAGGATCGCGATCGTCGCGTCCGCGGGCGCGGCCGCCGCGTTTCCGGCAGCGGCGGACGGCTCCGCGGCCCATTCGCCATATAAAGGCTTCGGCGCCGCGGCCCGGCGGGCGCGCAGGAATTCCGCGACAGGTTTCGAAACCCGATCGTAGGCCCCGGTGTAGCCGTGGACCAGCAGCACCTCATCCTGCAGACCGGATTGCAGCGGTAAATCGACAAATATGGTGTAGCTGCTGGTACGGAGCATTGACCCCTCACAATTCCGTTTTTCTGACGCTTGCAATCTTCGGTGAGGACCCAAGTGCAAGGGCGTTGCCAGGTCCCGTTCAGGGGGAGAGCGCGCCGCGGGAGGAGTGATTTGAGTAATGCGTTACCCGCTGGCGGGTAAGCGCCTACTCCCGGACGTCGGGATCCCCCCGCTCGTTGCTCGCACGTCACAGGGAAAACCCCCGGAACGGCATATGGCACGAGGCCTGCACAACCGCGGATATACTTTTGCGGGGAGACAGGACGCGACATCATCGCCATCTTCATTCCGATCATGCGAGGCTTCGACAGCTACCGGCGGCGGACGTTGGCCGCGATCATCAAGAAGGAGATCCTCCTTCAACTGGCGAGCTTCCGCTTCTGGACCGGGGCGCTGCTCTCGCTGGTGCTCGCCGTCTCCTCGACCGAGATCGCCGTCCACGACTACAACCGCCGGCTGAGCGCCTATCGGGAGCGCACCGCGAACGCCGAGCGGCAGCTGGCGAGCGTCACCGTCTACTCCTATCTGCAACCCCTGGTCGTCCATCCGCCGGAGCCGCTGAGCGTCTTCGAGCAGGGCTTCGACCCGCGGATGGGGACCGACGTCGTCATCAATCTCTTCAACATCCCCACCGAGGCGAGCGGCAGCGCCTGGGGGAACGAGCTCCTGCCCACCGTCCGGGCGGCCGACCTGACGCGGGTGGTGAGCGTGGTGCTCGGCCTGCTGGCGCTCCTGCTGACCTGCGATGCGATCACCTGCGAGCGGGAGGAAGGGACGCTGCGGGCGGTGCTCGCGCAGGGGGTGTCGCGCTGGACGGTGCTCTGCGGCCTGCTGGCCGGCAACCTCCTGGTCATCGCCCTCCCCTTGAGCGCCGGCATGCTGGTGAGCCTGGCGATCTGCCGCCTGGCGATCGCCGCCCCCTTCACCGCCGACCAGTGGCTGCGCGTCGCCGGCCTGGGCGGCGCCTATCTCGCCTACCTCTGCCTGATGCTGCTGCTCGGCCTGCTCCTCTCGGCCTGGGTGAGGAACAGCCGCCAGGCCCTGGCCGGCGCGGTCTTCGTCTGGCTGTTCCTGGTCATCCTGGTGCCGGCGGTGGCGGCGGCCGCCGCCGACTTCCTCCCCACCGACGGCGCCCGTCGCGATCGGGAGGCCCGCAGCGCCGAGCTCACCGCCGGTTACGAGGAGCGCATGGCGGCCGAGCGGCAGCGCTTCCCGCTGCTGGCCCAGGTCAGCGGCAACACCGCCATCTCGTTCACCAGCGGGGCGCACCGCGCGGCGCGCTACCGCTTCGGCTCGGCCGCCTACTACGACGCGCTCGCGGCCTACTACCGCCGCGAGATCGCCGCCGGCCTGCGGCTCGCCGACCGCACCTTCGCCCTCGGCCAGGGCTACGAGGAGCGCCAGAAGGCCGGAGAGCGGGTGGAGACCACCCTCGCGGCCCTCTCCCCCGCCTTCCTCCTGGAGCGCCTGGCGGGGGACCTCGCCGGCACCTCGCTCGCGGAGTCCGAACGCTTCCTCGCCGCCTGCCGGATCTACCGGCGGGACCTCCTCGCCGATCTGGCGCAGCGGGGGGCGCTCGGCTCCTGGCGCTGGTTCACCGACGATCCGCCGGGCGGCCTGCGCCCCTGGCCGCTCTACCTGGGCCTCACCCCGGAGACGGTGGGACCGGAGCAGGCCAGCCGGCTCTTCGCCCGCCTGAGCGAGCCCGCGAACGAGGCCCGCGTGCGCCGCGACCGGGAGGCCATCGAGCGCGACCCCTCCCGGCGGCTGCGCCTCGGCGATCTCCCCCGCTTCTCCTATTCCGGTACGGACCTCGTCGCCGCGCTGCGCGACGGCGCCACGACGGCGGCGGCCCTCCTCGGCCTCAACGGGCTGGCCGCCGTCGCGGTCTGGGCGCGCTTCCGCAACCTGCAGTTGGTGTGAGCCATGCCCCAATCCGCCCTCCTCAGGACCGCTCCCGTTCCCCCGCCCGCGCCGTTGCCCGGGCCCTGGACCACCCCGCCGCGCGCGCTGGGGACGATCTTCCGCCACGAGCTCCGGCGGACGGCGGCCAGCGGCCGCTTTCTCACCGCGGCCTCCCTGCTGGTGGCGGTCATGGCCTTCGCGGCGGTCGGCGGCGGTGCCCGGTACCACAATAGCCGGCTCGCGCAGCAGGCGATCGCCCGGGACTACGACGCCCAACTCTCCGGCGCCACCGTCGACCAGGTCGCCGCGATCCGCCACCCGGCGATGAAGGCCCCGTGGCGGCTCTCCTGGGTGGCCGACGGCGGCCAGAGCACCACCCCCGACCTCTGCGAGCAGGCCCTCTCCGCCCTGGTCGCGCCCCGGATCGGGCGCTCGACCCAGGGCAACCCGCGGCTCTCCCCGGCGTCGCCGCTCGACTGGATGTTCGTCCTGCGGGTGCTGCTCCCCCTGCTCGCCTTCCTGCTGGGCTTCGATGGGGTCTGCGGCGAGCGCCGGGCGGGGAGCCTCAAGCTCCTCCTCTCCTACCCGGTGCCGCGCTCGCGGGTGCTCGCGGGCAAGATCCTCGCCCTCTGGACCTGCCTCGCCGCCCCCCTGCTGGCCGGGGCCGCCCTGAGCCTCGGCCTCGCCTGGACCGTGGGTGGCGTCCCCTTCGTCCCCACCGACCTCGGGAGAGCGCTCCTCGTCCTCCTCCTGGGGCTCTGGGCGGCTCTCTTCTTCGTGCTGGCGGCCCTGCTCGTCTCCACCCTGTCCAGCGACTCCTCGATCAGCCTGAGCGTGCTGACCTGGCTGTGGGTGACAGGTCTGATCGTGGCCCCGGCGGTGAGCGGCCTCCTGGCCCACCGCCTGCGGCCGCTCCCCAGCAACCAGGAGATCCAGCGGCAATTCGCGGCCATCGACCGGCAGGTGTCGCGCGAGTACGCGGATCGCGAAGGGCACTGGCGGCCGACCAAGTGGGCGGCGGCGGACGGCTACGCCTGGGAGAAGGTCTCGGCCGCGGCGGAGGACCTGCGCGATGCCCGGCGCGAGGCGATCCGCCGCGGCGGCCTGCTGCGGAAGATCGAGCAGGCCCGGATGGCCGAGCTGCTCGGCGCCTTCTCCCCCATCTCGCTCACCAACCTCCTGGGCGAGCAGCTCGCCGGCACCGGACGCGAGCGCGACGAGAGCTTCCTGCGCCAGGCCTGGCGCTTCCGGGACCTCCTCGGCGAGCGGGTGAGGGCCCTCGACGGCGCGGACCCGGCGAGCCCGCACGTGCTCTTCTTCCCCGGCTACCTCTCCCAGCGCCAGCTGCCGGCGGCGTACCCCTT
>DASXJP010000498.1:0-27325 GCA_036497345.1 Thermoanaerobaculia bacterium
AGATCGTCGAAGAGCGGATGGCCGTGGGTGAGCGCGTAGACGGGCGACCAGGCCAGGGTCGCGCCGGCGACGAGGTAGAAGGGGAGGGAGGGGTAGCTGTAGCTGTCCGGCTCCCAGGTGTTGTACACGAGGAGATGGTTGACGTGATGGAGCACGTGCCCCTCGTCGACGTAGCCCAGGTAGGGGAGCCCGGCGGTGAGCGTGGGCAGGCGGACCCCGGCCGCGACGGCGAGGATGGCCAGCCACGGCAGGAGGGATCGCAAGCGGCTCGTCATCTATCTTCAATCATATGAAAAGAGCCCGCGGAGCGCCGGGCCGGGGTACAATACGTCTCTTCATGGGATCTGACGTTCACTTCCCGACGGAAGACGAGCTCCGGGTTTTTTCGGAGAGGATCGCCCGGCGACTTGCCGAGCGCCCGCTCGACCTCGATCCCGACTTCCATCGGGGGCGGGTGGCTGGCCTGCTGCGGCAGGCGGGAGACGCGAGCTTTTACCAGCTCCTCGACCTGCCGCCGACCTCCACGGCCCAGGAGATCCACGACGCCTACGAGCAGATCGCCCGGCTGGTCCACCCGGTGAACGCTCCCCTCCTGAGCCTGGAGGGGCGCGAGGGTGTGCTCGAGATGCTCTTCGAGCGGGTCACCCAGGCCTATCTGAACCTCTCCCAGCCGGACCGCCGCAGGGCCTACGACCGCGGCATGTCCTCCCAGGCGTGGTCGGCGGCGCTGGGCCCGGCGCCGAGCCAGCGCCGGGAGGAGATGCGCGACGTGGCCGACCGCTACTACAAGCGGGCCCTGGAGCTGGTCTCCAAGGACGAGCTCTACCTGGCCATCGAGGTGCTGCGCGAGGCGGTGCGCATCTCGCCGCAGGCGGATCTCTACGCCCTGCTCGGCAAGCTCCAGGCGAAGAACCCCCGCTGGCTGCGGGCGGCCGCGGAGAGCCTGCAGCAGGCGATGGCGCTCGGCTCGCGGGACCCCGATCTGGCGGCCGCCCTGCACGACGTGGAGGAGCGCATCGCCGCCGGCGAGTGGCGCGCCGCCAACCCCACGACCGGGACGAGCACCCGCGCCGCCCGCGCCAGCAAGTGGGAGGACGCGCCGGACGTGGAGGTGTTCGATCCCGAGGAGGAGATCGGGGGGCGGCGGTAGGGCGCCCGGGGATCAATCCCCGGGCGGCCCTGTTACAATACCCACGCGCCGGAGATCTCCAGGCGGTCGCTTCGCGGGGCTTTCGGGCCTGCGCGGAGAGGAAAGTCCGAGCTCCCACGGGCAGCATGCTCGCCAACGGCGAGGCG
This sequence comes from Thermoanaerobaculia bacterium, assembly GCA_036497345.1. Taxonomy (GTDB): domain Bacteria; phylum Acidobacteriota; class Thermoanaerobaculia; order Multivoradales; family UBA5704; genus DATARR01. The sequence goes on from DASXJP010000498.1 coordinate 1,297, forward strand.
CGGCGACGCGACGGAAAGTGCAACAGAGAACAGACCGCCGGGCTCCTTCGGGGGTCCGGTAAGGGTGAAACGGTGCGGTAAGAGCGCACCGCTCCGGCGGCGACGGCGGAGGCACGGTAAACCCCATGCGGAGCAAGACCAAATAGGGGAGCGGTACGCGGGCCGCCCGTCCCGCCTTCGCGTCCGGTTCGCCGGGCGCGGGGCCGCTTCCGGGTAGGTTGCTCGAGGCCGGCGGCAACGCCGGTCCCAGAGGAATGACCGCTCACCGGCGTCCGCGCCGGGAGACAGAACTCGGCTTACGGAGATCTCCGGCGCTTTGATCCCCCCCGCCAAGCTCCCCCCGCCCGCCGGCCCCGGCGACCGGGTCGGGGTCGCGGCCCTCTCGGGCCCCGTCGATCCGGAGCGGCTCGACCGCGGCCTGGAGGCGTTGCGCCGGCTCGGCTTCGAGCCCGTGTTGGCTGACAATCTGTTGTCGCGCCATGGCCTGTTCGCGGGGAGCGACGCCGAGCGGCTGGCCGCTTTCCACCGCCTGGCGGCCGATCCGAGCCTGCGCGCCATCCTCTTCACCCGTGGCGGCTACGGCCTGATGCGCCTGCTCCCTGGGATCGACTGGGACCTGCTGCGGCGCCACCCACGAGCCTACGTGGGCTATTCGGACCTCACGCCGCTCCTGCTGGAGATCGTGCGCCGGCTCGGGCTGGTCACCTTCCACGGGCCGCTGGTGGCCGCCGACCTCGCCCGCGGGCTGTCGCGCGAGGAGGAGGATTCGCTCCTGGGCGCGCTCGCCGGGCGCTATCCGGCCGCGCAGCCGTTCACCCGCTGGCTGCGCGCGCCGGCGGACGGCGAGGCCCGCGGGCCGCTGCTGGGCGGCTGCCTCAGTCTGCTCGCCGCCACGCTCGGCACGCCGTTCGCCCCCGACCTCGCGGGGGGGATCGTCTTCTGGGAGGACGTCAACGAGCCGCCGTACAAGCTGGACCGCATGTTGACCCACCTGGGGCTCTCGGGTAATCTCAAAAACATCGCGGGCATGATCGTCGGCCACCTCGGAGAGAGCCAGGACCCGGAGGACGCGCCGGCGGACTGGCCGGCGCTGATCGCCGACGGTCTCGCGGGCTTCTCCTGGCCGCTCGCCTGGGGCCTCGAAAGCGGGCACGTCGCGCCCAACCGGACGCTCCCCGTGGGGCTGCCGGCGCGGCTGGACGGCGAGGCCCGCCGGCTCGTGCTCGGCGACGATTAGTGGCGAGACGATCAGCGGCGGAGGAAGCGGAGGAAGAGGTCGCGCATGGCGAACCCAGTGTTCAAGACCACCGGCAACGGCTCCACCGGACCCAATCCCGTGCCTTCCGGCAAAAAAGGCTACGCGGTCGAGCACAAGGCCGGCGAATACATTTTCCGTGAGGGGGATCTGGGCACGGAGATGTACATCATCAACGAGGGGAAGGTCGAGATCCTCAACGTGGTCGGTGACGAGGAGCAGGTGCTCGCCGTGCTGGAGAAGGGGGACTTCTTCGGCGAGATGTCGGTGCTGGAGGACCTCCCCCGGGCCGCCACGGCGCGGGCCGCCACGGACGTCCGGCTGCTGCAGATCAACGGCTCGACCTTCGACCAGCTCCTGCAGGGGAACCCCGAGATCGCCGTGCGCATGATGCGCAAGCTCTCCCGCCGCCTGCGCGAGACGGACGAGATGATCAAGTCGCTGCTGGGCACCAAGATCACCTCGCGCGAGATGCCGCGGCCGGACATCCAGGCGCCGGCCGAGGGGCCGGAGCGGCTGGTGCACCCGCCGTCCGGCATGGAGTTCCACCTCTCGAACGGCTCGGAGACCACCATCGGCCGCAAGGACCCGGTGACCGGCATCTATCCGGACATCGACCTCACCCCCGTGGACAACCAGCGCTCGGTGAGCCGCCGCCACGCCAAGATCTACCGCCGCGGCAGCAAGTACTTCTTCGGCGAGGAGATCGGCACCATGAACGCCACCTTCCTCAACGGCCGCCGCCTGGAGACCGGCATCCCCTCCGAGATCAAGACGGGCGACGAGCTGCGCTTCGGCGTGGTCGTCCTCCGCTTCGAGGGCGTCTAGCGCTCTGGATCTCGAGGCCCCCCTCCAGGCAGCTCCCGGCGTGGGCCCCGCGCGCGCCAGGGACCTCGCCCACGCCGGCCTCTACACGGTCCGCGATCTGATCTTCCATCTCCCCTTCCGCTACGAGGACCGCCGCGGCGTGCTGCCGGTGGCCGCGGCGGTGGCTGGAAGCGCCGCCACCTTCCGGGGGCGGCTGGTGGGGGTGCGCCGCATCCGCACCCGCCGCCGGAGCTTCTCGCTGGTGCGCGGCTTCGTGGAGGACGCCTCGGGCCGGCTGCCGGTGGTGTGGTTCAATCGGCCTTATTTGGTGCATCAGACGGATCCGACGGATCCGACGGATCGGTCGGATCAATTTGTCCTCCATGGACCGGTGCGGCAGGCGAAAGAGGGGTTGGAGCTGGTGAATCCTTCCTGCGAGCGGGCAGGGGAAGCCGTCCACGGGGACCGGATCGTGCCCGTTTATCCGGCGGCCGGCAAGGTGGGGCCGGCGGCCCTGCGGCGCATCCTGGACGGCGTCCTCCGGCAGGCCGACCTCCCGCGGGAGGTGCCGGAAATGGTGCCCTTGGAGCTTCTCCAGCGCTACGATCTCCCGCCGCTGGGCGAGGCCCTGGAGGCGCTCCATCATCCGGGGGCGGACGCCGACGTGGCGGCCCTGAACGAGCGCCGTACCCCGGCGCACCGGCGGCTGATCTACGGCGAGCTTCTGGAGCTCCAGGTGGCGCTGGCCCTCCTGCGGTTGCGGGAGGAAGCGGAGCCGCGCACGCGGCGCTACCGGAGCGGCCCCCGGCTGCGGAAGGTCCTGGAGGAGATCCCGCCGTTCCCGCTGACCGGCGCCCAGGAGCGGGTGATGCGGGAGATCCTGGCCGATCTGGCCCGTCCCCATCCCATGCTCCGGCTGCTCCAGGGGGACGTCGGGAGCGGCAAGACGATCGTGGCGGCCCTGGCGCTCGCCACCGCCCTGGAAAGCGGCCATCAGGGGGCTTTCATGGCGCCCACCGAGCTGTTGGCCGAGCAGCATTTCGCGAGCCTGGCGCGGCTGCTGGGGGACCGCTGGCGCACCATCCTCCTCACCGGCTCCGCCGCGGACGCCGGCCGTCGCCGCGCGGAGCTCGCCTCGGGAGAGGCGCGGCTGGCGGTGGGGACGCACGCGCTGATCCAGCAGACGGTCGAATTCCAGGATCTGGGACTGGTGGTGATCGACGAGCAGCACCGCTTCGGCGTGGCCCAGCGCGAGCTGCTGCGCCGCAAGGGGGACCGGCCGGACCTATTGGTGATGACGGCCACGCCCATCCCCCGCTCCCTCGCCATGACGGCCTACGGCGACCTCGCCGTCTCCACCCTGGACGAGCTGCCGCCCGGCCGCTCACCGGCGCGGACCGAGGTGGTGCCGGCGCGCCGCCGCGGGGAGGTCTACGGCCGGCTGCGCGCGGCGGTCGAGGCCGGAGAGCGGGCCTACGTGGTGGCGCCGCTGATCGAGGAGAGCGGGAAGATCGACGCCGCCTCGCTGGCCGAGGTGGAGGCGCGGGTGCGCGAGGTCCTGGCGGGATTTCCGGTGGGGACCGTCCATGGCCGCATGCCGTTCCCGGAGCGGGAGCGGGCCCTGCGCGCGTTCGCCGCGGGGGAGATCCGGGCGCTGGTGGCGACCACGGTGATCGAGGTCGGTCTCGATGTCCCTGCGGCCACCTGGATGGTGATCGAGAGCGCCGAGCGCTTCGGACTCGCCCAGCTCCACCAGCTCCGGGGGAGGGTGGGCCGCGGCGCCGCGCCGGGCCTCTGTATCGCGATCCATGGCCGTCTCGCCGACACGGCCCGCCGGAGGCTGGAGATCTTCGCCGCGACCACCGACGGCTTCGAGATCGCCGAGCGGGATCTGGCCATCCGCGGCCCCGGCGACCTGCTGGGGACCCGCCAGGCCGGGTTGCCGTCGCTCAAGGCCGCCCGTCTGCCCGAGGATTGGGACTGGCTGGTGCGGGCGCGCGACGACGCCCGCGAGATGCTGGGGCGGCTCGACGCGGCGGCGTTGCGGGAGCTCGAGAAGGCGGTGGAGTCGCGGAGAGCGCCAATATGAAGCCTCTGCGAAGCTCAGACGTCGTACCCTTCGAGGCCTCACCCCCGGCCCCTCTCCACTTCGTGGAGAGGGGGGGCCCTGCGACCAGCATCCGCGCCAAGCTCGGCAAGATCGTCTCCTCTTCGTTCCCCCTCTCCACGAAGTGGAGAGGGGGCCAGGGGGTGAGGATTCGGAGGGCAGGACGCTCCGAGGGTACTGCCATAACGGAGGGGCTCTCCTGACATGCGCGTCCTCCTCATCGCCAACACCCTGCCGCCGCGGGACGTTTCCGGCGTCGGTGAACAGGTGCTACAGTTGGCCGCCGGCCTGCGGGAGCTTGGAGACGAGGTGGAGGTGCTGGGCCGCGGTCCGCAAGGCGCCGCGGGCCCCAAGGTGCTCTTCCCCCTGACGATCGTGCCGGCGGCCTGGCGGGCGCTCCGCCGCTTCCGGCCCCACGTGGTGCAGGTGCACGAGTCGGACGGCGCGCTGGCGGCCCTGCTGGTCCGGGCGGCGCGGAGCGTGATCGCGCCGCGTCCGCTCCTCGCGGCCCTGCTCCAGGTGAGCTACGTCGAGGAGCTGCGGGCCGTGCGGCCTCTGGTGGCGGGTGGCAAGCGCTTTTCGGGGAAAATAATTGGCCGGCCGGGGGGCGTGGAGATGCGCTTCCGGTGGCTCAAGGCGCCGTTCCAGATCCTGCTCGGGCTGATCACCGTGCGCGCCGCCGACGTGGTGCTGGCGCCCAGCGCGGCCACCGCCGCCGAGCTCCGCCGGGACTACCGGGTTAGCGAGGTGGGAGTGATCCCCAACGTCACGGGCGGATTGGAGATCGCGCCCGCCGGCGAGGTCGAGGGGGCGCCGGGCTACCTCCTGTTCGTCGGGCGCCTGCGCATCCGCAAGGGGGTGGAGGTCCTGCTGGAAGCCCTCCGCGAGATCCCTGGAGCCGTGCTGCGGATCGCCGGCGACGGCGAGCACCGGCCGGCCCTGGAGCGCGCGGCGGCGGAGCTGGGGCCCGCGGTGACCTTCCTGGGCAACCGCGACGCCGCGCAGGTGCGGACGCTCCTCCGCGGCGCGGCGGCCCTGGTGGTCCCCTCGATCTACGAGGGGATGCCGCTGGTGGTGCTGGAGGCCATGGCGGCCGGCGTGCCGGTGGTGGCCAGCGCGGTGAGCGGCATTCCGGAGGTGGTGGTGGACGGCGAGACCGGCTGGCTGGTGCCGCCGGAAGACCCGGAAGCCCTCGCCCGCGCGCTGGAGGAGGTCCTCACGGACCCCGGGGAGGCGCGGCGGCGGGGGGAGGCGGGGCGGCGGCGGGTGGCCGAGCGTTACCGTCCGGCCGTGGCCGCGGCGAGCTGGCGCGCGGCGATCGAACGGAGCGCGGAAGGAGTCGGATGATGGGACGTTCGTTGTGGTTTCTGGGAGCCCTGGCGACCGTGGGGGTCGCCGTCACGGCCGCGCTCGGCTATGGCCTGCACTCGCCGGCCGATCCGGGCATGCCCCGCCACGTCATCGCGGCGCTGGCGTCGACCCTGCCGCTGATGCTGGCGCACTTCTGGATCCTGCTCTACCTGCTCGGCACGGGGAAGGTGATCCGGGACGCCGTGCGCGAAGGCGGGCTCGATGCCGCCCCCCTGGCCCGGTCGCGGCGCCTGCGGCGGATCTGCTATCCCGCGATCCTGCTGGCGGCCGTCCTGATCATGGCCACCTTCCTGGTGGGAGGCGCCGTGGCGGCCAAAGGAGCTCCGCCCTGGGTCCATCAGGCGCTGTTCTGGGCCGCGTTCGCCGTGCAGGCGGGGGCCCTCTGGATCGAATGGTGGGGCCTCGCGGAGAACGAGAGCCTGCTGGTGGAGGTCGACCGGCGGCTGATCGCGGCCTCTCCGGTCTCCGTGGCGGGCGCCTGAAGCTTCCGCAAACGAATTCCGCCGCTTATGATTCCGGGGCTCCGGCAAGCCCGGGCCTGATCCACCCCTCCCGAGGAGGAGACGAGTGACTGAACAGAAGATTGTGCTGTCGGGGATGCGCTCGACGGGCAAGATCCACCTGGGCAACTACTTCGGCGCCCTGAAGAACTGGGTCGAGCTGCAGGACAGCTACCGCTGCTACTACTTCGCGGCCGACTGGCACGCCCTGACCAGCGACTACGCCGATCCCTCGCAGATCGCCGAGAACACGATCGACATGGTGATCGACTGGATCTCGGCCGGCCTCGATCCCGAGCGCTCGACGATCTTCGTCCAGTCGATGGTGCCCGACCACGCCGAGCTCCACCTGCTGCTCTCGATGCTCACCCCCCTCGGCTGGCTGGAGCGGGTGCCGACCTACAAGGAGCAGATGCAGCAGATCGAGAACAAGGACCTCTCGACCTACGGCTTCCTCGGCTACCCGGTCCTCCAGACGGTGGACATCGCCATCTATCGCGCCCACTTCGTGCCGGTGGGGGAGGACCAGGCGAGCCACCTGGAGATCAGCCGCGAGATCGTGCGCCGGTTCAACTATCTGTACGGCTCCGAGGTCTTCCCCGAGCCGCAGGCGCTGTTCACCCCCACCGCCAAGGTGCCGGGGATCGACGGCCGCAAGATGTCCAAGTCCTACGGCAACGCCATCAACCTCTCGGACTCCCCCGAGGTCATCCTCCAGAAGTGCAAGCAGATGTTCACCGATCCCCAGCGGCTGAAGCGGAGCGATCCCGGGCGCCCCGAGGTCTGCAACCTCTACGACTTCCACAAGCTGGTCTCGCCGCCGGAGATCCAGGAGCGGGTGGCCCGCGAGTGCCGGGCGGCCCAGATCGGCTGCGTGGACGACAAGAAGCTGCTGGCGCAGATCCTCACCGACTATCTGGAGCCGATGCGCCGCCGGCGGGCCGAGCTGGAGCGCGACCGCGATACGGTGTTCGACATCCTCCTCGAAGGGTCCCGCAAGGCCCGCGAGCGCACGGCCGAGACCATGGACATGGTGCGCTCCGCCATCGGGCTCGATTACCGCAAGGCCCTGCAGAAAGTGGTCACCGGATGAGCGACGAGAACGAGACGCCCGAGGCAGTCCCGGAGGCTGTCCCGGAGATGGAGACGGCGCCGGAGCTGCCCGCGCCCGCAGAGGTGGGGGAGGGTGGAGAGGGCCCGGCGGGGCTTCCCGGGTCCTGGCAGGTCCACCTGCCGATCTTCGACGGGCCGCTCGACCTCCTGCTCCACCTGATCAAGATCAACCGGGTGGAGATCACCGACATCCCGGTGGCCACGATCTGCGATCAGTTCCATGCCTACCTACAGCTCATGGAGGTGCTGAACCTGGACGTCGCCGGCGAGTACGTCTATGAGGCGGCGCTGCTGATCCACCTCAAGTCCAAGATGCTCCTGCCGCGCCCGCCCAAGGCGGAAGGGGAGCCCGAGGAGGACCCGCGCCAGGAGCTGGTCGACCGCCTGCTCGAGTACCGGCGCCTCAAGGAGGCCGCGCAGTCCTTTGCGGAAGTGGACCGGCTGCGCATGGGGATCTGGACGCGCAGGCCGCAGCCGCTGCCCAGCCTTCCCGAGGACGAGGAGCAGACGATCGACCTCGGCGAGGTCTCGCTCTTCGACCTCCTGGGAGCCTTGAAGACCGCCCTCGTCCGCTACGACCGCGAGCATCCGCCGCCGATCCAGCTCTCCCTGGAGGCGTACTCGGTGCGCGGGCAGTTCGACCGGCTGATGGGCATCCTCGACGCCGGGCATCCGTATGACCTGATCGCCGACCTCAAGACGCGCTCCTGCCGGGCGGAGGCCATCGCCGCCTTCCTCGCCGTGCTGGAGCTGGCGCGTCTCAACCTGGTGCGCGTCCACCAGACCGAGAGCGGTGACATCCTGCTCTACCGCACCACGCGCGATTTGGGAGACGTTGACCGGGAGGCGATCGGCGTATGACCGAACGGAGTGAAATGGAGGCGGCTCTGGAGGCGATCCTCTTCGTCTCCTCCGAGCCGGTACCGCGGACCAAGCTGCTGGAGCTGTTCGACGAGGAGGAGCGCGAGCAGGCGGCCGAGGCGCTGGAGGCGGTGCTCGCCCGCTTCTCGGAAGGTGAAGGGCGGGGCGTGCTGGTGGAGGACGTGGCCGGCGGCGTGCGCCTGGCGACCCGTCCCGAGATGGTAGGCTGGCTGCGCCGCTTCTTCGACGTCTCGGGAGGGAACAAGCTCTCGATGGCGGCGCTGGAGACCCTCGCCATCATCGCCTATCGCCAGCCGATCACCGGCCCCGAGATCCAGGAGCTGCGCAGCGTCAGCCCGGCCGGGGTGCTCAAGACCCTGCTCGAGCGGCGGATGGTGCGCATCGTGGGCCGCAAGGAGGTGGTGGGCAAGCCCTTCCTCTACGGCACCACGCGGGAGTTCCTGGTCCATTTCGGTCTCAACAGCCTGAAGGACCTGCCGCCGCTCGAAGAGCTCGAGGAGAGCTTCGGCTCCGGCGACGCCAGCGAGATGGCCCGGCTCGCCGAGATGGCGGGGATCTCCCATGGCGGCGGCGAGGAGGCCGCGGCCGGCGAGGACCGCGAGGAGGCCTTCCTGCGCGAGGTGGCGGAGTTGGAGGAGAGAGAGGCGGAGACGACGTGAGGCCTCACCGGGAGAGGGGAAGGCCATGAGCGAGGAGCGCATCCAGAAGATCCTGGCCCGCGCCGGGGTCGCCTCGCGGCGCAAGGCCGAGGAGCTGATCGAGCAGGGGCTCGTCACCGTCAACGGCCGGGTGGCCGGGCTGGGGGACAAGGCGGACCCGGAGCGGGACGCCATCAAAGTGGACGGCAAACGGGTGCAGCCGGCCTCCCAGGAGCACCGCTATCTCCTCCTCAACAAGCCCAAAGAGGTGATGTCCACCGTCTCCGACCCGGAAGGGCGGAAGACCGTCATGGACTTCGTGCCGCCGGGCATGCGCAAGGCCCTGGTCCCCGTGGGCCGCCTCGACTACAACACCGAGGGGCTGCTCCTGCTCACCGACGACGGCGAATTCGCGCAGCGGATCGCCCACCCCCGCTACGGCAGCACCAAGACCTACGAGGTCAAGGTCAAGGGGACGCCCGCCGAATCGCAGCTCGACCGCCTGCGCCACGGCGTGCTGATCGAGGGCAAGCGCACCGCTCCGGCCAGGATCACCGCCCGCAACCCCTTCAAACCCACCGCGGCCCGCCGCCGCGGGGAGCCGGAGAGCGACAACTCCTGGTGGATCGTCGAGATCACCGAGGGGCGCACCCGCCAGATCCGCGAGATGTTCTTCCAGATCGGCCACCCCGTGCAGAAGCTCCGCCGGGTGGCGATCGGCCCCCTCCGTGATCCCGAGCTGCCGCTGGGCGCCCTGCGGGAGCTCACCGAGCAGGAGGTGCGCAGGCTTATGAAGTCCGCCCGGGCGCCGGAGGAGAAGAAGGCCGCTCCCGCCAGGAAAGCCGCGCCGCCGAAGCGGGCCGCCGCGAAGAAGGTGACGCCCGTCCGCAAGGCGGCCCGCAAGCCCAAGGGGAGCCGGTGAGCCATCACCCGCTGATCGTGGCCATCGACGGTCCCTCGGGCGTGGGCAAGAGCACGGCGGCGCGGCGGCTGGCCCAGCGGCTGGGCGTCCCCTTTCTCGACACCGGCGCCATGTACCGGGCGGTCGGCCTCAAGGTGCTGGAGAGCGGCGTGGATCCGCTCGACCGCGAAGGGGTAATCGCCATCGCCGCCGAGGCCGACGTGCGGCTGGGCCGCCGGGAGGACGGCAGCTTCGAGGTCCTGCTCGACGGCGAGCCGGTCGAGTCGCGCATCCGCACCCCGGAGGTGGGGGAGGCGGCCTCGGCGATCGCCTCCTATCCGGACGTGCGCCAGCGCATGGTCCTCCTCCAGCGCGACGCCGCGGAGCACTTCGGAGCCGTCCTGGAAGGGCGGGACATCGGCACCCGGGTCTTCCCCGACACCCCCTACAAGTTCTTCCTCGATGCCCGCTCCGACGTCCGCTTCAAGCGCCGCTACGAGGAGCTCACCCGCGCCGGCCGCCCGGTCACCTTCGACGAGGTCGTGGGCGAGATCAGCCGCCGCGACCTGCGCGACAGCACCCGCACCGACTCCCCCCTCACCCGCGACCCCTCCTACACCTTCATCGACTCCTCGGACCTGACGATCGATCAGGTGGTGGAGAGGATGGCGGCGGAGATCGGGCGGCGGGGGTAGCAGAGCAAGGACAAACACGGACTAACACGGACAGACATGGACGAGCAGGGACTGCTCCTTGAGGTCCGTGCCCGTCTTTGTCTGTCCGTGCTCGTCCGTGTTCCTCCTCCCCGCCCCTATTTCACCGCCATCTGCAGCGGCACGAACCGGGGCTCCGAGATGGTCTTGCCGTCGAACACCCGCAGCACCAGGCCGGACCCTTGCGCCGTGGCCGCGCAGCCGGTGAGGAGGAGCCAGTTGTCCCCCCTGGGGACCAGGATCTGCGTGATGCCCAGCTTCTCGCCGTTCTTGGTCTTCACCTCGCCGGGGATCTCGGTCAGCTTGAGCCAGTCGCCGCTCGGGGTCAGACGGGAGAGGACGACCTTCTCCTCCTCGGGGACCCGGTGGTCGAACCAGACGAGACGGAGCGCGCCCCGGTGGTCGCCGAAGGGGAAATCCACCCAGTAATCCTTCCCCTGGCGCCAGATGCCGACCGCGCCCTGCGTCCCCCAGGGGGTCCAGGTCGAACGGCGCCAGGTCTTCCCCGAATCTCCCGAGAGATAGACGACCCCGTCCCCCGAGACGTAGGCGGCCGAGGTGCCGGTCAGCGCGATGAGCTGCCCCCGCCGCTCCGCCTTGATCCCCGGCAGGCCGCTCACCCAGGCCTCCGGCGGGCCGGAGGCGGAGAAGAGGCCGGTGCCGGTGAGGACGCCGTCCTTGCGCTGCGGAGCGGGGAGCGCCGAGGGCTGGCCCACCCCGACGACGACCATCGAGCCGCGGCTCCGCCAGTCCCGCCCCTCGTAGCGGAAGGCCCAGGCCTGCTCCTGGCCGGCCGTGCCGCTCACGCCGTGGAGGAGGAACCAGGGCGCTCCGGCCTGGTCGTAGGTGGGGTCCGCGGTCGTGGCGGTCGGCGCGGAGAGGGAGTCGCCCAGGGGCTCCCAGGTGCCCGCGTTCCAGCGCACCGGCTGGATGCAGGAGGGTCCGCAGGGGGTGGCGGCCACCACCGGACCCGGTCCCACGGAGCCGCCGTAGCGCCCCTTGGGGTTGTCCGGCCAGGCGCGGGCCTCCCGGCCGTCGCCGTCGAGCTCCACGATCCAGCTCGACTGGCCGTCGGCGATCGGCGGCATGGCGAAGAGGGTGCGGCCGGACGCGGTGTCCATGCCGATCAGCGTGAGGGCCGTCGAGCCGTCGCAGATCGGAGGAGCGGCGGCGGCGGGGAGCGCTCCCAGCGTGAGAGCCAGGAGAGCCATCGCGGAGAGAAGGAGAGGACGAGAGCTCATGGGAGTCCCTCCCGGAAAAAGGTCGTTTAGGGCTCCACCGCGCGCCGCCGGATCGTCCGCACCCAGTGCTGCCCGCCGAGCCCCTTCACCCGCGCGATGCGCTCCTCGGCCAGCCGGTCGGCGGCGAGGTAGGTGGGGATCGACTGCGCGCGGGCGATCTCGAACAGCCGCGCCATGTTGGCGAAGATACCGCGAGCCATCCGCATGGCCACCTCGCGGTTGTAACCCACCAGCTCGTTGTAGACGTTGATCAGGCCGCCGGCGTTGATCACGTAGTCCGGAGCGTAGAGGATCCCCCGGTCGTGCAGCTCCTGGCCATGGCGGTCCTCCTTGAGCTGGTTGTTGGCGGCTCCGGCCACGATGCGGCAGCGCAGCCTGGGGATCGACTCGTCGTTGATCACGGCTCCCAGGGCGCAGGGGGCCACCACGTCGCACTCGACCTCCAGGATCTCGTGCAGCGGGACGATCTCGACGCCGAGCTCCTCGCGCGCCCGGGCGGTCCGCTCGGGATCGATGTCCGTGCCGAAGACCTTGGCCCCCTCGTCGCGCAGGAACCGCGCCAGGTTGTAGCCGACGCTGCCGAGCCCCTGGACCGCCACCGAGCGCCCCTGGAGCGAATCGTCGCCCAGGTGCTGGACGGCGGCCTTGATCCCCTGGAGCGTGCCGAAGGCGGTCACCGGCGAGGGATCGCCGCCGCCGCCGAGCTCGGGGGACAGGCCCGTGACCCAGCGGGTCTCGTGGTAGACGACCTCCATGTCCTCCGTATTGGTGCCGACGTCCTCGGCGGTGATGTAGAGGCCGTTGAGCGATTCGACATAGCGGCCGAAGGCGCGGAACAGCTCCTCGGACTTGTCCTTCCTGGAGTCGCCGATGATCACCGCCTTGCCGCCGCCCAGGTTGAGGCCGGCCGCCGCCGCCTTGTAGGTCATGCCGCGGGAGAGGCGGAGGACGTCGAGCATGGCCTCCTCGGTGCTGCCATAGGGCCACATCCGGCACCCACCGAGCCCCGGGCCGAGCACGGTCGAATGCACCGCGATGATGGCCTGGAGGCCGACCTCCGGATTGGAGCAGAAGAGCACCCGCTCGTGACCCATCTCCACCATCTGCTGGAAGAAATCCATCACAATTCAATCCCTTTCTGTCGGGGAGGAACCCTGGAGAGGGGTCCGGGGCGCGTAGTTTACTCGATGGTGGGGTGGGGGAGAATACCGTCCTCAGGATGACGGATGTTCTGTAGGGGCGGCCCTGCGTGGCCGCCCAGGGTGGGTGGGGGACTTCGCGGACCAGGGCCCCCACCCAGGGCGGCCACGCAGGGCCGCCCCTACATTGGATGCGGCCTACAGCCCCCCCAGCGCCGCCAGCACAGCCTCGTCGTGGCCATCCACGTTCACTCTCTTCCAGGCCTTGCGGACCTTGCCGGCGCCGTCGATCAGGAAGGTGGAGCGCTGGATGCCCATCGAGACCTTGCCGTACATGTTCTTCTCCCGCCAGGCGCCGTAGCGCTCGGCCACCTGGTGGCCGACGTCGGCGAGGAGGGGGAAGTTGAGGCTGTACTTGTCGCGGAACTGGCCGTGGCTGGCCACGTCGTCCGGGGAGACCCCGAGCACCACGGCCCCCTTGGCCTTGAGATCCTGGGTGCGGTCGCGGAAGGCGCACGCCTCCTTGGTGCAGCCGGGCGTGTCGTCCTGCGGATAGAAATAGAGCACCACGGGCTTGCCGCGGAGATCGGACAGCTTGACCTGCTTGCCGTCGTCGGCGGGCAGGGTGAAATCCGGGGCGGTCTCGCCCTCTTCGACCCAATCGGACATACCGGATTCTCCTCTCGAAGTCATCTTCTTGGATAAAAAGCGCGCGGCGTGCGGGAACGCGGGCGCCGCTGACGAGAGTCTATAAGATCCAGGGGAGCACGGTCTCCTTTCTGCCGTCCGGAGCACCGTGTAGAGAGAGGACCGGAGCCTCCGGCCTCGAAAGGAGTGAAACCATGAGAAAGCTGTTCGGTCTTGCGGTCCTGCTCGGTCTCTCGGCGCTCGTGCCGGCGCCCCGCGCGGAGGCGATCGGCTATCCAAGTTGCGATCTCCACTGTCCGACCACGACCGGCAACTGCTCGTGCCCGTCCTGGACGGACCGGCCCGGGCATATCACCACCTGCACGTCCTGGAATACCGTAGGCGGTTGCTGGTACGAATGATCCTTGCCAGGGCCCGGGCCGCGTCAGCAGATCAATCCCGGTCTTCGAGCAGGAGCTCCGCGACCGTCTTCGGCCCACGCACCGTGACAGTGGGAGCGTCGGCTGATAGCCTGCGGCCGTTCCAAGAGCCCAGCCCCGCTGCGATGAAAAGCTCCATCTTCTCGTCTACGGGAACCTCGGGGAGCTCAACCGGAAGGATGCGCGCCACGGGTCGGCCTCGCCTCGTGACGACGAGAATGTCCCCCTTTTGGAGGGCTCCGATGTTGGAGCCGAGATGTCTCTGAAGATCTCGGATTCCGACTTTTTTGATGTTCCCTGTGGTTCTTGGTGGAGTTTTCATGCTGGAAGAGATTACCCCTTCCGCATCCGGAACGCCACCCCATCCCACAGCTTGAAGGGCTGGGCCCCGTTCATCACCAGCGTAAAGCCGGCGGCGCGGGAGAGCTTGCGGACCTCGGCGCGATCCTCCTCGGTGCTGTCCCGGTAGGAGAAGTGGAGGATCACGAATTCCCCTCCGGGCTTCAGAACCCGGGCCGCCTCGTGGAAGTGGGTCTCCACGACCTCCGGACCGGCCTGGTGGACGTAGGGGAAGGAATCCACCGCGTAGACGAGGTCGAAGCGCTCGGGCGGGAAGTCGGCGAGGTCGCGGCCGGAGCTGACGGAGAAGAAGACGTTCGGGAGGCCCGCGCAGCGCCGGCGGGCAGCCTCGACCATGTTCGGCGAGATGTCGATTCCAAGCGCCTCACCGACGTACGGCGAGAGCGCCGCCTGCATGCGGCCGATGCCGCAGCCGATCTCCAGGGTCGACCGGTCGGGGCCGAGGAGATTCCAGTCCCGGAGCTGGGCCACGACCTCCTCGGTCACCCAGGAGAGGATTTTGGGATCGCCGAGCGAGTAGGCGGCCACGCTCGCCTCCTCGTTGCGGGTGACCGAGCGGTCGAAGAAGCGGCGGAAGGTGGCGACGATTTCCTCGGGCGGGCCGGACATCCGCAGGGGATCGGGGTGCTCGCGCAGCATCTCCGCCACCCGGTCGCACCCCTCCCGGTGGTCATGGAGGAGGACCGCCATCTCCCGCAGCCGGCGATCGAGGGGCCGGCCCCAGCGCCGCGCCACGACGGCGAGGAGCTCCTCCGTCTCCGCGGCGCCGCCCAAGGCGAGGAGCAGGCGGGAGAGCGCGATCACCGGTGAGATGTCGTCCGTGAGCAGATCGAGCAGCACCTCGCGGACGATCTCCGGCTCGACCTCGCCCAGCCGGACGTCGATCTCCTTCCAGTCGAGGGGCTCTGCCTCTGCCATGGCCTACTCATTGTGACCGAATTCGCTGCCGCCCAAGCCGAATCCTGGACCGCTCGCCCCGCGAGGCGGGCCATCCGCCCCGAATCCTGGGTGCCCGCCTTTCAAGGCGAGTCACACACGCCGAATCTGGCAAAGCAGAGTTAAGTCCTTGGGCTCCAATCAGATCCAGCCGAGAATCTCCGGATGAGACCGGAGGGCCTGGAGGCATTCCGCGGGGATCAGAACGTCCGCGGCCGGGCCCTCGGCGATCTGGAGCAGGGCGGCCAGGACTCCAGAGAACGGGTGCCTCTTTACGGCCGTCTCGATCTTGTCAGCCCTCTCTTCGTCACCTGTCATCCGGCAGCCCGCATACACCACCAGGAGCCCGTTCAGGGCGGTCCACGCATCCACCCGGCCCAAAGTCAGGCTTATACGGTTGAGCCCGAAGACCTGGATCGAGGGATCTCCCTTGGGCGACAGCGGCTGGTACAGACCCGTGGAAGGGGAGAAGGACAGGTGGTCCAGCGGATTTTCTTCCGCCGGATTTACGAGCAGGGGCTGTCCTGCCGCGTCCAGAGGGAACTGGTCCCGCTTGTGATTGCTGTTGCACCCCGAGCAGGCGATCAGGTAGTTGAGCCAGTCGAAGGCCCGGTCCGGATAGCCGGCCCTGGGCCAGAAGTGCTCGATGGCGGTCCCGTGGCTGTCCTCGCAGTACATGCAGCGCTCGATGCCAGGCGCCATTCTCCGCAGAACCTCCCGGATTTCCCGGAAGGCCTTGTTGTCCTGGAGATCCCAGAGCCGCCCGGCTTCCGCCCGCGCATTGGCTGCGGCGGCGACCGCCTCGGAGCGCCGACGCAGGAAAGCCAGGGTCTCTGAGCTGAGCGGCAACCGCTGGACGCGCTTCATTCCCCAGCGGCCAGTTTGCGGAGTGCCTGCTCTACATCGGTGGATAAGTTCTGGGGGAGACGGGAGCGGAGATCCTGAAGCTTACGGCGGTCTTTGTCCGACGCCTTGCCGGTCTGGAGCTTGGCTTCGAGGCGGGCAATGTCCTCCCGTAGTCGTTCCGCGGGCTCGGAATAGGGGGTTTCCAAGCCGAAGAGCTCCGTCAGAACGGCGTCGTCGATGCTGCCGTTGACCACGGTGTTGTAGAGCTCCTCCGAGACGTGCTCGGCGGGCCGGTCCTCTCCGGGTGCCGGGAGGCGGATCAGGCCGCGAGGGTCGGCCGCTTGGCAGATGAAGGGGCTGTGCGTGGTGACGATGAACTGGATATTCGGGAAGTGGCGTTTGAGCCAGAAGCCGAATCCCCTTTGCCAGTAGACGTGGAGGTGCAGATCGACTTCATCGATGAGAACGATGCCAGTATGGAGTACCTGGCGGCGACTTTCGTCCACCTCCAGAGTTTCAAAGCAGTCGTGAAGGAGACGGATGATGTCTAGAACCAAGGCGGCCGTCGTGCGATAACCATCACTGAGCCCTCCAAGAGGAAGGCGCACGCCATGCTGGACAGTCCAGACTCCCTCTGAGTCCACTTCATCTAAGCGGAGACCATCTGGCAATAGACCGTCATTTAAGATTGTCAAAACTGTTTGTTCGAGTTGAGCCGCTCCTGGCCTTTTCTCCAGCTTGCGAAGGTGGACCTGCTGGAGCCATTCTACGCACTCCATGAGCGGCACATCTCGGAAGAGACTCAACAGGCGGGAGAGACGTACCGGGAGCCTGTGCTCATCGCTAGCACGTTCAGAGAGCCGGCGATACGGCCCGTATCCAGCAAGGAACCAGCCCAAGGGGTTATTCGTCCGCCAGGGGCCATTGAAATCTTCATTGGTTTGTGTTTTCAGTTTGATCCTCGGCTCAGATTCGTCGGGAATCAGGGTCCATTCCATGCTGCTTGACCGATGGTGGGGATCTCTAATGAAAGCTCCCTTCACGTCGTCGGGCGAAACTTGGATCTGGATTTCCACCTCAGCCAGGTCGGTTCCGAGTCTCAGCCAGTCAACGAAGCTGCCGTAGAGCGCTTGAGCCCCAGCTGTACCGGAAGTCGCAAGGGCTAGGGCTTTCAAGAGAGTTGACTTGCCCGATGCGTTCCGTCCTGCCAGCACCGTCCAGCCAGCCAAGCTCCCATCCGGCCGACTGAAATCCAGGTCAACCTCGTTGAAGCCTCGGACGTTGCGGATCTTCACTCTGCGTATATGCACTCCGGAATCCCCTTGGACCAAGCCACGTTCTAGGAAAGACTACGCTTAGCGTCTCTCTCAGCCAAGACTATCCTACCCCTATGAGCCCCCGCCCTACCCCCACCCTCCTCCAATCCTGGGCCCTGGAAGCCGGCTTCGATCGCGCCGGGGTGGCCCGGCTGGAGCCTCTGGAGCACGGGGAAGCCCTGACGCGGTGGCTGGAGCGGGGGGATCAGGCGGGGATGGAGTACCTGGGACGGCGGGTGGAGGCGCGGGTCGATCCGTCGCAGGTCTTCCCGGGGGCCCGGAGCGTGCTTTGCGTGGCTCTCCAGTACCACCCCCTCGATCGCGAGGACGGGACGCGGCAGCCGGAGCCCGCGGGGGACCTCTGGCGCCGGGTGGCCCGGTATGCCCGCGGGAAGGACTACCACGAGGTCATGGGGGCTCGGCTCCGGGGGCTGGAAGAGCGGGTCCGGGCGGCGTTTCCGGGATGTGAGACGCGGCGGTATGTGGACACCGGGCCGGTGCTGGAGCGGGAGCTGGCGGCGCGGGCGGGGATGGGAGCGGTGGGGAAGAACACCATGCTGCTCCACCCGGAGGGGGGCTCCTGGTTCCTGCTCGGCGAGCTGTTCCTGAGCCTCGATCTCGATCCTGGTCCTGTTCAGCCGGTCACGGATCTCTGTGGGAGCTGCACCCTCTGTTTGGAGGCCTGCCCGACGGGAGCGCTGGCCGAGCCGTACCGGCTGGACAGCAACCGGTGCATCTCCTACTGGACGATCGAGCACCGGGGGCCGCTCCCCGAGGAGGCGCGGCGGATGGTCGGGGGGTGGGTGTTCGGGTGCGACGTCTGCCAGGAGGTCTGCCCGTGGAACCGGGAGCCGGCCGGGGCGGTGCATCCGGAGATGGAGCTGCCCCCCGAGCGCGGCGAGCTGACCCTGGCGCGGCTGCTGCGCCTCCCCCGGGAGGAGTACGTCGAGCGCTTCCGGGGGAGCCCGATGAAGCGGGCCAAGCTGGCGGGATTGCAGCGGAACGCCGCCGTGGCGATGGGGAATCGCCGGGAGCGCCGGCATGTTATACCCCTCGCGGAAGCCCTGAGACACGGGGAGCCCCTGGTGCGCGGCCACGCGGCGTGGGCGCTGGGGCGGATCGGCGGGGAGGAGGCCCGCGCGGCCCTGGGGGCGGCGCTCGCCGTCGAGGTGGACGAGGCCGTCCGGAGCGAGATCCAGGCGGCTCTGGAGCTCTCATTGACAGCCTCTCCCTCAATCCCTATACTCAAAGGCCCGAGTTCTCAAGGACTTAAGTAGAGCTCGACAACCCCACGTCCGTGGGGAAAACAGGCTCCGGGAGCCTGAATCCAAACCCAGGAGGTACGTTTTTTTATGCCGGCTAGTCAAAAACTCGAGGACCAGTCGCTGCTCGCGATTGAGCCCGATGAGGAGCGGGACGCGGAAGAGTACCGCAAGCTCCTCGAGCTGTACGACGAGAGCATGCGCAATCTCACCGAAGGTGAGATCGTGACGGGACGCATCATTGGCGTCACGTCCAACGCGGTGATCGTCGACGTGGGATACAAGTCGGAAGGCTTGATCCCCATCGAGGAGTTCAACGACCGGGGGGGCGATCTGTCCCTCAGGGTCGGTGAGGATGTGGACGTCCTGCTGGAGAAGACCGAGGACCTCGAGGGGCACGTGCTCCTGTCCTACTCGAAGGCGCTGCGCATGCGGCGCTGGACGGAGGTGGAGCGGGCCTACAAGGAGGGCCGGATCATCAAGGGCCGGATCACGGATCGCATCAAGGGCGGCCTGACGGTGGACGTCGGCCTGCGCGCCTTCCTTCCCGGGTCCCTCGTGGACATCAAGCCCGTGAAGAATCTGGAGTCGCTGCGCGGCCAGGAGCTGGAGTTCAAGGTCATCAGCCTCGACCGCCGGCGCAACAACATCGTCCTCTCGCGCAAGGCCGTGCTGGAGACCGAGCTGGTCAAGAAGAAGGCCGAGACCCTCAAGCGGCTGGAGGAGGGGGCGCGGCTGCGCGGCGTGGTTAAGAACATCACCGACTACGGGGTGTTCATCGACCTCGGCGGCATCGACGGCCTGCTCCACATCACCGACATCTCGTGGGGGCGGGTCAACCACCCCTCCGAGCACTTCACGGTGGGCGACGAGGTCGAGGTGGTGGTCCTCAAGTTCGACCCCGAGACCGAGCGCGTCTCGCTCGGCTACAAGCAGCGCTCCGATGATCCCTGGACCCTGGTCGACAAGAAGTACCCGATCGGCTCGCGCGTCCACGGCCGCGTGGTGTCGATCGTCGACTACGGCGCCTTCGTCGAGATCGAGGAGGGGGTCGAGGGCCTGATCCACGTCAGCGAGATGTCGTGGACCAAGAAGGTCGTCAATCCCGCCAAGATCCTGGAGGTGGGCGACGAGGTGGAGGCGATCGTCTCCGAGCTCGACATGGACCAGCGGCGGATCAGCCTGTCGCTGCGCCAGACCGAGCGCAACCCCTGGGAGGAGCTGGAGGACACCCACCCCGAGGGGAGCGTGATCGAGGGGAAGGTGCGGAACCTCACCGAGTTCGGCGCCTTCGTCGAGATCACCGACGGCATCGACGGCCTGATCCACGTCTCCGACATGAGCTGGACCAAGCGGGTCAAGCACCCGAGCGAGGTGCTCAAGAAGGGGGACACGGTCAAGGCGCGCATCACCAACATCGATGTGGAGAACCAGCGCGTCTCCCTGTCGATCAAGGAGTTCATGCCCAACGAGTGGGAGGAGTTCGCCCACTCGCACAAGCCGGGCGACGTGCTCGAGGGCAAGGTGGTCAACGTGACCGATTTCGGCCTCTTCATCGACATCTACAACGGCCTCGAGGGTCTCGCCCACGTCAGCGAGATCGAGGCGCCCGCCGGCGTCAAGCTGGAGGACTACTACAAGGTCGGTGACTGGGTCCGCACGCGCATCCTGCGCATCGAGGAGGACGAGAAGAAGGTCGGCCTCTCGATGCGGGGTGTGGAGCAGCCTTCCGAGGGGGAGATCGCGGAGCTTCAGGCGCGCGACCAGGAGAGCCGGGGGGGCGAGGAGGAGGGCCGCGGCAAGAAGCGGGACGCCGCCAAGGAGCCGACCGAGGGAGACGTGGAGTAAGGTCGTGGGACCCGGAAACGGCGGGCGGACCCAGGAGGGCGCCCGCCGTCGCCATGTCGACAAAAGGGGTGGGAGATGACGGAGCCCTTGAAGGACGGGATGACCAAGGCCGAATTGGTCGAAGAGGTCGCCCGCACGACGCAGCTCACCAAGAAGCACGCGGAGATCATCGTCAACACGGTGTTCGACAGCATCGTCCATTCGTTGAAGGATGGGGAGAAGATCGAGCTGCGCGGCTTCGGCAGCTTCCGTATCCGCCATCGCGGGGCCCGCACCGGCCGCAATCCGAAGACCGGCGACAAGGTGAAGGTTCCGCCCAAGCGGATCCCCTACTTCAAGCCGGGCAAGGAGCTGCGGGAGCTGCTCAACGACGAGTGTTGACGGCCCCGGATGGAACAGCTCTTCACCCCCTGGAGGCACGCCTACATCACCGCGAATCCGGCGGCCGGCTCCGGCTGTTTCTTCTGTGACGCCGGCCGCCATCCGGACGATCCCGGCGGTCTGGTGGTCCATTGCGGCCGCCATCACCTGGTGATGCTCAACCTCCATCCGTACTCGAACGGCCACCTCATGGTGGCCCCGCTCGAGCATCACGCCTCCCCCCAGGAGAGCTCACCCGAGGCGCGGGCCGAATTCTGGCCTCTGGTGCTCAAGGTCCAGCGGGTGCTGGCGAAGGCCTATAATCCCCAGGGGCTCAACCTGGGGATGAACCTCGGCACGCCAGCCGGCGCCGGGGTGCCCGGGCACTTCCACTTCCATCTCGTCCCGCGCTGGGCGGGAGACACGAATTTCATGACCGTCCTGGCGGAGGTCCGGCTGATCCCCGAGGATCTGCGCCAGTCGCGGGAGCGCCTGCGGGCGCTCTTCGCCCGAGAGGAGGATTGATTGGCCGATATCGGCAGCCCTTCCGCGCCACGGCCGGCCGCGCCCCCGGTGAATCCGGCGAGCGTGGCGGTGGCGGTGCTCTCGGCCTGGTTGGTTCCTGGGCTGGGCCACGTCTATCTCAAGCGGCCTCTGCGGGGCCTCGCCTTCTTCGCCCTGGTCCTGGTCGCGGTCCTCGTCGGCAGCCGTCTCGAAGGGAACCTCTATCAGCCCGTGCAGGGCCAGCCGCTCACCCTGCTGGCGACCGCGGCCTCGATGGGCATGGGCTTCCTCTACTTCCTCCTCCGCTACGCTCTCCACTATCAGGGGAACATCGCGGGGGCGGGGTTTGAGTACGGCACCGCCTTCCTGCTCACCGGAGGGCTGATGAACCTGCTGCTGGTGCTCGACGCCTGGGACATCGTCCGCGGCAAGAAGGAGTGAAGCCGGTGCTGAGCCATTTCCTGCTGATGGTGCTGTACGCCCTGATCGTGGGCCTGTTCTTCACCCTCCTCTGGCGCCGCGAGCGCAAGGAGCAGATCAAGCTCTTCCTGCAGATCTTCCTCGGCATGGTGGGAGGCGGCCTGCTGGTGGCCTGGCTGATGTACTTCTTCCCCTCGGGCCCGCCGGCGCCCATCCCATGACGGCATCCTCCTCCCGCGAGCTGCTGGTCGTCGCCGGGGAGGCATCAGGCGATCTCCACGGCGCGCGGCTGATCTCGGAGCTCCGCCGCCGCCTGCCGGACGTCAAGACGTTCGGGCTCGGCGGCGACGAGATGCGGCAGGCCGGCCTGGAGCCGGTCGCCCACAGCTCCGAGATCTCGGTCGTCGGCCTCACCGAGGTGCTCAAGATCCTCCCCCGCGCCCGCGAGATCTTCGCCGACCTCCTGCGCGAGGTGGACCGCCGGCGGCCGGGTGTAGCCGTGCTGATCGATTTCCCGGACTTCAACCTCCGCCTGGCCAAGGAGCTTAAAAGTCGCGGCGTGGAGGTGCTCTACTACATCAGCCCGCAGATCTGGGCTTGGCGCCGCGGCCGGGTGAAGACCATCTCCCGCCTGGTCGACCGCATGCTCGTGCTCTTCCCGTTCGAGGTGGATTTCTACAAAGATCACGACGTCGACGTGGTCCACGTCGGCCATCCCCTGGTGGACGAGGTGCCGGTGCTCCCTCAGGCCTGGGACCGCAACGGCGCCGCGGACGGGTCGTTCGCCGGCCCGTTTGATGGGCCATATAGGGTGGCCCTGCTGCCCGGCTCGCGGACGAGCGAGGTCGAGGCGCTGCTGCCCACGCTCCTGGAGGCGGTGAAGCGGCTCGCCGCGGAGCTCCCCGTCGAGGCGCGGATCATCAAGGCGCCGACGGTCCCTCTGGAGCTCATCGACGAGGCGGTGGCGCTGGCGGGGGCCCAGGTCGAGATCGTCGAGGACGACCGCTTCGCCGCCGTGGCCGATTCCCATCTGGCGCTCTGCGCCTCGGGCACGGCCACCCTGGAGGTGGGGCTGCTGGGGACGCCGATGATCATGGTCTACCGCCTGGCGCGGTGGACCTACGCCTTCGCGCGGCTGGTGATCCGTCTCCCCAACGTCAGCCTGGTCAATCTCGTATTAGGAAGAAGAGTGGTCCCCGAGCTGATCCAGGGCGAGGCCAACCCCGAGCGGATCGCCGCCGAGGCGGCCCGGCTGCTCACCGACGCCGGCGAGCGGAAGCGCATGCGCGCGGCGCTCGCCGAGGTGCGCGGCCGGCTGGGGGAGGGGGGAGCCAGCCGCCGGGCGGCGGAGGAAGTGGCGGACATGCTCGCGGAGGTCGCACGGAATTGAGGTCCAGGACGACCGCCTTCCTCTGGCGCTACCTGCGCGGCTACGCCGGCTGGGCGATGCTGGCCGCGGCCGGCATCCTCGTCTACGCCGCGGCCACGGCGGGGACCGCCGCCCTCATCAAGCCGATCTTCGGCGAGGTGCTGCTGGCGGGGGACGAGATGCCCAACCCGCTCGGCGGTCTCACGGAGCCCCACCCGGGACGCCAGCCCACCGGAGTCCTGGCGGATCTGAAGAAGCGGCTCAACGTCGCCCAACAGATCGACGATACCTATGAATCGGTGAAGAGACGGCTGGGGGTCAACCGCGACAGCGTGGTCTACTTCCTGCCCGCCCTCTTCGTGCTGGTCTTCCTCCTGCGATGTCTCGCCGACTTCGTCTCCGGCTACGCCTTCCAGCACATCGGCCTGGGGGTGACCACCGACATCCGCAACGACCTCTACCGCAGCATCCTGGAGCAGTCGAGCCGCTTCCACGCCGACCACCCCTCGGGGGAGCTGGTGGCGCGGGTGATCAACGATGTCGCCATGATGCAGAACGCGGTCGCCAACCGCCTGCTCGACCTCTTCCAGCAGTCCTTCACCCTGGTGGCGCTGCTGGCCCTGCTGCTCTCGACCCACTTCCGGCTGGCGCTGGTCTCGCTGATCGTGGCGCCGGCGCTGCTGATCCCCATCGTGCGCTTCGGCAAGGGGATGCGCCGCACCAGCCACCGCAGCCAGGAGCGCATGGCCGACCTCGCCAGCCTGATGGCCGAGGGGGTGCGCGGCCACCGGGTGGTCAAGGCGTTCGGCATGGAGGAGTTCGAGCTCCACCGCTTCCGCCAGGCGACGCGGCGCCACCTGCGGGTAAACCTGTGGGCGCAGATGCTGGCCAACTCGGCCGGGCCGGTGGTCGAGTCCCTGGCGGTGATCGGCGCGGCGGCGCTGCTGATCTACGCCGGCAAGGCGATCCGGGCCCACCAGCTCTCGGCGCCCGAGCTGGTGCAGTTCCTCACCACCCTGTTCATGCTCTACGACCCCATCCGCAAGCTCAACAAGGTGAACCTGATCCTCCAGGAGGCCACCGCCGCCAGCCAGCGGGTGTCGCGCCTGATGGCGATCCCCAACGACATCCAGGACCGGCCCGACGCGCGGGACGCCGGGACCGTCCGGCAGGGGATCGCCTACGAACGGGTCTCCTTCTCTTACGACGACCGGCGGCCGGTGTTGCGCGACGTCTCGCTCGCCATCCCGGCCGGGGAGATCGTGGCGGTGGTGGGCTCCTCGGGCGCCGGCAAGTCGACGCTGGTCAACCTGCTGCCGCGCTTCTTCGATCCGGTAGCCGGCCGGGTGGCGGTCGACGGGGTGGACACCCGCGACCTCAAGCTCAAGAGCCTGCGCTCGCTGATCGGCATCGTCACCCAGGACACGGTACTGTTCAACGACACGGTGCGCAACAACATCGCCTACGGCCGCTTCGACCTGCCGCTGGAGCGGGTGCGTGAGGCGGCCGCCGCGGCCTACGCCGACGAGTTCATCATGCAGCTCTCGAAGGGATATGACACGGTGATCGGCGAGTCGGGGCTGCGCCTCTCGGGCGGCCAGCGGCAGCGGCTGGCGATCGCGCGGGCGCTGCTCAAGAACGCGCCGATCCTGATCCTCGACGAGGCCACCTCGCACCTCGACAGCGAGTCCGAGGCGCTGGTCCAGAAGGCGCTCTACAACCTGATGCAGGGGAGAACGACGCTGGTGATCGCCCACCGCCTCTCGACCGTGACCCGGGCGGACCGCATCGTGGTCATGGAAGCCGGCCGGATCATCGAGGAGGGCTCGCACCGCGAGCTGCTGGCCCTCGGCGGCTCCTATAAGCGGCTGTTCGATCTCCAGTTCCGGGTGTGAAGACCGCCCTTATCGCGTTCCTGGCGGCCAACCTCATCCGCGGCCTGCGGGCGACGGTCCGCCTCCGTTTCCATGGGGACGAGCGGGTCCGGGAGTGGGAGCGGACGGAGAAGCGTTTCATCCTCGCCTTCTGGCACCGCCACCTGCTGCTGATGCCCTACGCCTACCGGGGGGAGCGGATCTCGGTGCTGGTCAGCCAGAGCAGGGACGGCGAGCTGATCGCGCGCACCGTGGCCCGTCTGGGGATCGACTCCAGCCGGGGCTCCAGCAGCCGGGGAGGGATCGCCGGCATGCGCTCGCTCCTGCGCAAGGCGGCCGAAGGATGGGACATCGCCTTCACCCCGGACGGTCCGCGGGGGCCGCTCCGGGAGGTCCAGCCCGGGGTGATCCTGGCCGCCGCCGCGACCGGCCTGCCGATCCAGCCGGTGGCGATCGCGGCCTCGCGGAAGAAGCTGCTCCGTTCCTGGGACCGGTTTTTGGTGCCGCTGCCGTTCTCGCAGGTGCACATCGTCTACGGCGAGCCGCTCACCGTGGAGCGCCGGGGGGATCTGGAGCAGGCCGCGGCGGAGCTCAAGCGCCGGCTGGAGGGGGTGGAGGCGGCGGCGGAGGGGTGGGCGGGGGGTAGCGTGGGGGCGTGATACCATCCTCAGAGGAGAAAGCTCATGGAGGTCCTACTTCAAGTTCCAGACGACATTGCCGAAAGGCTCGGGGGCCGCTCGGAGGATCTCTCACGCGAGGCTCTGGAATCCTGGGCCGCAGAGGGTTGTCGGAACGGAAGGCTCAGTGCTGCCGAGGTCCAGCGAATGCTCGGCTTCGAGACCCGATTGCAGACGGATGCGTTCTTGAAGGAGAGGGGGTGCTATCTGGACTACTCTGAAGAGGATTACCGGAGGGATCTTGAGACTCTAAGCAGGCTTTCGGGCCGGTGAAAGTCGTCTCCGATACCTCCCCTATCTGCTATCTGGCTCTGATTGGGGAGCTCGATCTCCTGCCAGCTCTCCATGAACGAGTCTACATTCCTGAAGCCGTTGCTGCTGAATTGACGCACCCGAGCGCACCGGCCATCCTACGGAGCTGGGTTGAGAGCTCTCCTGCTTGCCTGGAGATCCTCAAGATCCGGCAAAGAGATTCCTCAGGTATGGAGCAGCTTCAGATAGGCGAGAGGGAAGCGATCTTTCT
>DASXJP010000499.1:0-6542 GCA_036497345.1 Thermoanaerobaculia bacterium
CGGCCCGATCAGCCCGCGGATCTGGAAGGCGAGCGAGTAGAAGGCCGAGAAGAAGAGCAATCCCAGACAGCGCAGGAAGATCCACCGCGGCCAGAGGACGCTCCGGCCCGGATCGAAATCAGGGGCGAAGAGGCGCTGCAACACGGTGTTTTTCTAACCGCCAACCGGTCTCACGAGCACCACCTGGGATTTCGTCCGCGCGAACCCAAGCCGCTCATAGAAGGCGTGGGTCCGTTCGCGGATCACGTTGCTCCGCACCCGGAGCGTGCGGAATCCATGCCCGGCGGCCCACTCCGCCGCCGCCTCGACCAGCGCGGCGCCGATGCCGCCGCCGCGGCGGGACGCGTCCACGACCAGCCCCTGGATCTGCGCGCAGGGGTCCATCTCCAGGGAATACAGAGCCGAGACGTGGATCCAGCCCACAGCCTCGCCGTCCACCTCCGCGACCAGCACCGCGTCCTCCGGCCGCGACGCCAGATCGCGCAGCCGGGCCTCCGCCTCCTCGGGGCTGGTGGGGTATCCGAGCTGGGTGGTGAGATCGGCGAGCTGTGGAACGTCGGCGGGAGTCGCGGGGCGGATAGCCATGAATTCTACTCTACCGCAGAGATCCGCTCCCGCGCGGGATCAGGATTGGGCCGTTCGCCCCGCGAGGGCAAAGGCCGATTGGGTTGGGGGAAACGTCAAGGAAATTGGGGGAACGCCGGCGGGATTGGGGGAAACGCCGCTTCAAATAGGGCAGCCGTCCCGCCGGTTTGGGCAAAAGCCGCTTGCGGTTGGGCGGCGGCAGCCGGAGTTGGGGAAACGCCGCTGCGATCGGGGGAAACCCTCAGGCGATCGGGGCGGCGGCGGCTCCGCCCGGGATTGAAATCCCGGGCTAAGAACGGCGTCCTCTGAAGAGGGCTTTCCAGCCGGGTTGACCCGGCGCTGTTCTTAGCCCGGCGATTCATCGCCGGGCCATCTTCCTTCATACGCGCCGCCCAGGCCCGATGTCTACCCTCGACCTCCAGCGCCCACAAGGCGTTGCGGATCACCGATAGTGGGGCGCATAGTCACGGGAATCGATAACGTTCATCCTTACTTATGCCACAGAGACTCAGCCCATGACGCAAGCAACCTCAGGATAGGGTAGCGTATAGCTAGGAGGGTCCAAATAAGAACAGCCCGTGTTACCATGAGGACACGCCTAATTCCCATAGGCGTTCTAACACATGTTGAATCCGGACGAGCTTCCTCTAACTGCACGAAAGGGTCTTCTCGGGGTGGTCTATTTACGTACCATTGCGGCTATCGCCGGTTATGGGGTTGCTTCTCCCGAATCTGACTATGACAGCATTGACCTTATTGTCAACTCAAAGCAAGGGAAGAGGCATCGTTTAGAGTTTCAGGTTAAGTGCACCTCTCAGGCCTTGCCAGCAACTGACAGCTTCGGATTTGAGCTCTCGAAGAAAAATTATGACGATCTACGCATCGACTCCATCATCCCAAGATTCCTCTTTGTTTTGATAGTCCCTGAAGATATGGGAGACTGGGTAAGACAAACTGAGCGACGACTAAATCTTCGACGTTGTGGTTACTGGGTGTCCCTTCAGGGCCTTGACGAGCGGTCAAATACCAGCTCTGTCACAGTACGCGTTCCGCGAAGCAACCTTTTGACGCCTGAGGCTCTACGGTCTCTCATGAATAGGGGGAATTCATAGTGATAGTAACGATAAGAGATCGCGCCACGTTGCTGGGGGTGCACCCAGCACGGGTCGGAGCTTACCTAAACTCCAGGGGCTGGAAACGGATGGTGCTGGAGGCTAACCGCTATTCTCTGTGGGTTAAGACTGTTGAGGGTCAGCCTGTGGAGATATTGCTCCCTTTTGATCCTCGCCTGGGTGACTTTGCGGAGCGCATGGCGGAGTTGCTGGGAGACTTGCAGCGCGACGAACAACGTTCTCAATTAGAAATTCTTCGAGACATCGAGGTTGGTAGTTGCGATATATTCAGGTTCCGGAAAGAGCCTCACTCTGGTTTCTTGGGAGCTATTCCTATTGAAGATGGAGTGAGGTTCGTAGGCTATGCTCGGGATTTTTTGCTCTATGGGGCAACTGCTGAGTATGAGCCGACCCGACTGACCGTGGGCGGGCGCCGATCTGAGGATGTCGCGCGCTTTATGTCTAAGGCTTTACTTGGCCAAACTGAGGTGTCAAGCTTTGTTGTTACGGCTCAGATTCCTATACCGGCTCGCTTGACTGATGATCTATTTCCTGAAGCAGTTGAAGCTTCGTCTGAGCCCTTTGAGCGCCGCGCGGGCATTCGCCTCATGAACGTATTGAGTTATACGCGAGAAGCTGCTTTAGAGGCCGCGCAGACCAACAATTTTGGACCTTTCTCCGAAATCGTCAGGGAAGGAGCTACGGTTAACTTGTACAGTGCTCTAGTAGAAGCACAAGAAATCGTGCCTGGCGAGCCATTAGAGATAAGCTGCTCATGGGCTCCGATCAGGCCATTGATTGGACGTGCGCCGGTCAGCTCTGTAAGGTTCGAGCCAGAAATTGTTCAGCCCCTCAAGGCTGCGGTCGAAATTCTGAAGCCTCGCATTCCCAAGGAGGGAGAGAGGGTCTTCGGTTATGTGGAGCTTCTTCAGCAAGAGGCCCAAGAGGTGTTGATTGGTGACTTGGCAATCACAACCGTGATGAACAAGCGAGAGATAAAAGTGCATTTAAGCCTGCAAAGACCGGATTACGATCAAGCCATTGTCGCATTTAGAGAGAAGCGGCCAATTGAGATAACCGGAGATCTCGTAAAGGAAGGAAGGTATTGGGTTTTACGGAATCCGCGCGACCT
Source organism: Thermoanaerobaculia bacterium (assembly GCA_036497345.1). Lineage (GTDB taxonomy): Bacteria > Acidobacteriota > Thermoanaerobaculia > Multivoradales > UBA5704 > DATARR01. The sequence continues at coordinate 2,830 of DASXJP010000499.1, forward strand.
TGTAGTACATACTGCGCCATCTAACCAAGGAACAACTTAGAATAACTTCATCGGTACTGGCGGCTTCGGCCAACATAACTGAGCTGTTTCTCCAATTCGCTTCAAGACACCGTAAGTGCAATCGCCGCCCCGAAGGACGGCGAAAGATCTCCTTTCACACATGGTGAATGAGGCTGAGGGAAGCGTAGGCTGATAACATCAGCCCGTCAACCCCCGGCGGCCGAGCCCAACCGGCGAGCCTTCCAAATCGGTCATAGAAGCCAAGAATTCCCCAAGACTCTCAGCCCCTCCCCCCCGGCCCCAGAGCCCGCAAAGCGTTCAGGATCACCGCCACATCGATCGCCTCCTGGAAGAGGGCGCCGGCCAGGGGCGGCAGGTATCCACAGGCGGCCACGACCATGGCGGCCAGAGAGAGGCCCATGCCGGCGAGCACGCTCTGGAGCGCGATGGCGCGCGAGCGGCGGGCGATCGCGAGGGCGTCCACCAGGCGGTCCAGGCGGTCGAGCATGAGCACGGCGTCCGCGGCTTCCGAGGAGGCCGTGGCGCCGCGGGCCCCCATGGCGATCCCCACCGTGGCCGCGGCCAGGGCCGGCGCGTCGTTGACGCCATCCCCCACCATCACCGTGGGACCCCGCTCGCTCTCCGCCTTCACCGCCGCCACCTTCCCCGCCGGCGTGCAGTCCGCCAACACCTGGTCGACCCCCAGCGCGTGGCCGACCCGCTCGGCCACGGCGGGGTGGTCGCCCGTCACCATCACCAGCCGCTCGATTCCCAGACCGCGGATCCTGCCGAGGGTGGCGGCCGAATCCTCACGGATGGGATCGGCCAGGATGAGCGCTCCGGCGGGCCGGCCGTCGACGGCCACGAAGACGTTCGCCTGCCCCTCGGCGGCCACGGCGCGGCGCAGCTCCTCCAGGCGAGCGGCGAGCGGGCCGCCCCCGTCCGTCCAATCCTTCACCCAGCTCGCCTTGCCCAGCGCCACCTGCCGGCCGTCCACCCACCCCTCGATCCCCGAGCCCAGCCGCTCGGTGACGTCGACGGGGAAGGTGAGCGGCAGCCCTTGGTCGCGGGCGGCGGCCACGATCGCCGCGGCCAGCACGTGCGGCGAGACCTGGTCGAGAGAGGCGGCCAGGCGCAGCAGCTCCTCGGGAGGGAGGCTGTCGAAGGTCTCGATGCGGGCAAGGGTGGGGACGCCGGTGGTGAGGGTGCCGGTCTTGTCGAGCAGCAAGGTGCGGACGCGGGCGAGCCCCTCGATCACCGCTCCCCCCTTGACGATGATCCCCCGGTGGGCCGCGCGGGAGATGCCGGCGATGAAGGCGACCGGCGCCGCCAGGATCAGCGGGCAGGGGGTCGCCACCACCAGCACGGCCAGGGCGCGCACGGGCTGGCCCGAGAGCAGCCAGGCGAGCCCGGCGAGGACGAGGGTCAGCGGGAGGAAAATCAGCGAGTAGCGGTCGGCCAGCCGCACGAAGGGAGCGCGGGAGGCCTCGGCCTCGCGCACCAGACGCACGATCGCCGCGTAGGTGCTCCCCTCGGCCGTTGCCACCGCCCGCAGGTCGAACGGGCCGCCGGCGTTGACGCCGCCGCTCGCGATCCGGTCGCCGGCCCGCCGCTCCACCGGAGTCGACTCGCCGGTGAGAGCCGATTCGTCCAGCACGGCCTCGGGAGCTAGAAGAACGCCGTCCACCGGCACGATCTCCCCCGGCTTGACCAGCAGCCGGTCGCCGGGCTGTACCGCTTCGATGGGCGGATCGTCGAGGTGATCCTCCTCATAGCGGTGGACGATCCGCGGGGCGCGCTCGACCAGCCCGGACAGCTCCTTGCGGGCGCGGGCGGCGGCGTAGATCTCCAGCATTTCGCCGCCGGAGAGCATCAGCGCCACCACGGCTCCGGCCAGGGACTCGCCGAAGGCCAGGGCGCCGGCCATGGCGAGCAGGGCGATGGCGTCCACCCCCAGCTCGCGCCGGCGCAGGCTGGCGGCGATGTCGAGCGCCAGCGGCAGGAGGACCAGAACGATCGTCCCTTGCCAGAGGTGATCGGCGAGGGGATGCCGGCCCGCCAGCCAGGCCACGCCTCCGGACGCCAGGCCGAGGATGGTGAGCGCGAACGCCGCCCGGGTGAAACGCCGGGAGGACCACCACGGCTCGGAGGTCTGGTTGGAGGCGCTCATCGGCGCCACTGTAGCCGAAGCGGCGGCCACCGCTGCCGCCTTCTGGGAGGGGGCCGGGCCTACCCTTTCCTGCGGGCCGCCAGCACTGCCTGGATCAGCTCCTCCGGCAGCTCCTCCTCCGCCGGCTGGAAGCTCTCGCGGCTGAGCTCGACCGTCTTCCTGTAGCTGTCGAGATAGGCGACGCACGAGGGGCAGACGGCGAGATGGCGGTCGAATTCGTGCGCCCGCTCCGGCGGCAGCTCGCCGGCGACGTAAGCCCAGAGGAATTCGAGCACCTCCGAGCAGGGGATGTAGGGCTTCTTCTCGCTCATGCCGCGGCTCCTCGCAGGTGAGGATCGAGCAGCGTGCGCAGCGCTTGGCGGGCGCGGTGGAGCCGGATCTTCAAGGCGTTCTCGGTGACGCCGAGCAGGGAGGCGGCGTCGCCCGTGCTCAGCTCCTCGATGTCGCGCAGGATCAGCACCGCGCGGTAGCTCTCCGGCAGCCGGTCGATCGAGGCGCGGACGAGCGCGCGGATCTCCCGGCGGTGGATCAAGTCTTCGACCGGATCGCTCCAGGCCAGCGATGGGGGCGTCTGATGGCCGTCCTCCAGGAACTTGGGGAGCAGGTCCTCGATCGGCTCCTCGGGACGCCGCTGCCGGCTGCGCAGGCGCATCAGGCAGCAGTTGACCACGATGCGGTGGAGCCAGGTCGCGAGGCGGCTCCCCCCCTCGAAGCGGTCGAGCGAGCGAAAGGCGGAGACGAACGCCTCCTGGACGGCGTCGCGGGCGTCCTCCTCGTCGCGCACCAGGCGGCGGGCTACGGCGAGCATGCGCCCTCCGTGCTCGCGCAGCAGCCGCGCGAAAGCGGCCTCGCTGCCGGCCCGCAGCTCGGCCAACAGGGTCTGCTCCTCGCCCATAACCGGGGACGGTTCCATGGCCGCGGAAATATAGCAGAGGGGCTCATTCAGCCCTTGGATGCCGGCGGGGGGGAGGAGGTTTCACTCCAACCCTCACCCCTGGCCGGGGGACCTTGGTGAGGTGTTATCGGTCTGATCGGTCGGATCGGTCGGATCGGTCGGATCGAGGCACCCTGTTAGAATTTCCCCTCCATGGCCGACCACCTCTTCCTCCTCCGCCTCGCCGGCGACTTCTACACCAAGGCGCGCAAGACCCGCGTGCGGTTCTTCCGCCGGTTGGTGGCGAACCTGGAGGCGTCGCTCCAGGGGCACCGCATCCCCTACCGGCTGGAGCCGACCTGGAGCCGGCTCTATCTGGAGTCGCCCGACCCCGGCGCGGCCGAGGTGGCGGCGCGGGTCTTCGGCGTGCAGTCGGTCTCCGAGATCGAGCGCCGCTCGTGGACGGCCCTGGAGGACCTCGTGGCGACCGGCGTCGAATTCTTCGCCGACGCCGTGCGGGGGAAGAGCTTCGCCGTGCGCGCCACCCGCCGGGGGGACCGGGAGCGCATCGGCTTCGACTCGATGCGAATCGAGAGCGTCCTGGGCCGCGCCCTGCTCGACTCTGGAGCGAAGAAGGTGAGCCTCACCGAGCCCGAGGTCGCCGTCCAC
>DASXJP010000500.1:0-22967 GCA_036497345.1 Thermoanaerobaculia bacterium
GCTCGGTATGCGCTGGGCTCAGAATGCAGCCAGCGCCTGAGAGAAGAGAAAGGATGGAAAGCGATAGATATTTATAGCTCAGTCGCTTCCCAACTCGGTGCGGCGGATCTTGAGGCCGCGCGGAGAGACGCCGAGCGCGGCCGCGGCGGCCGGTGGTCCGGAGGCGCCCCTTCGCGCAGGAAGCCCTCGATCATGCGGGTGAGCTCGCGGGGGTCGTCGGGGAAGAACGTGCCGGCGCCAATGTTGGCCTACCACGTCTGGCAATCCGCCTCCTCCGCATGATCGGGTATACTGATCGTGTCGCGCCGGTTGCACACTCACGCGCTGGCGACGTTCGCTGGCACGGGAAGCGACAGGGTTGCAGCGGAGGCGAGCGGCTGGCGGAATCCACTCGCGCTCATCGGCTGCACGGTAAACGTGAGAATCTCTGCCGATCCTGCCGGCACCTGCGCGACGTAGGTGTTGGCGTACGCGCGCCCAAGCCAGATCCTCGTGCCGTTGTTGCAGTAGACGTCGTACCAAGCGATGTCGCCGGACGGCGCAGTCCAGGTGAGCTGTGTCGAGACCGTAGTCGGATCGCACGCCCGCAGCGGCGTTCCGGCCAACGACGTGACTCCTGCGGGGACGACGGGCGCTTCGGCGATATGGACGTCGCCGAGGTTTGCCTGTACGCCGCCGCCGGCATAGAGCAGGTCGATCCCCGTGATCGTACCGCCCGCAAATGCGTCGCCGAGGGCGTAGGCGCGGGTCGAGAAACCGCCCGCCTGCGGAACGACCCACGTCGGTGCGATGACGTCCGTTCCTTCTTCCGCCGCGAGAACGATGCTGGTCCCTTCCGAGAAAGTAACCAAGAGGCTGAGCGTGTTGGCCGGATCGTAAGCGTTGTAGGTGATGTGGAGCTCTCCGGGCACCAGCGTATTGCACAGGAACAGATGCACCAACTCCGGGCCCACGCTGGACACGAGGAGGGACGTACCGCCGTTGTATGCGAACGTCGAGTCGAAACTGACGCTCGCGCTCGCCGCGGGTCTGGCGCAGAAGCGCCATGTGGGGAGCAGGTCCTGCTGACTGAGATCCCCGAAGGGCGCCGATCCCGGTTGCTTCGCGCCGTCGATCCACATCGCTTCAATGAGGTTGCCCATCGAGAAGCTGGTGAAGATCGGGAGGTTCTGCGGAATCGGCCGCGGCGGAATCGACGCCGCGATTCCGTCCGCCGGCTCGCAGGCGCTGCCGGTGCCGATCCACAACTGTCGATCGCGCTGGAGATAATCGTCGTAGCTGGTTGCCTGCTGATAGGTCCACGAGGCGGCGAAGAGCCCGGCCGACGTGCCGGCCGCAACGCAATCGGCGACCGTCTGGTAGGTCTGAAACTGTCCGACCATTCCCTGGCCGCTCGCGGGATTGTTCTGAAAGACGTCGACGCCAGTGTAGACATCGAACGGCGAGCGGCCGTTCTTCGTCGCTAGCGCCGCGGAGAGCGATGGATCGGTGCTTGAGCCGCTGCCAGTGAACCACCAATAATTGATGAAAATGCCGTTGCTGGCGAGAAAGAACGGCAGGTTCGTTTCGTTGAGCACGTTTTGGTAGTCGACGGCACCGCTGAGCGTCAACGCGTCGTACCAGATCACGGTGCCGCCGCTCTCGTTCATGACCGTCGTCGTAGTCTGCAGAAACGACAGCATCTTCTTCGCCTGTTCCGTGGTCATCTCGTTCTCGCAGTCGAAGAACCAGCCGTCGAAACCATAGAAGCTGGCGATCTCCGCGAGCTGATTAACGAAGTACGGAACGGCCGATCCGCCGGCGCGCACGACGGTCGGTTGCCCGGGCGGCCCGTCGAGCAGCAGGTCCATGTCGGCGCTGCTGAAGCTGGTCGTGCAGAGGACGCCGAGAACGGGGACGCCGTTGCGATGGGCTGCGTTGATCCACCACGGCGTCGGAATCATCACCGGTGTCTGTGCGAAGTAGACGAAGAGATCGACAAACTGCCAGTACGGCTGGAGGTAGATGTTGGAGTTAGCGAATCCCTGCGGCCAGAGATCGCCGTTGGCGAGGTAGCCGCCGCGATCGGAGTGGCAGTGCAGCACGCGAGGCGCGTTTGGTAGGCCGCTGGCGCGTGCCTGCAACGGGATCCACCCGGCGCAGATCGGGTCGGCGGACGACGCGGACCACGACTGCAGTTCCTGAATCGAGCTGAGCGGTCCAGCTTGCGGTGCTTGACAGGTATTCATTGCAGACCTCCCGCCACAAGGTTTTTCGTCCTGATAAAGCGGTTGCACGTTCGGTCTCCTTTGGCTGAGCCGAAATCTCTCAAGAAACAGTACCTATGACCGTATAAGTTACTGAGACGGTGTCACCATGCTCGATTGCACATCCATTTCTAATCTCCTTTGATCGTCAGTAAGAGCGTCATCGGATCGCTTCAGTGTTTTTTGCCGGCAGCTACGGGAGATCGCAAGCTCCATGCCATACCTGCGCAGAGGGAAGCTCGGTAGAGACAAGCCAAACCCACCGTCCGACGGTCTCCCCTACCGTCCGACGGTACCGTCCGACGGTCCATGGCTCGCAGGCCGGCGGTCTACCGTTCCGCCTGCGAGATCACCTTATTCTTTATATTGGGGTTATTCGCTTTCCAGCTCGGTGCGCCGGATCTTGAGGCCGTGCGGGGAGACGCCGAGCTCGTCCGCGGCGGCGTCGAGGTCGCCGCCGGAACGCTCCAGGGCCGCGGCGATCTCCTCGCGGCTCAGGTCCGCGGCCTTGCGGATCCCGCCGTGACGCGCCACCCGGGCGTAGAGGGAGGTACGGGAGACGCGCAGGCGGCCGGCGGCGTCGGCGAGATTCCAGCGGCTGGCGCGCAGGACCGCCATCAGCTCGTCGTCCGTGACCTCCGTGATCGGCCGGTAGGCGAGCCGGCTCCGGGGCGCCGGTCGTTCGACCTCCGCGGGCTCTGCCGGGCGCTCTCCGGAAGGAGCCAGGACGGCGAGCGACCGCTCGATAGTGTCGGAGAGCTCGGCCTGGTCGGCGTCGCGGCAGCCCACGGCGAGGTGGCGCGCGACGTTGCGCAGCTCGCGCACGTTGCCGGGCCAGTCGTGGTCGGCCAGGCGCGCCACGAGCCCCGCCGGCAGCCAGGGCCGGCCGTGGGGTCCGGGATCGTCCAGGAGGTGCGCGCGGTCTAGTGGCCCGAGCTCCTGCCGCAGGAACGCCAGGAGCAGGCGGCCGACGTCGTCCCGGCGCTCGCGTAGGGTCGGCAGCCGGATCTCGAAGCCGCGCAGGCGATGCAGCAGCGGCGCCCGGAACCGGCCCTGGGCGGCGGCGGTCTCGAGGTCGGCGTCGGTGGCGGCCACCACCCGCACGTCGACGCGCAGCGGCGCCTCGGACCCCACCGGCTGGATCTCGCCGCTCTCCAGGGCGCGCAGCAGGAGCACCTGCACCTCCGGCGACGCCTCGCCGACCTCGTCCAGAAAGAGGGTGCCGGAGTCGGCGCGCTCGAAGTGGCCCGCCCGCCGCCGGTCGGCCCCGGTGAAGGCCCCGCGCGCCGCGCCGAAGAGCTCGGCGGCGGCGAGCGCCGGCGGGACCGCGCCCAGGTTGAGCGCCAGATAGGGGCGGTCCCGGCGCGGTCCGGCGGTATGGACGGCGCGCGCCACGAGCTCCTTGCCGGTGCCGGTCTCGCCGCGCAGCAGGACCGGTGTGGCCACCGCGGAGACCCGCCGGATCTCGCGGCAGAGGAGGACCAGGGCGGCGCTGTCGCCGAGCAGGCCGAAACGCTCGGGCTCGCTGGGCAGCGCCGGGGGCAGGAGGTGGAGGAGCAGGGCCACGCGATGGGCGAGCAGGAGGACGACGCCGCGCTCGATCTCGGCGGCCGAGAGCTCGTCCTCCGCACGGGCCCCGAAGAGATCGACCCGGCAGCCGCCGGCCTCCCGGTCGAGCCGGACCGAGCCCGGCCGCTCCCCCGGGACGAGATGGACCGGCGTCCGGCTCAGATGGAGATCGGCGAGCGGACGCGCGGCCGGGTCGCCCGGCTGCGCGAACAGCGGCGAGAGGCGCGACAGCGGGACCGCGCGACCCGAGCTGAGGGCCGGCAGCAGGACGCGCTCCCCCACGCGCCCCAGGCTCGGGTGCGCCAGGATGGTGAGCGCCGGGACCCGCAGCTCCAAGGAGGGCAATTGCGTTGGAGCGCTGGCTTCGGTCGAAGCGTTCAGATCCCGCGTCCGGTCAGTGCGGGAGCTCGTCATGGATGCTCCAGAGTGTAAGGAGAGTCTGGATGTAAGGCAAGACGGCGGAGCCGCTCGCCAAGGTCCAGTAGGCCCGGACTCGCTACCAGGCAAGAGAAACTTTGCGGGTTTCGAAGATCTTGGCGGTGCTCTGTTGATTGCACTCGATCTGGTAGGCCAGGAACAGGCCCCACAACTGATGCCAGAGGGCATGGTCAGACGCGAGAAAGGTCACGTTGAGCCCCATGTCCTTGGCTTCCCGCCAGTCGATGACCATGCCGTGGGAGCGGTATTGCTCCACGTCGGTCAGCCGCTTCGCGATCTTCCGGGCGTGCTCGGGGTGGTCGCGCAACATGAACCGGACCAGCCATTTTTCCGCAAACTGCTCGGAGCGGCGGATCGCCTTCTCGCAAAAATCGAGAAGGGCGGGATCGAGTTGGCTCAGGAGGGGGTAATAGGCGGGGTTGAGCTCACCCTCACTGGCGACGCTTCGCTTGACCTGCTCGAGCCCATCCAGAAAGGAACGTGCCGGGCGTTGAAGAGGCCGGCCGTCGGCGGCAGAGATGGTGACCTGAGGGTCGATCGGGCCGAGCTCGGAGGTCGAGCTCATCAGGATCTCATCCGAGGCCAGCGCGATCAGGGTCGCGGCGCTCTTCGCCCGCTCGACCACGATGATCCGCAGGCTACGGACCTTCTCCCGGATCATATAGACGAGTTTTTCAGCACTATCGATATCTCCTCCTGGGCTCTGCAGGAGGAGGTCGAGATCACAATCGGCTTCGCAATCGAAAAGGAGATCCTGGAAGGGAGAAATGTCGCCGGGAAAGATCCCCGCGTCGCCATGGTTGATGTTCGCAAAGTAGACCCCGAGCCGGCGGCCCGTCTGGCCTTCGATGGTACGGATGAGATCCTGGCGTTGGTACCGCCTCGCGTGAATCGCCTCGTACAGAGGCGAACGGGGACCGGCGATCTCAACAGACATTCAGGGGATCATGACTTGGGACGGGCGGCAAGGGCCGGTGAAGCAGCCTTCTTATCGCGGCGTTCGAATTGCTTCTGCATCTCCCGGAACTGGGCAAAATCCTTGAGGAACTCCTGGTAGCCGCCAGCCAGCTTCGGCTGGCGCTCCTCCAGGGCCTGCCGGTCGCGCAGCAGGTCATAGCAGGGGTGAGAGGGCTCGTTATGTCTGGGCATGTTCGACGTCGCTCCGAAATAATCTCCCGACGACATCTTATTCTACCCGCGAAATCCGTTTTCGCCTACCCCCCCTTCAACACCTGCCGGCACCGCCGCCCCGCCCGCTCGCGGTCCGGCAGGGGCAACCCTTCGAAGAGGCCGAGGGCCTTCTCCCGGCCGCTCGCCAGAAGTGTGAGCACCTCGCGGAACTGGTGCTCGGCGAGGTCGCGCTTCCCCAGGCGCAGCAGGCAGTCGGCCAGCAGGACGCGCGGCTGGAAGAGGGCGGGATCGAGATAGAGCGCGGCGCGGTAGGCGCTCACCGCGTCCTCCGTGCGGCCGCAGAGGTCGTGCAGGAACCCTTCCAGCGCGTGCGCCGCGGGCTCGGAAGGGTCGGACGCGAGGACCCCTTCCAGGATGCGGCGGGCCTCCTCGATGCGGTTCTCCGCAAGATCGCGGGCGGCGGCGAGGAGGCGCTCCTGGATGCCGCCGGCCGGCGCGGGCGGCGGCTCCGGAGCGGGTGCCACCGCGGTGGTGGCGGCCCGCGAGATGCTCCAGTCGCGCGGGTCCTGATCGGTCCAGCGGGAGCGCTCCTCGGCCGGCGGCTCGGGAGGCGGCGGCGAGGGCCGGCGGTGGGACCGCTTCGGCGGCGGCGCCGGAACGGGCGCCGCGGCGGGCTGGGATTTCCGGTGGTGGTAGGCGAAGCAGGGGCCGAGGTCCACCGATTCCAGCTCGTCCTGGATCTGCCAGAGGGTCTCCGAGGCGCCCAGGAAGAGGTATCCCTCGGGCGCCAGCAGCTTCGCCACCTGCGACACCACCCAGCGCTGGAGCGGCCGGCGGAAGTAGATCAGGACGTTGCGCATCAGCACCAGGTCGAGCTCGGCGAACGGCAGCGCGAACGGCGCGTGGGCGAGGTTGAGCGTCTGATAGGAGATGCGGGAGCGCAAGGTCGCGTCGAGCTCGAAGAGCTTGCCCCGGCGCTTGAACCAGCGCTCCAGGAGATCCGGCGGCACCTGCGCCACCGCCCGCTCGCCGTAGAGCCCCAGCCGGGCCCCGGCGAGCGCTTCTTCATCCAAGTCGGTCGCCACGATGGTCCAATTCCAGCCGGAGAGCGACGGCTCCTCGGCCAGCAGCATGGCCAGGGTGGCCGGCTCCTCCCCTCGCGCGCAGGCCGCGGACCAGATCCGCAGCTGGCGCGAGCCGGCGCGGGCCCGCACCAGCGCGGGGAGCACCTGCTTGACGATGACGTCGAACTGCTGCGGCGCGCGGAAGAAGTAGGACTCCTTGATGGTCACCAGCGAGACCAGCGTCCCCCACTCCCCATCGAGCTGGTGGGCCGCCAGGGCCCGCACGTACTCGTCGAGGCCGCCGCGCACCGTCGCCTGCGCCCGCCGCTGCGCCACCTCCTCCAGGAAGCTCAGCCGCGCGGCGGGGACGACGTTGCCCGTGGCCTCGCGGATGAGGACGACGAGCTGTTGCAGCGGGGTGGACACGGGCTGGGTCATGGGCGGACCCGGTTGCGGCCGGCGGCCTTGGCATCGTACAGCCGGCGGTCGGCGAGCGAGACCAGCAGGTCGCTCCCCGTGCCGCCGGAGATCTCGTCGCGGTCCGCCACGCCGAAGGAGGCGGTGATGTGGATCTTCCCGCCGTCCGGCAGCCGCACAGGGGTGCTCTCCAGCCCCTGGCGCAACCGCTCGGCGGCCAGGCGCGCCGCTCCCAGGTCGACCTGCGGCAGCACGGCCAGGAACTCCTCGCCGCCGTAGCGCCCCAGCAGGTCGGTGCTGCGCAGGCACTTGCGCAGCACGGCCGCTCCCTCGCGCAGCACGGCGTCGCCGGCCAGATGGCCGTGGGTGTCGTTGATCTCCTTGAAGTGATCGAAGTCGCAGAGCACCACGCTCAGGGGGTACTTGTAGCGGCGGGCGCGGTCGAGCTCCTCGGTCAGGCGGTCGTAGATCACCCGGTGGTTGAGCTGCCGGGTGAGGCCGTCGATCGTCGACAGCTCGTGCAGCCGCTGCGACAGGCGGGCGTTGTCGAGCACCAGGGCGAGATGGCTGAGCAGGGCCGCGATCAGATCGTCCGTGGCCGCCGCGGCGAATTCGTGGGGATCGCGGGGGAGGAAGGCGAGCACGCCGGTGGCGTCGCGCACCGGCAGCGGCAGCCAGACGGCTCGTTCGAGATCGACCGCCACGCTCCCCCGCTCGCCGCCGATGCGCACCTCGACCGGCGTCTCCGGCGCCTGGGAGATCGCCTTGGCGAGCAGGTCGGTGAGCACCTCGACGTCGGTCGGGCGGACCGGGTCCTGGAGGAGGATCTGGATCACCCCCGCGTCGAGCTCCGCCATGGCCACGGCCAGGAGCTGGGCGTCCACGATCTGGCCCAGCGTCTCCAGCGCGCCGCGCGCCGCCTCGTGGAAGTCGGCGGCGGCCATCCCCTTCTCCAGCAGGGTGTTGAGCACGGTCGCCTGGAGCAGCGAGGCGTCGAGATGGCGCGCCACCCGGGCCAGCACCTCGACGGGGCCGATCGACTTGGGATCGAGGCCGGCGCCCTGGGCGGCGCCGGGCATGGTGCTCGCCTTGCGGACCAGCCGCTCGACGGTCTCCAGCAGCTCGCCCGGGCGATGGTCCTTGGTGAGATAGGCGTCCGCGCCCGTGCGCAGGCTCCAGTAGCGCGAGGCCGCCTCGCTGTGGCTGGTGAGGATGAGCACCGGCATGTGCGCGCTCGCCGGATCGGCCTTGAGCAGCCGCAGCAGGGGGAAGCCGTCCATGATCGGCATCTCGAGGTCGGTCACCACCACGGCCGGCTGCTCGCGCAGGGCCGCCATGGCCCCCTCGGCGCCGTCGCGCGCCTCGATCACCTCGAAGCCGGCGCCGCGCAGGGTGCGCGCGAGGATGGCCCGCGTCACCTCGCTGTCGTCCACCACCAGCACCCGGCGGTTCACCGCTCCTCCTTCGACCACAGCCGCGCCAGGGCGCGGGCGAGCGCGCGCGGCGGCAGGGCCACGTCGGCGGCGCCCCGCTCCAGGGCCACGCGCGGCATGCCGAAGACCACCGAGCTGGCCTCGTCCTGCGCCAGGGTGATCCCCCCGGCCTGGCGCAGCGCCAGCAATCCCTCGACGCCGTCCGACCCCATGCCGGTCATCAGCACGCCCGCCACCTCGTGTGGGCAATTCTCGGCACAGGACTGGAGCATCTCATCCACCGCCGGCCGATGGCCGCGCCGCGGGGGGGTGTGGGGATCGAGGCGGAGCACGCCGGCCGCCTCCAGCCGCAGGTGGGAGCCGCCGGGCGCCAGCCGCACGGCGCCGCGACGGAGGACCTCACCGTCCGTGGCCAGGCGGACGTCGAACGGCAGCTCCTTGTTGAGCCAGTCGGCGAAGCCCAGCTCGAAGCCGGAGGCGATGTGCTGCACGATCAGGAAGCCCACCGGCGCGTCCTCCGGCACCTCGCCGAGCAGCTCGCGGATAGCCGCCGGCCCCCCCGTGGAGGCGCCGATCGCCACCCACCTCAGCTCGCGCTCCCGGGGGACACCGCCGCCGGAGGTGAGGATGGGCGCCGTCCGCGCCGGCCGCCGGGCGTGGCGCACGGTGCGGGCGCCGGAGACGGTGCGCACGGTCTCCGGCAGGCTCTCGGCGATCTGCTGCCAGCTCGCCGTGTCCTCCGGCTTGGGGAGGACCTCCAGGGCCCCCCGGCGCATCGCCTCGAAGGCGGTCTGGATCTGGTTGCGGTTGGCGCGCGAGGAGAGGACGACGATCGGCGTCGGCCGCACCTCCATGATCCGCTCGGTGGCCTGGTAGCCGTCGAGCACCGGCATCTGGAGGTCCATCACCACCACGTGCGGCTGGAGATCGATCACCATCTGCACCGCCTGCGCCCCGTCCTCCGCCTCCCCCACCACCTCGATGTCGCGCGTCTTGCGGAAGAAGCGCTTCAGCACCGCCCGGACGGAGGCGGAGTCGTCGACGAGGAGGACGCGGATCACCAAAACCTCCCGGTCCACGCCTCTGGAGGCGTTCGGGGCGTCCCGCCCTCCGAGGCCTCACCCCCTGGCCCCCTCTCCACTCCGTGGAGAGGGGGAACCCGTTTCCGGATTCCCAACCCTACGGACGCGCGCCCCCCCTCTCCACGGAGTGGAGAGGGGCCGGGGGTGAGGCCTCGGAGGGCGGGACGGACCGGGGGCACCGGCGCCCTGCAGGCCCTCATCTCCCGCTCCCGCTCAACCGCCGCACGAGGTCGACCAGCTCCCCGGCGTCCAGGCTCTGTTTGGTGAGATAGGCGTCCGCCCCCACCTTGAGGCCGCGGAGGCGGTCCTCGGGACGGTCGCGGGTGGAGACGACGATGATCGGCAGGTGGGCGAAGTGCTCCATGCCGCGCAGGTGGGCGGCCAGCTCGAAGCCGTCCATGCGCGGCATCTCGATGTCGGTGACCACGCAGTCGAAGCTCTCCTCGCCCAGCAGCGAGAGCGCCTCCTCGGCGTCGCCGGCGGCGGTCACCTCGAAGCCGGCGTCCTCCAGGAGGCGGCGCTCCATCTCGCGGGTGACCAGCGAGTCGTCCACCAGCAGCACGCGCACGCGGTGGATCACCACCTGCGGCCGCGCCTGCGGCAGGGCGCGCAGGTATTCGCGCTGCGAGAGCATCGAGGGGGAGAGCACGCCCACCGGCTCGCCCGAGGCGAGGAGGGCCACCCCTTCGAGCAGCCGGTCGGTGGGGGCGCGGCGGGTGATCGGCCGCACCAGCACCTCCTCCTCCCCCTCCACCGTATCCACCGCGAGAGCCAGCGGCTGGCCGGAGACCACCCCTTCGAGCAGGAGCTGGCTCTCGGCCGGTGGCTGGCCGTAGAGGCGGGCCAGCGGCACGAAGGGGACCAGCCGGTCCCCCTGCGTCACCAGCGTGCGGCCGTCGCGCTCCACCACCGAGCCTGGTTCGATGCGGCTGGCGCGGCGCACCACGGCGGCGGGAAGGGCGATGCGGAGCTGCCCCACCCGCAGCAGCATCACCGACTCGCCGCGCCGCGCCACCGGCACCTCCAGCGTGAAGGTGGTCCCCTTGCGGGCCTCGGTCTCCACCGTCACCTCGCCGCCCACGCGGTTGACGACGGTGGCCACCACGTCCAGCCCCACGCCGCGGCCGGAGATCTCCGAGATCTGCCGGCGGGTGGAGAAGCCGGGCGCGAAGAGCAGCCGCAGGGCCTCCTTCTTGCCCATCCCGGAGGCGGTCGCGGCGTCCACCAGCCCCACCTCGACGGCGTGCTGGAGGACCCCCGGGATGTCGATGCCGCCGCCGTCGTCCTCGATCACCAGCCGCACGCGGGGGCCGTCCGCCAGCGCCTTGATACGGAGGCGGCCGGCCCTGGGCTTGCCCAGCGCCTCGCGCACCTCCGGAGACTCGATGCCGTGATCCACGGCGTTGCGCACCAGGTGAAGCAGCGCCTCTTCGAGCTCGCGGGCGATGCGGCGGTCGAGCCGGGTCTCCTCCCCCTCGAGCTCCACCTCCACCTCGCGGTGGAGCGAGCGGGCCAACTCGCGGGCGTAGCGGGCGAAGGAGAGCAGGAACCCCCTCATCGGCTGGAGCTGCAGCGAGAGCATCTTCTCGAGCTGCTCCTCCGCCGAGCGGATCAGCCGGCGCTGCCCCCCCTCCAGCTCCACGGCCACCCGCCGCAGCATGGTGGCGAGCACGGCGAGCACCTGCTTCGGCTGCGGCTCGTGGAGGCCCTCCTCGGCCAGTCGGGCGAGATCGTAGATGCGGTCGATCACCTGCCGGCCGGCCACCGCCATGATCCGCACCTGGGTGGCCCGCTCGGCCACGGCGTCGAGCGCGGCGGTGTCCACCCGCACGTCACCGCCCGCCGAGGCGGCGGAGCGGGCGGCGGGCGCCGCGGCGGGCTCTGGAGAGGCCGGAGCGGGGGCCGGGGCCGGCTTCACCTCCGGAACGGGCTCGGGTGGCGGCGCCGCTTCGACGATCTCAGGCTCGGAGATCTCAGGCTTGGCCGCGGGCTCCGGGGGTGGAGCGGGCTCAGGGGCCGGCGCCGGCTCGGCCGTCGAGGCGTGGAGCAGCGCCACCAGCTCCGCGTCGACCGGCGGCTCCTCGCCGCGCGACACCGACTCGACCAGCGCCGTCAGCTCGTCCACCACCCGCGTCAGGAGGGGGATCATGCCCGGCCGGGCGGCGTGGAGCACCTCCTCGGCGGCGTGGCAGAGCTCGGCCAGGGCGCCGATCCGCATCATGCGGCCGGCCCCCTTCAGCGTGTGCAGCTCGCGCTTGGCCTCGACCACCGACTGCGGGTCCACCTCCAGCTTTGGGACGCTCGACGCCAGCCGCTCCAGACGGTCGCGCGCTTCCTCCACGAAGAGGGGGATGAGGTCGGCAAACTCCGCGTCCAAAGCCTCTCCGCCGTCAGATCTTGGTCCAACTGTCGACGTTGACGTCCAGGCCGAGCACCCCTTCGAGCTCATCCCCCGAGTAGACCGGCGTGGCGGCGGTGAAGATCGGCTGGCCGGTGAGCAGCGAGTTGAAGAGCGGCGTCAGGATCGTCTGCCCCTCCTTGACCGCCGCCTTGTACCAGGGGCGCTCGGAGAACCCCTCGCCGGTGCGCACGGCCCCCGGCACCTCGCGGTCGCCCACGATCTGGCGGTTCACCACCAACGCCGTCTGCCCCCGCCGCCCGTCGTAGAAGTAGAGGCACTCGACGAACCCCTGGCGGTGCACCAGCTCCTCCAGAAGCCGCTCGATGGCCTCCCAGTTGCCCAGCCGGCGCCGCACGTTGGCCGCCCACTGCTCGGCCGTGTGCTTGAGCGAATGGGGGGATTCGAGGTGGAACGACTGCGCGAGCATCTGGATCACCAGTCCCAGGCGGTTCAGCCGGTCGGCCGTCTCGGTGAAGTGCTTGAGGCCGTCCGCCATCCGCTGCACCACCTGGCTCACCTCCTTGAGGGTGAGCACGACCTCGTCCGAGGCGGCGTTCTGCTGCTGGGTGGCGAGAGAGATTTCGCGCGCCACCCGGGCGGTGTCGCTGGAGGCGCCGCGCAGGTCCTCGATCGCCGAGGCCGCGGCGCGGGCCCGCTCCAGCACCCGGCCGGCCTCCTTGCTCCCCTCCTCCGTGGCCACCACCGTGGTGCGGATGGAGCCCGCGAACTCGTCGAGCAGGTTGCGCACCGACTCCACCGACTCCTGGGAGCGCTGGGCCAGCCGCCGCACCTCCTCGGCCACCACCGAGAAGCGGCGCCCGTGGTCCCCCGCCGCCGCGGCCTCGATGGCCGCGTTGAGCGACAGGATGTGGGTCTCCTGGGCGATCTCGGTGATCAGGTCGAGCACCCGGTAGATCTCCTTCGAGCGGCTGCCCAGGATCTCGGCGCGGCTGGCGATGCCGGAGATCCGCTTCTTGACCTCCTCGACGCCGTCCACCGCCTCCTCGACCGCCGCCTGCCCGGTGGTGCCGCTCTCCTCGGCCGCCTGCGCGAGGTCGGCCTGGGAGGAGGCGTTGCCGGCGATCTGCGACGCCGTGCGGGCCAGCTCTTCCATGGCGGCGGTGATCTCGACCACCGAGGCCGCCTGCTCCGAGGAGCCGGAGGCCAGCTCGGAGGCGATCTCGTTGACCGAGCTCGCCGCCGAGGCCACCTCGATCGAGCTCGACTGGATCTGCTGCGCCAGCACGTCGAGCGCGTTGGTGGCGTTGGTGAGGGCCAGCGAGAGCCGGCCGGGCAGCGCTCCCGCCATCCCCAAGCAGTTGACGAGGTCGCCGGCCCGCAGCCGGTCGAGCACGCGGACCAGCGAGATCTCGACCTCCTCGCGCCGCCGCTCCGTCCCCTCCACCTGCGCCCCCAGGCTCTGCTGCGTGCGGTAGACCACCCTCACGTAGAGCGCGATGACGCCGATGGCGGCGAGCAGGAAGGCGTTGAACATCCACTCCGGGCCGCCCTGAGCCTGCGTGTCCAGGAGCAGCAGCAGGCCGGACACGGCGATGCCGCCCAGGATGAGCAGCCCCGTGCGGGCGTGATTGAACGATCCGACGAACGGCTCACTCATGTCCTTGCTCCTCGTCCTCTCCCGCGTCGCAACGCGGTATCTCGCATCGCAAAGCGGCCGGCAGCCGGCGCGGGTCCACCACCACCAGGGGAACGCCGGCGTGCACGGCCACGCCGGCCGGCTCCTCGGGCCAGAACCGCCGCAGCGCCGGCGCCGCGGGGACGACGCGCAGGTCCGTCACCACGCCCAGGATCTCGTCGGCGGCGAGCGCCGCGCCGCCGGCCTGGATGCGGTACCCGGCGCCGTCCCGCGCCAGCCCCTCCACCGCGCCGTTGGCGATGCCCCACAAGCCGCCCGCGCGGCGCATCAGCAGGAACCCCGGGGCGTGCGGCGCGCTCAACCGTCAGCTCCCCAGCGCCTCGAGATTGAGGATGCGCACCACCTCGCCCCCCAGCGGCGCCTCCCCCTGGAGGAAGCCCCCTTCGCCGGCCACGATCGAGTCCGGCGGCACGTGCACCACCTCCAGCGCCGCGTCGGCCGCCAGACCCAGCATCTCCTGGCTGCCGGCCGGCCCCACCCGCACCACCACGGTCACCGGATAGGAGGGGTTGGCCCCGGGCGAGGCGTTCACCAGCCGGGCCAGATTGAGCACCGGCAGCGGCTCGCCGCCGAACTCCGCCAGGCCCTCCAGCTCGCCGGCCGCGCCGGGCAAAGGGTGCACGGTGAGCGACCGCACCACCCGCCGCACCGCCGCCAGCGGCAGGGCGCAGGTGTGCTCGCCGGCCCGCACCAGCAGGTGCGTCCCCTCGCGCCGGGTGCGGCTCTCCTTGGGATCGGTTGATCTCGTCACAGCGTCAGATCCTCGTCCACCCTGTCACGTTGATGTCGATCCCCAGCACGGCCGCGATCGAGCCGTCGCCGTTGCGCAGGGGGGTGCAGACGGTGAAGCAGGCCTCGGAATTCTGCATCGACTCATAGGGCGGGATCAGCGTCGTCCGCCAGTGCCGCGCCACCGCCTTGAACCAGGGGCGCTGGCGCACGTCGGTCTCCCGCACCTTGGCGGCGAGCGAGCGCTGGCGCTCGTCCAGGAGATCGCGGTTGAAGGACAGCGCCAGGGTGCCGCCGTCGAGGGCCATCAGGTAGCCCAGCTCCACGAAAGGCGCGTTGCGCACCAGCTCGTCGAGCGTCTTCTCCTTCTCGGGAAAGGTCGGCAGCGGCTCGATCTGGCGCGCCCAGCCCTCCACCAGATGCTTGAGCGAGCGGGGGGATTCGAGATGGAATGACTGCGCCAGGAGCTGGATCTCCAGGCCGAGCTGGTTCAGCCGGTCGGCCGTGCTGGAGAGATTCTTGAGGCCGCCGGTCATCCTTTGCACCACCAGGCTGACCTCACGGAGCGTCATCACCACCTCGTCCGAGGCGGCGTTCTGCTGCTGGGTGGCCATCGAGATCTGTTGCGCCACCCGGGAGGTATCGCCCGAGGCGCCGCGCAGCTCCTCGATGGCGGAGGACGCGGCCCGCGAGCGCTCCAGCACGCGGATCGCCTCCTTGCTCCCCTCCTCGGTGGCCACGATGGTGGCGCGGATCGAGCTGGCGAACTCGTCCAGCAGGTTGCGCACCGACTCCACCGACTCCTGGGAGCGCTGGGCCAGGTGGCGCACCTCCTCGGCCACGACGGCGAAGCGCCGGCCGTCCGCCCCGGCCGCCGCCGCCTCGATGGCCGCGTTGAGCGACAGGATGTGCGTCTCCTGGGCGATCTCGGTGATCAGGTCGAGCACCCGGTAGATCTCCTTCGAGCGGGTGCCCAGGGCGTCGGCGCGGCTGGCGATGGCGGAGATCCGCTTCTGCACCTCCTCCACCCCGCTGACCGCCTCGAACACGGCCGCCGATCCCGCCTCGCCGCTCGCCTCGGCGCGCCCCGCCAGCTCGGCCTGGCGCGAGGCGTTCTCGGCGATCTGCGACGCCGTGCGAGCCAATTCCTCCATCGCCGCCGTGATCTCCACCACCGAGGCCGCCTGCTGCGACGAGCCCGAGGCCAGCTCCGAGGCGATCTCATTGACCGCGTCGGCCGCCGAGGCCACCTCGATCGAGCTGTCCTGGATCTGCTGCGCGAGCTGCGACAGCGCCTCGCTGGCCGCCTCCGAGATCTGCGCCAGCCGCTCCGGGAGGTCCTTCGTGTGCTCGATCGAGCGCACGAGATCCCCGGCGCCGAGCTGCTCGAAGGCGGCGATCAGCTCCCGTTCGAGCCCCGCCCAGCGGTCGTCCCCCTCCGGCAGCCGCTTCTCCAGGTCACGGAAATAGGGGAAGACCCAGATGCCGTAGGCGAACACGCCCACGGCGCCGACCAGCAGGAAGACGTGGCGCGGCCACCCCGGCGCTCCCGCCGAGGCGCCGAGGGCGAGCAGGAGATAGCCCACCAGCGTCAGCCCGACGACCAGGATCCAGCCGAGCAGGGCGTTCTCGGTATGGCGTCCCCTCGGCCCCGAGCCTGCGGGCTCGTCCGGAACGGCGGCGGGAAGGGTCGGCTCTGCGTCCATCCTGTGCTCTCTCCTTCGGCAACGGGCGGCACCGGCGGCGCGGAGCGCGCCGGTCCTCCGGCGCGGCCCGGCGAGCCGCCGGCTCCCGGCGCTTGCAGCGCTTTCAAACGGAGCGTGGGCCGTAGAATAGGGAATTCGGGGGCGGGGAGCAAGGTGCGGGCGGAAAAGGCCCCAACTTGCCCCCCGCCCCCCGCCCGCTGTACAATACCCCCAACATTTTCGCTTTCTCTTTGTAGTCGAGCAGAGGCTTGAGTTGCTTCAACGCCCTGGGGCTGCCGGGGTGTGCATGGGTTTCACTTTTTCTCAGGGAGATCGTAATGAAACGCAAAGCCGTAGTTTTACTCACAGCCCTCGCCCTGCTCGCCGCTCCCGCGGTCTATGCCGGCGACGGCCACACGCTCCACGGCGTGGGGGCGGTCAACAGCTCCATGGGAGGCGCCGGGGTGGCGCTGCCCATCGACACCCTCGGGGGCCTGCTGCTCAATCCGGCGCTCGCCACGGAGCAGGATGGCAGCCGTTTCGCCTTCAGCGCCGAGTACAACACCCCGACCAACGCCGTCTCGAGCACCGTCCCGACCCCGATCGGGCCCTTCAGCGGCAAGACGGACGAGGCCGGCGACACCGCCCTGATCCCGGCCTTCGGCTGGGTGCACCACGCCCGGGGCTCCAACTTCGCCTACGGCATCGGCTTCCTGGGCCTGGCCGGCTTCGGCACCGACTATCCGCAGGACCCCGGCAACCCGCTCCTGGCGCCGCAGCCGAACGGCTTCGGCCGGGTCTTTTCCAGCTACACGCTCCTGAAAGTGCCGACCGTGCTGGCCTGGAAGCTCTCCGACCGGTTCTCCTTCGGCCTCTCGCTCAACGCCGCCCGGGCCACGCTGGCCGCCGATCCCGCCGGCTTCGCCAGCCCGGACTGCTCGGGTCCCTTCGGCCCCTGCTACTTCCCGCACGTCAACAACGACAGCGCCTGGGGATACGGGGCCGGCGTCGGCCTCTACTACAAGGTCAACCCCGCCTTCGCCCTCGGCGCCTCCTACAACTCGAAGATGACCTTCCAGGACTTCGAGTGGAGCTCCGCGCACGCCAATCCCAACCTGCCCAACTACGGGACGAGCCGCAAGATCAGCCTGCGGCTCGACATGCCCGCGCAGGCCGTGGTCGGCCTCGGCTGGACCCCCAACAACCGGTTCGCCCTGGCGGTCGACTACAAGTGGATCTATTACGCGGACGCGGCCGGCTTCAAGGACGCCCTCGGCTTCCAGAACATCACGGTCGGCGAGATCGGCGTGCAATACAAGGCGACTCCCAAGCTCGCCCTGCGCGCCGGCTACAACCATAGCGAGGTGCCGATCCCGGCCGAGCGGACCTTCCTCACGGTCGAGGTGCCGGCGGTCTTCGTGAACCACTACTGCGTCGGCCTCGGCTTCAAAGCCACCGACGCCCTGACCCTCGACCTCGCCTACTACCAGGTGCCGAACAGCACCATCACCGGCCCGTTCCTCGGCCCCACCGGCCCCGTCCCGGGCACCTCGGTGACCACCCGGAGCGGCATGAAGTCGGTGGTGGCCACGTTCAACTTCGCGCTGCCGCAATAAGACAGCGCGCCGAGGAGGGATTCACGTCAACGTCAGGGGCGGGGGCTCAAGTCTCCCGCCCCTTTTTTCGCGGCGTTTTTTCGTGACGGTATCGTGGGCCCGTCCGTATAAACACACGACGGCCCGGGGCGAGGCACACGCCGTCGCCCGAGAGCCGCGGAGCCCGGTGCCGTCAGGCCGCCCGAGCCACCGCCTCCGGGCTCGCCGGGACGTTTCCCCCGACGACCGGGGCGTTTCCCCCAATTTCCGGGGCGTTTCCCCCATCGCCGGACGTCAACGCCCCAACGCAAGCGGGGAATCCCCTGACCGGCGGGGCCGCTGCCCCATCGGAAGCGGCGTTTCCCCCGATCCAAGCGGCCTCCCCCCCAACCTCCGGGACGATTCCCCCAACCGAAGCGTCGTCCGCCCTCCCGGCGTGAGCCGTCCATGCCGCGTCCCGCGCGGCCGCGGAATCCACCTCGCCGTGGCCGACCGGAGTCGCCGCGACCGCCGCCGGACTCTCCACCTTGCGTCGCGGACGCCGGCGAGACCTGATTCCGAACTGCACGAGCCGTCCGCTTTTCGGCCCGTGCACGAGCACAGCGCAGGCCCGGATCCAACGCGCGTCCGCCATCCCGCGGGCATACGCGGCGTGCAACGCCTCGGTGGCGGCCATCCGTTCCGCGGCATAGGCCCGCTGCCGCGCCTTCAGCGCCTTGATCTCGACGATCCGCGCCGCGAGCTCCTCCCCCAGGGCAAGGGCGAGCGGAGGCATGACGTCGGCCATCGACCGCAACGCGGCGAGGGCCTCCTCCATCGCGGCGATCTCCTGAGCGTAGGACAGTTTCGGCATGATCCCTCCTTTCAGATGGAGGTATACGGAAGAGGCGGGTGGAGCGTCTGGCGGCAGGGCGAAGACAGCGCCGCCGGCCCCCCCAACGCTCCCCTCCCCTCCTCCGTATACCTCCTTGTAGTCCCCCTTCCGAGCGAGGTGAGCCTTGATCGACGAGCGCGTCGCGATTCCCGGGTGGGAGCTGTTGCACCGCGTGGACGCCCTGCTGGCGGAGGTGGTCGCCGGGCGGAGCCTGATGCGGCATTGGGTGCGGCTGTGCGTGGCGATGAGCCTCGGGGCCGCGATCTATGGCGCCGTTCTGGGTACGTGGCACGGGGCGCAGCTCGCCTTCTATGACGCGTTGAAGCTGCCTCTCGTGCTGCTGCTGACCTCGGCCCTCACGGTGGGGTTCGCGTGGACGGCGGCGGTGGTGCTCGGGCTGCCGCTGCGCTTCGGGCAGGTGGCGGTGCTCACGTTCCTGGCCCTGGCGGCGGGGAGCCTGATGCTCGCGTCGCTCGCTCCCGTCGCCTTGTTCTTCAATCTCAGCGCGCCCACGCCCGGCCCCTCGGCCCGCACGGCCCACAACCTCCTCTATCTGCTGCACACGGCGCTGGTCGGCGGGTGCGGCCTCGGCGGCACGGTGGCGCTGTGGAAGGCGATGCGGCGGCTCGACGCGCCGCTGAGGACCCTGCGCGCGGTCTACGCCGTGTGGGTGGCGGCGTTCGCGCTGGTGGGGGGCGAGGTGGCGTGGGCGCTACGGCCGTTCGTGGGGAGCGTCTACATGCCCGTCGTCTTCCTGCGTCCGGACGCTCTCGACGGCAACGTCTACGAATTCATCTTCACCGACATCCTGCCTCATCTCGCCTCATGGCTCTGACCCGGAGGAGATCCCATGGAATCGATTTCCGACATCCCCCAACCGCGTAGTCTGACCGGCGTGTTCAACGAGCTCCTGATCCGGCCGCTCGCGTTCCTCGACCGGGCGCGCAACGGCGGCCAGGCGTCGCCGTTCCGGATGATCGCCGTCTCGACCCTCTGCTATGCGCTCTACGGCGCGGCGGCGGGCTTCTTCCAGGGGGGCGATCAGATCCTGGTGGCGGCCCTCAAGGCGCCGATGATCATCCTGTTCACGCTGCTGCTCTGCCTGCCGAGCCTCTACGTGTTCTCGGCGGTGGCCGGGGCCGAGTGGACGCGGCGGAGCTTCCTCGCCGTGCTCGCCGGCTTCGCGGGGACCCTGGCGCTGGTGCTCCTGGCCTTGCTCCCCATCAACTGGCTGTTCTCGTCCAGCAGCCGGCACCTGAGCTCGGCCACCATCATCCAATTCTTCCTCTGGCTGATCGCGCTCGGCCTCGCCTGGAGATTTCTCGGGAAAGGGCTGCAGGCCACCGGGGCGCGCGGCGGGATGGTCCTCTGGCTCCTCCTCTTCTGCGTGGTCTCGCTCCAGGCCGCGACCGTGCTGCGCCCGGTCCTCTCCCGCAAGCCGGGGGGCGCGGTCTTCGTCTACGGCAAGAAGTCGTTCCTGGAGCATTTCGGGGATACGTTCCGGGAGGGGGAGACGGCGCGGTAGCCCTCAGCCGTCGAAGTCGACGAAATCGTCCTCCCAATATTCGTGCTCCCCGCGGACGTTGGTGGCGTGGCGCTCTTTTTCCATGGCGCGGAGCTCGACGCGGCGGATCTTGCCGGAGATGGTCTTCGGCAGCTCGGCGAACTCGATGCGGCGGATGCGCGCGAAGGGGGCCAGGCGCTGGCGCGAGAAGCGGAAGAGGGCGTGCGCCGCCGTAGGTGAGGGGGCCACGCCGGGCTTGAGCACCACCCAGGCCTTGGGCACGCTCAGGCGGATGGGGTCCGGGCTCGGCACCACCGCCGCCTCGGCCACCAGCTCGTGCTCGATGAGCGCGCTCTCCAGCTCGAACGGGCTGATCCGGTAGTCGGAGCTCTTGAAGACGTCGTCGGCCCGGCCCACGTACCAGAAGGTGCCGTCGGCGTCGCGCTGGGCCACGTCCGAGGTGCGGTAGTGGCTGCCGCCCAGCAGCCGGGCGCTGGCTTCCGGGTTGTCGAGATAGCCCACCATCAGGGGGAGCGGACGGGGGTCGAGCCGGATGGAGATCTCCCCTTCGTCGCCTGGATGGCCGTCGGGATCGAGAAGGTCGATGTGGTAGCCGGGCATCGGCTTGCCCATGGCCCCCACCTTCACCTCCTGGCCCGGCGGATTGCCGATCTGGCAGGTGGTCTCGGTCTGGCCGTAGCCGTCGCGGACGGTCAGCCCCCAGGCCTCGCGCACCTGGACGATCACCTCGGGGTTGAGCGGCTCGCCCGCGCTCACCACCTCGCGGAGCTTGACCGGATAGGCCTTGAGGTCCTCGAGGATCAGCATGCGCCAGACCGTGGGCGGCGCGCAGAGGGTGGTGACGCCGTGGCGGGCCAGCGCGGCCAGGGTCTTCTGGCCGTCGAAACGCGGGATCTGGTGGATGAAGATGGTAGCGCCCGCGTTCCACGGCGCGAAGAAGCAGCTCCAGGCGTGCTTGGCCCAGCCGGGCGAGCTGATGTTGAGGTGGACGTCCCCCTCGCGCAGGCCGATCCAGTACAGGGTCGAGAGGTGCCCCACCGGATAGCTCTGGTGGCTGTGCAGCACCATCTTGGGCTTGGCGGTGGTGCCGGAGGTGAAGTAGAGGAGGAACGGATCGTCCGCGCGAGTCTCGCCGTCCGGCCGGAAATCCACGGGAGCGTTATAAGCCTCGGCGTAGGAATGCCAGCCGGCGGTCCTGTCTCCCACCAGGACGCGGGTGATTTCGCCCGGCACGGCGGCGAGCTTCTCGGCCGAGGGGGCGTCGGCGATCACATGGCGGATCTCGCCGCGCTCGACGCGGTCCTGGAGGTCGGCGCTCCCCAGCAGGGTGGTGGCCGGGCTGATCACCGCGCCCAGCTTGATCACGGCCAGCATGATCTCCCAGAGGGGGGCCACGTTGGGGAGCATGACCAGCACCCGGTCCCCCCGCTGGACGCCCAGGGCGCGCAGGTGGTTGGCCACCCGGTTGGAGCGCTCGGCCATCTCGGCGAAGCTGAGCCGCGTCTCGTGGCCCTCGTCGTCGACGATCCAGAGGGCCGTGCGGCCGTTGCCGCGGGCCTGGACGTCGAAGAAGTCGAGGGCCCAGTTGAAGCGGTCGAGCTGCGGCCAGCGGAAGCCGGCGAACGCCGCGGCGTAGTCCTCGCGATGGGCGATCAGGAAGTCGCGGGCTTCCAGGAAGGCTCGGGTGGGGTGGGGCATGGGGCCTCCTTCAGACCCCGCAGTTTAGCCTCATCCGGGGCCGCCTGCCCTCCGAGGCCTCACCCCCTGGCCCCCTCTCCACGAAGTGGAGAGGGACCGAGGGTGAGGCCTCGGAGGGCAGGCGCGACCGGGGGCAAGAGAGCATGGAACGCCGCCCCGCCCCGGCATCGTCTTTGCGAGCCGGAGAGGATACGATGGTCCCTCTTTGCGAGGATCGAGCATGACCCTGACATCTTCCGAAGTAACCTCGGCCCCTCCCCCGGCACCGATCACCCCTCCCGACCTCGAGGCCTTCGCGCATCACTGGCAGGACGAGGCGGACGCGGCGTACCTCTACCAACTGCTGAGCAAGGTGGAGCGCGATCCGCGGAAGCGCGACCTCTACGCGCGCCTGTCGCACGTCGAGGACCGCCATACCAAGATCTGGGGGGACCTGCTGGCGGCGAACGGACGGCCGGTGGGGCCGTTCCGGCCCACTCTGCGGGCGCGCGCCATGGCCCTGCTGGGGAAGACCCTGGGCCCCCGCGCTCTCCTCCCCCTGCTGCTCGTGGAGGAGGGGCGGGAGGTGCGCGCCTATCTGGAGATGCACCGCGCGACGCCGGCGGGCACGGCCGGGCAGAGCGAGGCGCTGGTGCTCGCCCGCGAGTCGGCCGAGCACGCCACGACCCTGGGGGACATCGCCAATCGCGGCACCGAGCCGTGGCACCGCATCGAGGCCGGGGGCTTCCTGCGCAATGTGATCTACGGCTTCAACGACGGCCTCACGGCCAATTTCGGCCTGGTCGCGGGGGTGATCGGCGCCACCGTCGCGGCTCAGCATCAGGCGATCGTGGTGGCCGGGGTGGCCGGCCTGATCGCCGACGCCCTGTCGATGGGGGCCAGCGGCTTCCTGGCCGCCAAGAGCGAGCAGGAGGTCTATACCCACGAGATCGCCATGGAGCGGGCCGAGATCGAGCTGATGCCCGAGGTCGAGCGCGACGAGCTGGCGCTGATCTACGAGCTCAAGGGGATGGACAAGGCCGCCGCGTGCGATCTCGCGACCGAGGTGATGAAGGACCCCAAACGCATGCTGGAGGAGCAGGTGCGCGAAGAGCTGAAGATCGGCGACCAGGACGCCTCCTCGCCGTTGCGCGAGGGGTGGACGACCGGCCTCGCCACCGCCTTCGGGGCCCTGATCCCGGTGCTGCCGTTCTTCTTCACCCACGGCACCCCGGCGATCGTGATCTCGTTCGTGATCGCCATGCTCTCGCACTTCCTGGTCGGCGCCGCCCGCTCGATCTTCACCGGCCGCGGTGTCTTCCGCTCGGGGCTGGACATGTTCGTGGTCGGGCTCGGCGTGGCTCTGGTGGGGTACTTCGTGGGCGGGTGGGTGTCGAAGCTGCTCTAACCCTCACCCCTGGCCCCCCTCTCCCGCCCTCCCCCC
>DASXJP010000501.1:0-14446 GCA_036497345.1 Thermoanaerobaculia bacterium
ATCCCGATCGGCACCGTCGTCTCCGTCGAGCGGGGAGGGCAGCTCTTCCACCGCATCCAGGTCGCTCCGGCCGTCGACTTCGGCACGCTCGACCAGGTCTACCTGCTGGAGTACCAGGCGGTGCCCCAGGCTTTCAAGGAGGCCGCTCCCGGTGCGAAGCCTTAAGCTCCTCGCCGCCGTCGTCCTCGCCGCGCTGGTCCATTTCGTGGGCGTGCGGCTCTGGCCCGACTTCGCCCGCGCCACCGACGTCTTCCTGGTGGTGGTGGCGCTCTACGGCCTGGAGGGGAGCTCGCTCTCGGCGCTGCTGGTCGGCATGCTGGTGGGGCTCCTCCAGGACACCCTGACCAGCGGGCCCTTCGGCCTGTTCGGATTCGCTGATACCATCATCGGCTACGCCACGGCGCGCCTGGCGCAGCGGCTGGTGATCCAGCGGCCGACCGGCGTTCTGGCGCTCGTCGGTTTCGCCTCCGCGCTCCAGCAGGCGATCGTCCTCGGGCTCGCCTTCGTGCTGCTCCCCACGCCGGAGACGCCGAGCCCGCTCTGGACGGCCATCCGCGCGGCGTCCTGCGGGGTCCTGGGGATGGCGGTCTACGTCGCGGGAGGGAGCTGGCAACGCTCCGCGGAGGCGCGCCGCCGCGGGCGCATGAGCAAGCTCCGTCTGGATTGAGAGAGGTAGCACCATGCAGGTGGTTCGTGAGCATCGAGACGATCTGGTCAGCCGCGTGCGCGTGCTGACCGCCGTCGTCACCGGCCTGATCGTGGCGATCGCCACCGGCTTCTGGTTCACCCAGCTCGTGCAGGGGGACTACTACCGCGAGCTGGCCGAGAACAACCGGCTGCGCAAGCTGCCGATCAAGGCCCCGCGCGGCCTGATCTTCGACCGCAAGGGGCGGTTGCTGGTGGAGAACGTCCCCAGCTACAGCCTGATGATCGACCGCAGCCGGACGACCAACCTCGACCACACCCTCTGGTTCGCCTCCGGCGTGCTCGGCCGCCCGGTGACCGACCTGCAGCAGATCCTGCAGAAATACCGCGGCATCCCGACGTTCAAGCCGGTGCTGCTGGCCGAGAACCTCACCCTCGCCGAGGTGGCGCGCTTCGGCGTCGAGGGGCTCGAATACCCCGAGTTCGAGGTCGAGGTCCAGCACCAGCGCCTCTACCGCCATCGCGAGCAGACGGCCCACGTGCTCGGCTACCTGGGCGAGCCCACCCTGGAGGAGATCCAGAAGGCCAACGGCGCCCTCCAGCCGGGGGACATGATCGGCAAGAAGGGGATCGAGCAGACCTACGACGCCGAGCTGCGCGGCAAGGACGGCGAACGGGTGGTCGTGGTCGACAGCCGCGGCCAGCTCCTCCAGGAGTACAAGAGCATCCCCGCCGTCCCCGGCAAGAGCCTGACCCTGTCGATCGACCTCGACCTCCAGCAGGAGGCGGCCCGCTGGCTCGACGGCCCCGAGAAGGTGGGGGCGGTGGTGGCCATGGACCCCCGCAACGGCGAGATCCTGGCCCTGGTCTCGGCGCCGGCCTTCAATCCCAACCTGTTCGCCCGCCGGCTCCAGCAGGCCGACTGGCAGGCCCTGATCGACGACCCCAACCATCCGCTCCAGAACCGGGCGATCCAGAACACCTACTCGCCGGGCTCGACCTTCAAGATCGTGATGGCCACGGCGGGCATGACCGACCGCGACTTCGACCCCCACACCTCGGTCCTCTGCACCGGCTCCAAGATCTTCTACAACCGGCCGTTCCGCTGCTGGAGGAAGGGGGGGCACGGCACGGTGGACGCCCACAACGCCATCAAGCTCTCCTGCGACATCTACTTCTACACGCTCGGCCAGAAGATGGGGATCGAGAAGATCGCCAAGTACGCCCGGCTGTTCGGCCTGGGGTCGCTCACCGGCATCGACATCGAGGGGGAAAAGCGCGGCAACGTGCCCGACGAGGCCTGGAGCCAGAAGGTCCGCCACCAGCGCTGGTACCCGGGCGAGACGATCTCCGTCTCGATCGGCCAGGGGCCGGTGCTGGTCACTCCCCTCCAGATGGCGGAGCTCACCGCGGTCGTGGCCAACGGCGGCCTCAAGGTCGTCCCCCATCTGGTGAAGGACGCCAAGCTGCCGCCCCCCGAGCGCCTGGACCTCGACCCGGAGGCCCTGCGCATCGTGCGCGGCGGCATGATCGGAGTGGTCAACGAGCCGGGCGGCACGGCCTATGGCTCGGCCCGCCTGCCGGGGATCGAGATCGCGGGCAAGAGCGGCACCGTGCAGGTGATCGCCCAGGCCCAACGCACCGAGGAGCAGAACCTCCCCTTCAAATACCGCGACCACGCCTGGTTCACCTCCTTCGCCCCGGCGGACAATCCGGAGCTGGTGGTGACCGTCTTCGCCGAGCACGGCGGCGGCGGATCCAAGGTGGCCGCACCGATCGCGCAGGCCCTCTATGCCAAGTATTTCGGGATCGATAACGGGAAGCCATCCGATAACTGAGGAGCGGCCGCGGCTGCGGCTGCTGTCGTCGATCGACGGCGGGCTGATCCTCTCCGCCCTCCTCCTGGCGGCGATCGGGCTCGCCACCGTGCACAGCGCGAGCTCCGAGATGCCGGTCGACTACTTCCCCCGCCAAGCGGGGTGGGTGGCCATCGGGCTGGTGCTGATGGTGATCGCCATGAGCATCGACTACCACGTGCTGCTCGACCTCTCGGTGGTGCTGTACGTATTGGGGATCGTGTCGCTGGTCGCGGTGCTCGCCTTCGGCTCCAAGCACGGCGGCGCGGCCAACTGGCTGAAGCTCGGCGGCTTCCAGTTCCAGCCGTCGGAGCTCGCCAAGCTCGCCACCGGGCTCTTCCTGGCCCGCTATCTCGCCGGCGTCAACAACCGCGTGCTCGAATTCCGCCAGATCCTCACCGCCGTGGCCATCGTGGGCTTTCCCATGGTGCTGGTGGCGGTCGAGCCGGACATGGGCGGCGCCGCCATGTACGCGCCCCTGCTGATCGGCATGCTGCTGGTGGCCGGCATCCGCGTCCGCCTGCTGATCACCGCCGTCCTGCTGGGCGTGGTGCTGGTCTCCGGGCTCTGGACGTTCGGCCTCAAGGGGTACCAGCGCCAGCGCGTGCTCACCTTCCTGGCGCCGGACACCGACCCCCTGGGGGCCGGCTACCAGGTGCGGCAGAGCAAGATCGCGGTGGGCTCGGGGGAGCTGCTGGGCAAGGGGTACATGCAGGGGACGCAGAGCCAGCTCCGCTTCCTCCCCGCCCGCCACACCGACTTCATCCTCTCCGTGCTGGCCGAGGAGTGGGGGTTCCTGGGGGTGGCCACCGTCCTGGGGCTCTACGCCCTCTACATCTCCAGCGCCGCCCGCATCGCCGTCCGGGCGCGCGACCGCGCCGGCATCCTGCTGGTGGTGGGGCTGATCTCCATCACCTGCTTCCACGTCCTCTACAACAGCTCGATGGTGGTGGGCTTCCTCCCCATCACCGGCATCCCCCTGCCGTTCCTCTCCTACGGCGGCTCGTTCACGATGATCAACTTCATCTCCCTGGGGATCATCCTGGGGGTGGACATCCGGCGGTACGTGAACCGGTAGGCCCTCATCTGATCCCCTCGCAGGGCCCGGCCCTCTTCTCCCATCGCCCTCCCACCGACCGGGAGAAGAGGGAGCCCCCACCCGTCCTTTTTCTGCCGCGTTTCTCCCCTCTCCCGGTGAGGGAGGGGGGAGGGGACGGGAGAGGGGCCAGGGGTGAGGGTTCGGGCGGGGGCTCCGCCTCCTATACAATCTCCCCCGCCATGAGCCTCAAGATGCTCATCGAGAGCGATCCGCACCAGACCCGGATCGCCGTCCTGGAGGACGACCGCCTGACGGAGATCTTCGTCGAGCGGCATCGCCACCGGGGGCTCGTGGGCAACGTCTACAAGGGGCGGGTCACCCGCGTCCTCCCGGGCATGCAGGCCGCCTTCGTCGACGTCGGCCTCGAGCGCGACGCCTTCCTCTACGTCAGCGACGTGGCCGCCGACGTCGAGTCGATGGAGGACCTGGAGCTCGACGACGGCCGCGCCGACGACCTCAACAACAACAACCACCACGCGGCGCAGGTCTCCCCCTCGATCGACGACCTGCTGAAGGCGGGGCAGGAGATCATCGTCCAGGTGGTCAAGGACCCGCTCCCCAACAAGGGGGCGCGCATCAGCACCCACGTCACCCTGCCCGGGCGCTACCTGGTGCTGCTGCCCACCGTGCGCCACTTCGGCGTCTCGCGGCGGATCGAGGACGAGGTCGAGCGGGAGCGGCTCCTCGCGCTCCTCCAGCAGCTCCCCGTCATCGGCGGCGGGCTGATCGTCCGCACGGCGGGGGAGGGGAAGGGGCGCGAGGAGCTCGAGAGCGACCTCACCTATCTGGCGCGGCTGTGGGAGAAGGTGCGCCAGCGCGCCGGCAAGGTCTCGGCCCCCACCCTCCTCCACCAGGATCTCGACCTCGCCCTGCGGGTGGTGCGCGACCTGCTGCGCCAGGACCTCTCCGTGCTCTGGGTGGACGGCGAGGAGACCTACGAGCGCATCGTCGAGTTCCTCGACCAGGTGCAGCCGGGGCTGGTGGCCAAGGTCAAGCTCTTCCGCCAGCAGAAGGCCACGCTGTTCGAGCAGTTCGGCATCGAGGAGCAGATCGAGGCGGCCCTCAAGAGCAAGGTCTGGCTCAAGTCGGGGGGGTACATCGTCATCAACCCCACCGAGGCGCTGGTGGCGATCGACGTCAACACCGGCCGCTTCGTGGGGCAGACGAGCCTGGAGGACACGGTGCTGCAGACCAACCTGGAGGCGGTCTCCGAGATCGTCCGCCAGATCCGCCTGCGCGACCTCGGCGGCATCATCGTGATCGACCTCATCGACATGACCGAGCCGGAGCACCGCCAGGAGGTCTTCGCCAGCCTGGAGAGCGAGATCAAAAAGGACCGCGCGAAGACCAAGGTGCTCAACATCTCCGAGTTCGGCCTGGTCGAGATCACCCGCAAGCGCAGCCGCGCCAACCTGGAGCGCCTGCTCACCCAGAGCTGCCCCTACTGCTCCGGCCGCGGGCGCATCCAGTCGAACACCACGATCTGCCTCAACCTCAGGAAGGAGCTCCTCCACCTGCGCGGCCGCATCGCCACCCCGGAGCTGCTGCTGCGGGTCCACCCCGAGATCGCCCGCACCCTCCAACAGGAGGAGCGGGCCATCCTCGACGAGCTGGAGCGCTCGCTGGAGGTCCACATCCTGATCCAGAGCGACCCCGAGCTCCACCACGAGCGCTTCAACGTCGTGGAGGTCTGACGATCCGGAGCGAGCCCTTCTCCCTTCCCGGCTGGACCGGCGAGATGGCGGTGGACGTCCGGCCGTCCGATCTCGCGGCTGCCGTCCGCTCGCTGACCGATCCCGCCTCGGCGCTGAAGACGCTCCACTGGGGGCGCAACTACCTCTATCTGGCCCGCCTGGAGACGGCGGCCGGATCGACGGTCGAGGTGGTGGTCAAGCAGATTCGCCACCGCAACCTGCGCGACCGGCTGAAGCGGCGCCTTCAGGGAAGCAAGGCCGCGAAAAGCTGGCGCGTCGCCAACGCCCTGCTCGCGGCCGGCCTCCAGACCCCGGAGCCGGTGATGTTGATCGAGTCGGCAAGCGAGGAGGGGCCGGCGTTCTACGTCTGCCGCTACCTCTCCGACGCGATCGAGGCGCGTTATCTCTTCCGCGCCGGGAACGCCGGCGAGGAGGCGACGCGTTTCCCCGAGGTCGATTTCCCGGCCTTCGTCGAGGCGCTGGGGCGGACGGCGCGCCGGCTCCACGACGCCGGCTTCTGGCACCGCGACCTCTCCGGCGGCAACCTCCTCCTCCGCTTCGGTCCGGACCGCCGCCCCACGGACGTCTATCTGCTGGACCTCAACCGCGCCCGCATGGGCAAGCCGCCCAGCGTCTCCGAGCGGCTGCGCGACCTCTCGCGCCTGGCGCTCTTCCGCCCCGAGCATCAGGAGCAGCTGCTGCGGAGCTACTGGGGCGCTCCGGTCTCCGGTCTCCGCCGGGACCTCTATCTCGCCTACCACCATGGCTTCCGCTGGAAGAACGAATCGAAGCAGCGCCTGCGGGGGGGCCGGGACCGGCTGAAGCGGCTCCTCCTCCCGCGCGGCGCCCACGCCCACATCCCCGAGGCGCCCGCGGGGGCCGGCGCGCGCGACAAGGTGGTCTGGGACCCTCTCTCGGACCAGCCCCACCAGCACGCCGGCCGGCTCGACAAGCTGCGGGTGCGGCTGGCGGACGTCCGCTCTCATGGGGTGGAGGCGGTGACGGTCGCCTCGTCCTTCCCCCGGATCTGGCGGCGCTATCAGGAGCTGAAGGCCCAGCTTCATACCCAGCCGGTCGATTTCTCCGGGATCGGCGTCTGCGTCCGTCCCTGGCCCGAGGCGCCGGAGATGCCGCTCGCCCTGATCGAGGAGCTGGGGGCGCGGCACGTGCTGCTGCGTCTCCACCCCTGGGAGGAGGACCATGACGCCGAGGAGGAGCTGGCCCGCAAGCTCCGCGGCCGCGGCCTGGAGGTGACCTTCGCCCTGCCGCAGAGCCGGGAGCTGGTGCGCGACCCGGCCCGCTGGCGCCGCGCCCTGGAGGAGATCGCCTCCCGCTTCACTCCCCTGGGGTCGCGCTTCCAGGTGGGGCAGGCGATCAACCGCAGCAAGTGGGGGGTCTGGAACATCCGTGAGTACACGGAGCTGGCGCGCGCGGCCGAGGAGGTGCTCCGCCCCTATTCCGGCGTCGAGCTGCTCGGCCCCGCGGTGATCGACTTCGAGTATCACGTCACGGCCGCCGTGCTGAACCTGCGCGATCCCGGTTTCCGTTTCGACGCGGTCTCGGCGCTGCTCTACGTCGACCGCCGGGGGGCGCCCGAGAGCCGCCAGGCGGGGCTGGACACGGAGGACAAGGCGCTCCTCCTGCGCGCCATCGCCGAGACCTCCCGCAATTCCTCTCCCCGTTGCTGGATCACCGAGGTCAACTGGCCGTTGCGGGAGGGGCCCCACTCGCCGGCCGGCCGGGACGTCTCGGTGGACGAGGAGTCGCAGGCCGACTATCTCGTCCGCTACTACCTGCTGGCCTTGGGCACGGGGGTGATCGAGCGGGTCTTCTGGTGGCAGGTGGTGGCGCGGGGCTACGGGCTGGTCGATCCCGCCGATCCGGCGCGCCCCCGCCGCCGGCCGAGCTTCCATGCTTTGCGGACGCTGATCCGCGAGCTGGACGGCGCCCGGCTGGAGGAGATCCTCCCGGCGCCGCCGCCCGTCCGGCTCTACCGCTTCCGGCTCCCCGCCCGCACGGAGGTCGTGGTGGGCTGGAGCGCCACGGGCCAGCCGGCGCGGGCCACGCTGCCAGGCCCCGCGATCGTGATCGTGGGACGGGACGGGGAGAAGATGGCGGCCCCCACCGGCGTCGAGGTGGAGGTGGGGGCTTCGCCGCGCTATTTCAGGCTCTATTCTGCCGAGACCCGTGTCAGCTGAGGAAGATAGTCGAAATGGCGATCGCGGTCGCATAGGACCAGGTCGTGCTGAAGCACCAGGGCGGCGATCCAGAGGTCGTTGGTAGGGATCGGCGTTCCCTGTCGCCGCAGCTGACGGAAGATCGCGGCGTAATGGTGCGTCGTCTGATCGTCCGCGAACAGGACGGCGACTCCAGGCTTCATCAAGAAGCGGCGCAGAACGCGCTCGTTCTCCGCGCCGCGCGTCCCGTTGACGAAACCGCCGCGCAGCTCCGCAAGGACCGCGAAAGGGAGGAAGACGGCCTCCGCGTGCTCGACCAGCGCGATCACTCCGCCGTGACCCCTGAACAGGTCCGAGTAGCGGTTGGTGTCAAGAGCAAGCCTCATCGCCACAGGTGCTCATCGATCTGATCCTGCTCTGCGATCGCCTGATCGAACTCGGGATCTTCCTGCCAGGTCCCCACGATATCGCTGAGATCGCGCAGACGGAGAGCCGTCTCACCAAGGCCCGCGCCTCGGATCAGAGCTTCGATGGCGACCGCGTTAAGGCTCTTTCCTTCGTCCTTCGCACGCCGGCGAAGCTCAGAGTCCAAGGCGGGTGGAATGTCTCTCAGGGTGTACTGCATGCACGAAGCATAGGCGATGCAGGCACGCAAAGCAACCAGGGCAGGAGAGGCAGGGGACCCTTCCAAGGACCCCCTGTCTCGAGCGGCCTACTTCTGGAACACCTCCGCCACCGGCACGATGTCGATCTTCGTCGGCGCGACCTTGAGCGGCACGATGACCTTGTCCGTCGCGGTGACCTTGGGGTCCACCTGGCTGTTGTAGGTCTTCGGGCTGGGCTCGTCCTTCTGGAGGGTCTCCTTGAGCTGCTGGGCGTTCGCGGTGACCATCACCGCCTGGTAGCTCTCGGTGCTCAGGTATTTCTTGATCGCCGCGTTGACGTCCGCCACCGTCAGCTTCGGCAGCCGCGCCTGGATCTCGTCGATGTAATAGGGCATGCCGTAGAGCTTGCTGTCCATGGCGTAGCCGAGGCGCTCCCAGAGGCTCTGGGCGAAGAGCTTCGAGTAGTTGAGGAGGAATTCGCGGGTGAGGTTGAATTCCGCCTCCGTCATCCCCTGGTCGCGCAGCCGCTGCACCTCGTAGAGGCCGGCGCGCAGCGCGAACTGGGCGTCCGCCGGCACCACCGGCCGGATCCACACCGAGAAGTACTGCTCCCGGCGCGGCACGTTGGGGGGCGGGGTGGTGACGTTCGGCGGATTCTGCAGGTACTCGATGTAGGAGTAGTCGCCGTAGTTGAGGCCGCGCTCGCCGCGCAGCTCGTTCATCAGCCGGCCGTTGAAGGTGCGGTGCTCGCCCAGGAAGCTGTTGGCCACCATCAGCGGGTAGTAGTCCGCGTCGGCGCGGGTGATCGGCAGCGCATAGCCGAAGTTGATGCCCACCGATCCCGTCTGCTTCTCGACCAGGGTGAAGTCGTGCCCCTGGACCTTGGGCGCCGGGGGCAGTGGCGCACGCCCCTTCTGGCCGGCCGGCAGGGCCGAGAGATCCTGGGTCAACCGGGCCACGTAGTCGGCGGGGTAGCCCCCCGCGACCCCGAGGATCAGGCTCGCCTGCGTGTAGTGCTCCTGGTAGAACCGCTTCACGTCGTCCAGCGTGATGCTCTTGAGCCCCTCGACGGTGCCGATGGGCGAATGCCCGTAGGGGTGCCCCTGGAAGATCTTCTGCTGGAGGAGCTCGAGCCCCAGCCGCTCGTCGTTGCTGCGCAGCGAGCTGGTGAGGGCGGAGGAGAGCTGGTCCCGGTTGCGCTCGAAGTCCTCCTGCGAGAAGCCGGGATGGAGCAGCGCCTCCTCGAGGAGGGCCGTGTAGTCGGCCAGCCGGTCGCGGTGGATCAAGCCGCCGATCACCGTCACCTCGCGGTCGGTCGAGACATTGATCTCGGCCGCCATCGGGTAGAGCGCCTCCAGAAGATCGGTGTAGGAACGCTTCTGCGTCCCGGCCTGGCCGATCATCATCGCGGTCAGGGAGGCCAGCCCCTCCTTGCCGGCGGGATCGTGGATCGAGCCGACGTCGAGCCGGACCTGAATGGCCACCAGCGGTGAGCTCGCGTTGGGGAGGGTAACCGTCTCGATGGGGGATGCCGCCACCGGCGCCGCCACGGCGAGGCCGAGGGCGGCGGCGAGCAGGAGCCTTTTGGGATCAATTCCTCTGCGATCAATCATGGCTCGCGCCTCCCGGCTTGCCCTGGGCCGCGGGAGCGTCCGCCTTGTGGGCCAGGGTCACGGCCGTCTCGTTGGTGGGCTTGAAAATCTCGCGGGCGACCCGCTGGACGTCCGCCGGCGTCACCTTCTGGTAAGTGGCGAAGCGCTGGTTGATCGCCTCGACGCCGCCGGTGATCGCCACCGCATGCGCGGCCTGGGCGGCGACGTTGCCCGGCGTATCGAGGCTCAGCTCGAAGGCGTAGCGCTGGTGCGACTTGATGCGTTCCAGCCTCTTGGCATCGACCGGCGTGGTCTGGAGCTGCTGGATGTAGCGGTTGACCGTCTCCTGGACCTTGGGGACGAGGTCGTCCGACTTCACCCGCGCGAGGATGATGAACAGCCCGGGGTCGCGATTGCCCGAGTCGCCCCCCTGGATGAAGTCCACCCACTGGTTCTTGACCACCAGCTCCTGATAGAGCGGGGCGGACTCGCTGAATAGGAGCTGCTCGATGAGCTCGAGAGCCGTATCGTCGACCGACGTCGCCGAGTAGGCGGGGGTGTGATAGGCCGCCAGCACGTAGGGGTGGGTCGGGTTGGGCCAGTCGAGAGTGGCCGTCTTGCGCTCCTTCTGGGGCGGCTCCACCGGAATGTCGGCCGCCTTGTACCCCTTCTTCCAGTCGCCGAAGTACTTCTTCGCCAGGCTGAAGACGTCCTCGGGCTTGACGTCCCCCACCACGATCAGCGTCGCGTTCTCCGGCCGGTAGAAGCGGTTGAAGAACTGGATGCTGTAGTCGTAATAGTTGGGCATCGCCTTGATGTCCTGGACGAAGCCGATGGTCGTGTGCTTGTAGGTGTGCTTGTCGTAGGCCAGGTCGCGGACCTTCTCATACATCGGCTGCAACGGATTCGAGGCGTTCTTGTTGTACTCGCCGAGCACCGCCAGCGCCTCGGTGCGGAAGGCGTCCTGGTCGTACTTCAGGTTCTTGAAGCGGTCGGACTCGATGTCCATGATCAGCGGCAGCTGGCTCGCCGGCGCCACCATGTGGTAGATCGTCTGGTCGTCGGTGGTGAAGGCGTTGGCGTCCGCGCCCATCCGCTTGATGACGTCGTTGTAGGCCGCCTGCGAGTACCTCTCCGTGCCGCGGAACATCATGTGCTCGAAGAAGTGGGCGAAGCCACTGTGCCCCGGCTCGACCTCGTCGCGGGAGCCGGTGCGCATCACGATCTGGAAGGCCAGCGTCCCCGGGCTGTCGTAGGGGATGACCACCACCCGCAGGCCGTTGTCGAGGGTCTGTTTATAGATCTTGAAGGGGAAGACCTCCCCGGATGTCGCGGTCCCGGCGGCGCCGGCCAACCCGGTCAGGGCCAGCAGGCCGCAGAGCAGCAACAGAGCGATTCGTCGGACATGCACGTTCGAGTGCCTCCTTTCGGTTCGGAACCTCACGCCGGTCAAGGCGTTTCTCTCTGAAGCGAGCCCCCGTGGAATTGAGGGCGATCAAGGCAAGAAACGGTGATTCCCCGGACAGGGATTCCCATATTACCCTACGCGCCATGAGACTACGTACCACGCTTTCCGCGGTTTCATTGACGTTTTTCCTCGCCGGTCTGGGATTCGCGCAGACGCCGCAGGCCGCCCGCCGCACCCCGGTGGTGGCCGTGGTCGAGAAGGTGGCGCCGGCCGTAGTCAACATCTCGGCCCAGGCGACGGTGCGCGAGGCCGACCCCTTCTTCGGCAGGTTCGGCCTGGGCACCCAGCGCCAGGCGCAGTCGCTCGGCTCAGGGTTGATCATCGACCGCAACGGCGTCGTGGTCACCAACGCCCACGTGATCGAGGGGGCCTCGCGGATCACCGTCACCCTGCTCGACGGCCGCGAGCTGGAGGCCGACCTCCTGGGCTCGGACCGCGACGCCGACCTCGCCGTGCTCAAGGTGAAGGCGAGCGGCCTGCCCGCCCTGCCGCTCGGCCGCAGCTCGGACCTGATGATCGGCGAGACGGTGGTCGCCATCGGCAACCCCTTCGGCCTGTCGAACACGGTGACCACGGGGGTGCTCTCGGCGACCGGGCGCACCGTCCCCTCCGAGCGCGGCGAGCGCCTGTTCACCGACTTCCTCCAGACCGACGCCTCGATCAATCCGGGCAACTCGGGAGGCCCGCTGGTCAACATCCTCGGGGACGTGATCGGCATCAACAGCGCCATCATCTCGGGGGCCACGGGGATCGGCTTCGCCATCCCCGCCGACCGCGCCCGCCGGGTGATCGACGACCTGCTGCGCTTCGGCGAGCTGCAGCCGCTATGGACGGGCGCCCGGCTGGTGACGGTCGATCCCGAGCTGGCGCGGCGCTACGGCCTGGGCGCGGTCCGGCGGGGCGCCCTGGTCCTCAAGGTCTCGCCCGGCTCGCCGGCCGCCGAGGCCGGGCTGCGGGAGAAGGACGTCGTCGTCTCGATCGGCGGCCACGCGGTCGCCGCCCGCGAGGACGTGACCACGGCGCTCTACACGGCGGCGGCCGGCGCGGCGGTGGACGCCGA
Source organism: Thermoanaerobaculia bacterium (assembly GCA_036497345.1). GTDB lineage: Bacteria > Acidobacteriota > Thermoanaerobaculia > Multivoradales > UBA5704 > DATARR01. The sequence goes on from DASXJP010000501.1 coordinate 12,197, forward strand.
GGTGCGGCGGGGGGACCAGACCGTGCGGGTGAGGCTGCGGGCGATCCATCCGCCGCAGGGGCTGGGGCTGGAGGTGCTGGAGCGCTCGGTGGGCCTGACGGTCGAGCCGGTCCGCGGCGGCCTCGCCATCCGCCGTGTGGAGACCGGCTCGATCGCCGCGGAGCGGGGCCTCCGCCCCGGGGACGCCATCCTCGGCGCCAACGGCCAGCAGGTCGACTCCACCGAGGCCCTCGGCAAGGAGGTCCTGCGCGGCCTCGACCGCGGCAGTCTGCTCCTGGCGGTGCAGCGGGGGCGGTGGGTGTATAACCTGGATTTTCCGCTGTAGGGTGAGCGAGGCCCGGCCGGTGCGGTCTGCCCGCCGAAACCTCACCATGCCCATCGCCCTCCCGCCATCCGGGAGAGGGGGACGCGGTTGAGGCGGTGGTGCTTATAGGAGGCGTTATCGGTCTGATCGGTCTGATCCGTCGGATCGGTCGGATGGCCTCTTTTTAAAGTCGCGTCCTACAGGCTCCATCGCCTCAACTGAGTCCCCCTCTCCCGGACGGCGGGAGGGTGATGGGCATGGTGAGGTTTCGGGCGGAGAGGAGCCCCGGACGCTCCGGTCCCATCCGAGATACCATTCCCCACCATGCCCCACCGCCTGGCCCTCCTCGTCTCCGGCGCCTCCGGCATGCTCCTCCCCCGGCACGTCCTCGGGCGGCTGGCGGCGCACCCGGAGATCGAGCGCATCCATCTGGTGGTGTCGGCCGGGGCGAGCCAGGTGCTCCGGCACGAGCTGGGGCCGGAGCGGACCGGCGCCGCCGATCTCGTGGCATCGGCCGGGCTGGAGGCGGCGGCGGGGGCGAAGATCGCCGTCCACCGCGACAACGAGCTCGACGCGCCCATCGCATCCGGCTCGTACCGGCTGACCGGCACGGTCGTGCTGCCGTGCAGCGCCGGGACCCTCGGGGCTCTGGCGTCCGGCTCGGCGCGGACGCTGATCCACCGCGCGGGCGCCGTGGCCCTCAAGGAGCGGTGGCCCCTGGTGCTCGGCTTCCGGGAGACCCCGTACAGCCTCGTCCACGTCGAGAACATGCGCCGCCTCCTGTACGCCGGAGCGGTGATCCTGCCGCCGGTCCCGGCCTTCTATATCGGCGGCGAGGACCTCGGCCGCTTCCTCGACCACTACGCCCTGCGCGTCCTCGACCGCCTCGGCATCGCCGAGCCGGGGGAGGAGGGGCTGCGGTGGGGGGAGAGCTGAGAGGCTGTGAAGAAATTCCGGATACTGAGTTTTTGGTGGCCGGTTCGTGAGATACTTTGTGCATGAGCGAGACCTTGTTTCCCATCCCCGAGTCGGAGTCGAAGATCGCGGCCTCCCCCGTGAAGGGGAAGCCGCGGTTGGTGGTGCCCAACCGCGCCCAGATTGAATTGCGTCCTGTGGACTTGGAAAGCCTCCTGGCGCCGGATCACGCGGCGCGTGGGGTGTGGGACTTCGTCGAATCCCTGGATCTGAGCCCCCTGTATGCCAAGGTGGAGGCGGTCGAGGGGGTTGCCGGGCGGCCGGCCATCGACCCGCGGATTTACCTGGCCTTGTGGCTGTATGCCACGATCGAAGGCGTTGGCAGTGCGCGTGCGCTGGAGAGGCTGACCCGGCAGCATGATGCATATCGGTGGATCTTGGGAGGGGTTTCGGTCAATCACCACTCCTTGTCGGACTTTCGGGTTCAGCATGCGGAGTATCTCGATGGGGTGCTGACCCAGAGCGTCGCGGTGTTGATGGAGCAAGGCCTGGTCAAGCTAAACCGAGTGTCTCAGGATGGGACGCGGGTGCGTGCCAGTGCCGGCGCCGCCTCGTTTCGGCGTCGTGCGAGTCTGGAGCGGTGTCTGCACGAGGCCGAGGAGCAGGTTGAGTGCCTGCGTAAGGAGTTAGAGGAGAATCCGGAGGCGACGAGTCGTCGCCAGGCGGCAGCGCGTCAACGTGCGGCTGAGGATCGGCGTCGTCGAGTCGAGGCGGCGCTGGCGCAGATGCCGGAGGCCGAAGCGAAGAAGCCGGCGGCCGCGAAAGACAAGGCCCGCGTATCCACGACGGATGCTGAGGCGCGGGTGATGAAGATGGGCGACGGAGGATTTCGGCCGGCCTATAACGCCCAGTTTGCCGTCGACACCGAGACGCAGATCGTGGTGGGTGTGGAGGTCAGCAACAGCGGCAGCGATCAAGGCCAGTTGGTGCCGATGATCGAACAACTCGACCAGCGTTATGGAAAGATCCCG
>DASXJP010000502.1:0-6128 GCA_036497345.1 Thermoanaerobaculia bacterium
AGTAAGCGATGAATGAGAAAGGCGTTCAGCAAGCAGATCGGGAGGAGCATCCACAGCAGAGCGCGGCCGGTGACCGGAAGGGGGTAGGCCCAGAGGTGAGCCTCGTCTCGATATCCCCAAAGAGCCGCATCGACGGGTGTCACGAAAAACAGTAACAGCCCTGCGAGAAGAAAGAAACCCGGTCCAGAAGCATCAGGCTTCCGCCACGAGAATTGCATCGGGTTCCTGAGAGCCTTCCGCCAACCTCTGTAGATCGCCACGAGGCGATCCCGTTCCCGATCGTCGCTGCCCTTTTCGTCCTGTGCCATGGGTTCACTGTCCCATGATCTTTAGACACCTTCGTCACGAAAGAGGGTGGCTCTCGGCGTTCCTGTCACTCTGGCGCGCTGGAATGCAGCAGACCCACGGGGCGCGCACCCCCCTACTGCGCCTTTACCTCCGTCCACAGCTGATCGATGAGCTGCGTGGTCTTCCCCAGGTCCTCGATCAGCTCGCAGCGGTCGAGGACTTCCTTCGGCGCGTAGATCGCGGGGTCCTGGCGGATCTTGGCGTCGATCAGCGGCAGGGCCGCCTGGTTGGCGCCGGCGTAGTGGATGCCGTTGACGATCTTCGCGGCGGCCTCGGGCTCCAGCACGTTGTCGATGCAGGCGTAGGCGGCGTCGAGGTTGCGCGCCCCCTTGGGGATGGCGAGGTTGTCGATCCAGAGCGTCCCGCCCTCCTTGGGCACCACGTAGGCCAAGCGGTCCGGGGCGTGGGAGACCACCTCGGCCATCTCGCCGTTCCACCCCTGGGCGAGGTCGACGCCCCCGGCCGCCAGGAGGTTGGCGAAATCTGAGCTGTTGTAGAATCAGCGTCTTCAGCATGTAGTCCGACGGCACCGACGTCGTAGTCCGCCACGCTAAATTCGGAACCGTCGCTGTCTCAAGGATCTGTCAGTTGAAGTGACGCCTAACATTCGCTCAAGCGGCCAATCGAATGAGCTGATTATGGGAGTCATAGCTGCAACCAACCATTGACACTTGCGCACATCCGCTGAAGGTGGCCGGCGCCCCGCTCCATTGCGCTCGCCTCAAATTGTCTGTAGAGTCTAGAAAGCGTCTGGCTCCGCCTTCACCGCGCGCGGCGTAATGCTCTCCGTAATGCCCCCGGATACCGAGACCCGCGCAAGGAGATTCCGAGGATTGAACGAGGTCGAAGCACCTTCTGCTGTTGAAGCACCGGCGCCGAACGCGGCGGCTCAGCGGCAGCTTGCGGCCAGCCGCCGCCGGCCACGGCTGGCGAGCCTCGCGTGGCAGGGAGTGGTCGGGCTCCTGGCGCTGTTCTCCCTGGTTTTCATGGGCATCGCGCTGGTCATGAGCACCTATGGCCAGCAGCAGGTCGCGGAGCAATCCGCCGGCAAGCTGGAGGAGGCGGGCAGGCGGAGAGTGGAGGAGGTGCGGCGATGGCTCGCCGGCGGGAAACCCCTCGACCGGTCCAGCCTGCAGCGTCTCTCCCGGGCGTGGCAGGGCGAGGGCAGCGGTTACGCCTTCCTGCTCGATCGCGATCAACGGTTCCTCTCCTTCCCCCGGCCCGAGCTGGTGGGGTTGACGGGCCGCGGCGGGGCGGGGGCCGGTGCGACGCTCACCGCCGCCGAGGTGGCGGCTCGCCATCCCGGTTTTCGGCCGCTCGTGGACGCCCTCCGGCGGCCGCCGGGGCCGCAGGCGAGGGGCGGAGCGGCAGCGCCGGTCCGTGTCGAAATGCCGGCCGATCTGCTCAACGGGAGGCCTTCCCTGGCCCTCATCTTCCCGGTGCCAGAGACCGACTGGAAGCTAGTCCAGGTCTCGCCCAAGAGTGAGCTGGAGCAGGCCGCCGGCCGCATCTCCCGCTCGCTGCTGCTGCTGATCTCCGGCATCCTGCTCGCCGTGCTGCTGCCCGCCTATCTGTTCCTCTCCCGCCGCTGGATCATGCCTGTAACCACCCTGGCCGAGGCCGCCACCCTGGTGCGCGACGGCGAGCTCGACGTGCGGGTCAGCATGCCGGGGCGGGACGAGATCGCGGAGCTGGCGGATTCGTTCAACCAGATGGTCGACCAGTTGGCGGCCAACACCGCCGGCCTGAAGCAGGCCAACGTCGAGCTCGGGCGCTCGCTGGGTCTCACGGACACCATCATGGGGGCGGTGCGCGAGGGCCTGTTCCTGCTCACCCCCGAGCGTGTGATCGAAGCCAAGTATTCGGCCGCGACGCGGCGGATCTTCAGCCAGGAGGAGCTGGCGGGGGCTGACTTCCTCGACCTGATCCGCCAGATCACACCGGAGAGCACCCAGGAGCTCACCGCCCGCTTCCTGCGCCTGCTGTTCAACCCGGCCAAGACCGACAGTGTGATCGCCAAGATCAACCCCTTGAAGGAGGTCGAGGCCTCGTTCCCCAGCCGCAGCGGACGGTTGGAGCAGAAGTTCCTGACCTTCACCTTCGAGCGCATCCGCGAGGGCGGCGAGATCCGCCACGCGATGGTGACGGTGGCCGACGTCACCCCCCGGGTGCTGCTGGCGCAGCAGCTCAAGGCTTCGCAGCAGCGCATGGAGCGCCAGGCCGAGCTGCTGCTGTCGGTGATGCACGTCGAGCCCCAAATGCTGCGCGAGTTCATCGAGGACGCCCACACCGAGCTCGAGAGTGTCAACGGGCTGCTGCGCGAGGGCCGGTCGCCGGTGCTCTCGATCCCCGATCGCAACATCTTCTACCGCCACCTGGTGGACGACATCTTCAAGAGCGTCCACACCATCAAGGGCACGGCGGCGATGCTGCGCATCGACTACTTCGCCGCCGCCGCCCACCGCTTCGAGGAGAAGCTGGCCGCGCTGCGGGGCCGGAGCGTCCTGGACGGCAGCGACTTCGTCCCGATCGTGCTCGAGCTGTCGGAGATGGTCGACAGCCTGGCCGAGATCCGCGACGTGCTGGCCCGCTTCGCCGAGACCCAGCGCAGCCTCAAGGCAACCTCCGGCGCCAGCGACACCGAGGTGCTCTCGGCGCTGGTGACCCGCTTCGTCGACGACCTGGCGGAGAAGTCGGGAAAGAAGATCGTGGTGGCGTTCCGCGCTCCCGGCGACCTGGCGATCCCGTTCAAGTACAAGAGCGCGCTCCGCAACGTCATGGCCCAGTTGGTCCGCAACTCGATCGTCCACGGCATCGAGCCTCCGGCCGAGCGGCAGGGGGTGGGCAAGCCGGCGGAGGGGCATATTTGGGTGGCGGCCCGGCAGAACAACGGCAACCTCGAATTCCTGTTCAAGGACGACGGCCGGGGCATCGACTACCAGCAGGTGGTCGAGCGGGTCAGGGAGCTGGCGAAGAGCGAGCCCGCGATCCTCGAGCCGCTGATCGACCGCGCGCAGAACCGGTGGAAAACGGAGGCGCTCGACCAGATGATCTTCCATCCCGGCTTCTCCACCGCCGGCCAGGCGACCGCGGAGGCCGGGCGCGGCGTCGGCATGAGCGCCGTGCGCGACACGCTGGCCCGGCTGGGCGGGCGGATCTCGCTGCGGCAGAAGACGGGCCAGTTCTGCGAGCTCCACATCGTGCTGCCCAATGGGGGTTGAAACCGTGCCGGGGACCAGCGGCAGATTGTTGATCGTCGACGATTCGAGCACCATCCGGCGGAGCATCGAGCGGCACATCCTCTCGGACCGGGTGACCGAGATCTACCAGGCCGCCAACGGCCGCGAGGCGATGGAGCTGTTCGAGCGCTACGGCCCGGAGTTCGTCACCATGGACCTGACCATGCCCGGGATGGACGGCCTGACCTGTATCTCCAAGATGATGGCCCTGAAGCCGGACACCCGCCTGATGGTGATCTCGGCCCTGGGCGACGCCGAGACCGCCATCGAAGCGGTGGAACGGGGCGCCAACGAATACGTGGTCAAGCCGTTCTCGGCCGAGGACCTCAACCTGGCGTTAGCCAACCTGGTCGCCGGAGCCTGAGCGCCTTGGGGGAGCCATGAACGACGAGGAGATCAAGGTCTTCATCGACGGCGTGGTGCGCTATTTCGAACGGGTCACCGGCGAGCCGGCGGAGGTCGATCCGCCGTACCTCAAGGGCGAGGACTCGGTCACCCTGGATTTCACCGGAGTGATCGGCATCTCCGGACGCCACCGCGGCGCGGTGTACTTCACCTCCGGCGTCGACCAACTGACCGAGCTGCTGCGCCGCCTCGGCGAGACCGAGATCGGCTTCTCCGACCATGAGGACCTGGTGGGCGAGGTCGCCAACACCATCGCCGGCAACGCCCGCCAGTACTTCGGCAGCGAGTTCCTGATCTCGGTTCCGATCGTGCTCTTCGGGCGGCCGGACAAGATCGCTTTTCCCCGCCACCTGAAGAGCGTCGTCATCCCGATCTCCTGGCGCAGCCATCGGAGCTACCTCATCATCTGCCTCGAGCGGGCCGCGGCCGAGCGCGATGCCTCGGGGCTGAGCTCACGGCCGGGCTTGATCGTCGACTTCCAACCCTGAAGCCGGGAGGTGCCATGGACACGATGTCGCACCACTACAACCTGTTCCTCATCGCCCTCTCCTACGTGATCTCGGTTCTGGGCTCCTTCACCGCGCTCAAGCTCTGCCGCCAGCACGCCGGGGCCCGCGGCGCCGAGAAGTGGCGCTCGCTCCTGGCGGGGGCCCTGGCGATGGGGGCGGGGGCGATCTGGTCGATGCACTTCATCGGCATGCTGGCCTTCGACATGGGCATGCCGGTGGCCTACGACGTGCCGATCACCCTGGCCTCGCTGCTGGTGGCGGTGGTCGTCACCGGCCTCGGGATCTACGTGGTGGGCCAGGGGCCGACCAGCCCGTGGCGGCTGGTCGGCGGCGGCACGGCCATGGGGGTGGGAGTGGCCGCCATGCACTACACCGGCATGGCCGCGATGCGGATGCAGGCCCACCTGTTCTATGACCTGGTGATCGTGGCGATCTCGCTGGGGATCGCGGTGGTGGCGTCCATCGTTGCCCTGTGGCTGGTCTTCAACACCACCCGCCTGTGGCAGATCGTCGCCAGCGCCCTGGTGATGGGGCTGGCGGTGTGCGGCATGCACTACACCGGCATGAAGGCGGCGATCATGCGGCACGACCCGGCGCTGCCGGCCCAGGTGGTGGGGCTCTCGCCCGAGATCCTGGCCTACGTGATTTTCCTGGTGACCCTGGTGATCCTGTCGCTGGCGTCGCTATTGGGCCGTGACCGGCAGGCGATCGCGATCCGCCGCACGGCCTAGCGCGATTGGCCGCTACTGCGCCTTCACCTCTGTCCACAGCTCGTCGATGAGCTGCGTCGTCTTCCCCAGGTCCTCGATCAGCTCGCAGCGGTCGAGGACCTCCTTGGGGGCGTAGATCGCCGGGTCCTGGCGGATCTTCTGATCGATCAGCGGCAGCGCGGCCTGGTTGGCGCCGGCGTAGTGGATGCCGTTGACGATCTTCGCCGCGGCCTCGGGTTCCAGCACGTAGTCGATGAAGGCGTAGGCGGCGTCGAGGTTGCGGGCTTCTTTGGGGATGGCGAGGTTGTCGATCCAGAGAGTGCCACCCTCCTTCGGCACCACGTAGGCCAGGCGGTCCGGCGCGTGGGAGACCACCTCGGCGACCTCGCCGCTCCAGCCTTGGGAGAGGTCGACGTCCCCGGCCGCCAGGAGGTTGGCGAAATCGGAGCTGTTGTAGGTGCGCACCAGCTTCTTCTGCGCCTTCAGCATCTCCGCCGCCCGCCGCAGCACCGCGGGGTCTTTTTCATTGATCGATTTTCCCATCAGCTTCAGGGCCGCGCCGAAGGCCTCGCGCGGATCGTCGAGCATCAGGATGCGCCCGGCATACTTGGGATCGAAGAGCGCGTGCCAGCTATCGATCGGTCCCAGCTTCTTCTTGTCGTAGCCGATGCCCGTCGTGCCCCAGACGTAGGGGACCGAGTGGGCGTTGCCGGGATCGTATTTTTGATTGAGGAAGCGCGGATCGAGGTTCTTGAAGTGGGGGAGCCGGGCGCGGTCGAGCGGGCGGACCAGCCCCTGCGGGATCAGCGTCTTCAGCATGTAGTCCGACGGCACCACGACGTCGTAGTCCGCCACCCCGGACTGCAGCTTGGCGAGCACCGCCTCATTGGAATCATAGGTGTCGACGTTGACCGTGA
>DASXJP010000503.1:0-4983 GCA_036497345.1 Thermoanaerobaculia bacterium
ATTCCGGACCGAAGATGTCGCCGGTGCCGCCGGTGTGCGTGAGCAGGTGCCGTAGGGTGACCTTCGAGGCCACGTCCTTGTTCGGATAGTCGGTCAGATATTTGCCGAGCGGATCGTCCAGCGCGATCTTGCCCGCCTCGACGAGCTGCAGGATGGCGACCGAGGTGAACATTTTGTTCATCGATCCGATGCGGAACCGCGTGTCGAGCGTGACCGGGGCGCCGGTCTCCCGGTTGGCGCGTCCCCAGGCCTTCTGGAACAAGATCTTGCCGTGGCGCGCCACCAGGACTGCGCCGGAGAATTGATCGTTTTTCGCCAGCTCGTCCCCACGGGCCGAGAGCGCCGCCAGGGCGTCCGCCTCCGACAGCCGCGGCACCGCCAGATCCGGTGGGGGCGGCGTGGCATTGATGATCGATTTCAGGATTTTCGGGGGATCGTCGGCGCTCACCGTCAGCTCCAGGCGGGCGATGGTATCCGAGCCCTTCTCCCGCAGCAGCGCGACGAGGGCCAAGGGCTCGCTCTTCTCGATGCGCACCAGGGTGAAGCCGCCGGTCGCCTCGCGGAACTGCAACCGGTCCTCGACCGGCGGCGGCGTCCCCTGGCGCGGGTAGGCGGCGTCGAAGGCGCGGAGCTGCGCGGCGTCGGCGGAGTTGAACGCGGCGAGCCAGGCCGCGAAGACCTTGCCGGCGGGGGTCTGCGGAATCTCCGGCTGGCCGGCGGCCGGGACCGCCAGGAAGACGATGGCGAGCAGCGCGCCGAGCGCGCGCCAGGAAGCAGGGATCATGAAGGGCTCCTTTCCAAGCGGGAACGCGATCCGCTGTGTATTAACGCTGGGAGAGGGATAAGGTTTCCTGGTGCGTGTCGCCCTTCCCTCGTCTTAGAGCGTGTCTGGAAAGATGAGAGCTCCCGCTGCATCCCCACTGTACAGACGCCCCGCGGAGCGTCTGCGAGGCGGAGAAACTGGCCTGTTTTGCCACCGAGCTCCCGCGGGACCTCGGGGATTGCGAGGCGGATACCACCGCCCCAGAGACGCCCCACGGGGCTCTACAGTGGGACGGCACTTTCCAGACACCCTCTCAGTCTTCGACCGGTGCTACCCCCGCCCCTTCGTCTCCCGCTTCCCCCTCCGGCGCTGCACCGAGATCAGGGTCAGCCCGAGATCGTGGATCTTGCGCAACACGGAGAGGAGGGCGCACTGGTCGGGGACGCGGCCGGTGAGGACGGTCTCGCCCTGGGGCTCCGCGGTGAGCTTCAGCCCCTCGAACCAACTCGTCCAATGGTCGTCCAGATGCTCCTGGAGGCGGATCTCGTAGCAATCCTCCGGAGCGTCTTTGTCACCGGCCACTGGCTCGCCTCCATTTCCGTCTCTCACGCGGTCAGAGTACGATGTAGGCACGATTCAGGCCATTCGCCGAAAGGCGGATTTCCAGGCGTATCGCAACAGGGGTCTCCCTGCTCAGGAGGTAACGTGGGCGTAGTCTTCGGTTCCCGGTCCGCCGCGCGGCTGCTGGCCGCCGTCTCGCTCCTCGCGCTCGCCGTTCCGGCGGGGGCCGCCGTGTCCCGCACGGAGCGCTCCGCCCTGACGGCCCTCTACAAGGGCACCGGCGGGGTGAAATGGCTCGACCGCACCGGCTGGCTCGGCGCCGTGGGGACCGAGTGCTCCTGGAAGGGCGTGCAGTGCGACCAGAACGGCACGACCGTCATCGCCCTCGATCTGAGTGACAACGGCCTCACGGGAGCCGTGCCGGCGACCTTGAGCAGCCTCGCCAATCTCCAGCTCCTGGACCTCGAAGGGAACGCGCTCTCCGGCCCTCTACCCAAGACGCTAGGCCGTCTGGCGAATCTCCGCGCCCTCTATCTCGGCCTGAACCAGATCTCCGGCGCCCTTCCGCGCGAGCTGGGGAGCCTGGCCAGGCTCCAGATCCTGGACCTCTCCTTCAACCGCGTCTCGGGGAGCCTCCCCGCGGAGCTCGGCAATCTCGCGAGCCTGCAGATCCTCAACCTCCAGGGCAACCAGATCACCGGGAGCATCCCCGCGCAGCTCGGGAATCTGCGGCTCCTGACCTATCTCGACCTCTCGTCGAATCAGCTCAGCGGCGCGATCCCTCCCGACCTGGGGCGCTTGGCGAGCGTCCAGACGCTCGCGCTGGACGACAACCGGCTCTCCGGGCCGATCCCCCTCGCGCTGGGGAGCCTGGCCACGCTCGTGGAGCTCAGCCTCAGCGGCAACCAGCTCTCGGGCGTCATCCCCAGGAAGCTGGGGAGCCTGCCGGCGCTGATGTTCCTCGACCTGGAGAGCAACCAGCTCGGCGGCCCGATCCCACCCGAGCTGGGCAACGCCGCCGCGCTCGTGGGCGTGCTGCTCTCCGCGAACCGGCTGGAGGGGACCATCCCGGGCGCGTTCCTCAACCTTCCCAACCTGGAGACGCTCTGGCTGGACCACAACCGGTTCATCGGTCCCGTGCCCTTCGAGCTGGGCGCCATTCCCACGCTCGACGACAACGGCGGCCTCGACCTGCGCTTCAACGCCCTGGCGACCGACACCGAGTCGGGCCTGCTGGCGGACCTCGACACCAAGCAGGTGGGCGGAGAGTGGCAGAGCTCGCAGGCGGCCACGGCGCCGTTCGATCCGCAATTCGCGCTCACCGGGCTGGCCGACCGGCGGACGGGAGGCTTCATGGTCTGGACGCTCCAGACCGCGGCCGGCTCGCCGCCGCTCACCGTTTCGACCACCGGCGGGACGGGGGATGTCGACCTCTACGTCCGCTTCGGGGCCGCCCCCACGATGACCCTGTTCGACGCCTCTTCGACCAACCCGGGCGATCAGGAGTCGGTGACCCTCGCCGCGCCGAAGGCGGGAACGTATTACATCGGCCTGCGGGCGCGGTCCGCGTATACGGGGGTGGCGTTGCGGGTGGGGCCCTGAGGCGGTTCTTCGTAGGGGCGGCCCTGTGTGGCCGCCCTGGGCGGGGGTTGCCCGATCGGAGATCCCCCCCACACAGGAAGGACCCAAAGGACCTAAAGGACCCAAAGGACTCCAAGGACAAACACGGATGCCCACTCTGAGTCCGTGTCGGTCCTTTGGGTCCTTTATGTCCTTTAGGTCCTTGATTTAAGCCCCACCCGCCCCCAGCGCCGCCCGGATCTTCGCCGCCAGCTTGTCCGTGGAGAAGGGCTTCTCCAGGAAATCGTAGTCCCCTTCGACGATGCCGTGGCGCACAACCACGTTGTCGGTGTAGCCGGACATCAGGATCGCCCGGATCTCCGGGCGGCGGGCGCGTAGTTGCTCGACCACCTCCGGACCGCTCAGGCCCGGCATCACCACGTCGCAGATCACCAGGTCGATGCCGCCGTCCAGACTTTCCAGAGTGGCGAGGGCCTCCGGACCGTTGGCGGCGGTGGCCACGCGGTAGCCCAGGGCCGAGCAGCAGGCGGCTGCGGTCCTCGTCGCGCTGGCGCTGGACCTCGATCGCAGCCCCCAGGCGGCGCGCCGCACCGGCCTCCAGGACGTGCGCGTCCTGGCCTTCCTGTCGCCGGGCATCTGGCAACAGCGGCAGCTCGCCACCGAGGTCGGCCAGGGGATCTACGAGGTCCGCTTCACGCCGCCGCAGGCCGGCACCTACTTCGCCTTCGTGGAGGTCGGCTCCGCCGGCCTCACCTTCCAGAGATCGCCTCACCTCGTGCTCAACGCGGAGATCAGCCAATGAGACCGATCATGCTTCTGGCTTTCGCCATCCTCCTCGCCCTGCCGGCCGCCGCTCTGGATTCGGCGGAGGCCCCGAAAACGCTCGGCGCCCTCAACGTCCCCGACGTCGCGCTCGTCGATCAGGACGGCAAGCCGGTGCGCTTCTACACCGATCTGGTGAAGGACCGGGTGGTGGCCGTCAATTTCGTGTTCACCACCTGCACCACCATCTGCCCACCCATGGGCGCGACCTTCGCCAAGCTGGAGAAGCTGGTGGCGGGCAAGGACGTCCAACTGATCTCCGTGTCGATCGATACCGCGAACGACACGCCCGAGCGCCTCAAGGCCTGGAGCCAGAAATTCGGCAGAGGTCCGGGCTGGACGCTGGTCACCGGCAACCGCGACGAGGTCACCAAGCTGCTCAAGACGCTCGGCGTCTACACGGCGGGCGCCACCGATCACTCGCCCATCGTGCTGCTGGGCAACGACCGCGCGCACCGCTGGACGCGCGCCTACGGCCTCGCCGCGCCGGCCAAGCTGGCGGACCTGCTGGAGGAGGTCCGGCAATGAAAACCTTTTTAGCGATCCTCATTGCTCTCTGCCTGGCCTCCGTAGCCGCGGCTCAGGAGACGCCGGGACACAAATACTTCGGCGACGTCAAGCTGATCGATCAGGACGGCCGCGAGGTGCGCTTCTACTCCGACCTGTTGCAGGGCAAGACGGTGATCATCAACGCCATGTTCACCACCTGCACCGGCGCCTGTCCGGTGATGACCGGCACCATGGAGAAGATCCAGGCCCACCTTGGCGACCGCGTGGGCCGCGACGTGCGCCTGCTCTCGATCTCCGTCGATCCCGTCAACGACACGCCGGCCCGGATGAAAGAATACGCGGCGCGCTTCCACGCCAAGCCCGGCTGGTATCTGCTCACCGGCTCGAAAGAGAACGTCGAGGCCGTGCTGCGCAAGCTCGGCCAGTGGGTGGACGAGCCGTCGGATCACCAGACCCTGTTCCTCATTGGCAACGACCGCACGGGCCTGTGGAAGAAGGCCTTCGCCCTGGCGCCCGCCGATCAGGTGTTGCCGGTGATCGACAGCGTGGTGGATGACGGGGGGCAGGGGTGAAACGGGAGAGAGCATCCGTGAGCCCGGTTTTGGAGCCCCGCAGGGGCGCAGGCATAGTGTGTCGAGCATGTTCAACAGCTTGGGGGTGAAAGTCCCCTGCACAGCCTGATGGAGGCGAAGTGCTAGCGAAGCGCAAGGGCTCTAGGGTCCCGTGAGGGGCCGTCCGAAAGAAGC
>DASXJP010000504.1:0-4843 GCA_036497345.1 Thermoanaerobaculia bacterium
CCCCGCCCTGGGCGGCCACAAAGGGCCGCCCCTACAAGGAACGCATCGCTTCTCATGCCCGCATTCTGACCCACGTCGCCCCCCAGCTCCCCGCCTCCATGGGAGCATCGCCGAACGCCTCCACCCGGCCGTCCCGGGAGAGCAGCGTGCGCACCGTCTGGCGCTGCACGCCGATCCCCTTGCCGTGGATGATCCGCAGCTCCCGGTACCCCTTCTCGTAGGCGGCGTCGAGGTACTCCCGCACCACGTCCGGCACCTCGGCCGGCCGGAAGCTGTGCAGGTCGAGCACGTCCGTGACCGGCAGCTCGACCGGCTCAAGCCCTGAGAAAAAGTCCTCGCCGTCCTCCTCGTCTTCCTCCTCGTCTCTCATGGCGCGTTCCCTGGAGATATACTATGCGAGCTAACCGGTCCCCACAGGCGAGGAGACATGACGACCGACGAGGAGCGCCCCGCCGAGCTCCAGCGTTTGATCAGCCGTTCCGCCCTGGAGTGGCGGCTGACCTTCGACGCTATCGCCTCCCCCCTGCTGCTGGTGGAGCTGGACGGCCGCATCATCCGCATGAACGAGGCGGCGCGCGACCTCGGCGGCGTCTCCTACGAGGGGGCGATCCACAACCCCCTCGCCGTGCTGGGGGAGGGGCACCCGTGGCGGGCCGTCCGCTGGCTGCTGGCCGAGGTGGCGCAGAGCGACCGCCGGTCCAGCCTCCAGACGCGCGGCGAGGACGGCCGGACCTGGGACGTGTCGGTCAGCCCCGTGGCCGGCCCGGACCGCGAGCGCTGGGCGGTGGTGGTGATCGTCGACGTCTCCGACACCGTCCGCCTCCAGGAGCGGCTGCGCCGTAGCGAGACCATGTCGGCCATGGGCGGCTTGGTCGCCGGCGTGGCGCACGAGGTCCGCAACCCTCTGTTCGGCATCTCGGCGACGCTCGACGCCTTCGAGTCCAAGTTCAAGCGGCGGACCGAGTACCGGCGCTATCTCGACGTGCTGCGCGAGCGGGTCGAGCGGCTCAACGGGCTGATGCGCCAGCTCCTCGACTACGGCAAGCCCTCGCGGCTCGACCTCGGCGAGGCCTGCCCCCACGAGGTGATGACGTCGGCCATCGTGGCCTGCGCGCCGCTCGCCCATCACGCCGGGGTCGAGATCGCCCATGAGGCCGATCCCAGCCTGCCGCGCCTGGTGGTCGACCGCCATCGCGTGGTGCAGATCTTCCAGAACCTCCTGGAGAACGCCATCCAGCACTCGCCCGCCGGCGGCAGAGTGCTCTTCCGGGCGCAGGCTCCAGAGGAGGGCGCCGCCGTCCGCTTCACGGTGGAGGATTGCGGGCCCGGCATCCGGCCCGAGGACCTCGACCGCCTCTTCGAGCCGTTCTTCTCGCGGCGCCGCGGGGGGACCGGCCTGGGGCTCTCGATCGTGCAGCAGATCGCCGAGCAGCACGGCGGCGAGGTGGTGGCGGCCAACCGGCCGCAAGGGGGGGCGGTGATGACGGTGACGCTGCCCGTCTGCTACGACGGCGACGGCCGGCTCACGAGCCGGCGCCCGCGACTGTAGCGCGGCCGCCCGCCGCCCGCAGCACCGTGCCCACCAGCCCGTCCTTGCTCGGGAGCTCGCTGAACACGTAGGGCTCCCGGCCCGGACGGTAGAGCAGGTAGAAGGGGATGCCGTAGCGGCCGTGCTCGGCCAGGAAGGCGCCGATGCGGTCGTCCCGGTTCGTCCAGTCGGCCCGCATCGGCACCACGTCGTGCTCCGCGAAGACCTTGGCGACCTCGGGCGTGTCGAGCACCAGGCGCTCGTTCACCTTGCAGGTGAAGCACCAGTCGGCGGTCACGTCCACGAACACCAGCTGGCCGCCGCGGGCGAGCGACTCGGCGCGGGTGCGGTCGAAGTCCACCCAGGGGATCAGGCCGGCGGGCTTTGACGTGGTCAACGACTTCGCCTCGCCGCGCGTGCCCGTGGCGCCGCCCCAGGCGGACAGCAGGGTGACGGCCACGGCGGCGGCGATCCCCGCTCCGGCCACGCCGCGCAAGGCTCGCCCCCGCGCCACCCGGTGCCGGAGCCAGGTGAAGAGGGCGATCGCCAGCAGCCCGAGCTGGATGGCCGCGAGCTGCTCCGGCGCCACCTGCGAGGAGAGGATGAAGAACAGCCAGACGGCCGCCGCGGCGAGCAGGAAGCCCATCAGCCCGCGCACCGTCTCCATCCAGGCGCCGGGCCGGGGGAGGAAGCGGGCGACTCCCGGCGCCGCCGCCACCAGCAGGTAGGGGAGGGCCATGCCGAGCCCCAGGGCGGTGAACACGGCGAAGATCACCGGCGCCTTCTGCGCCAGGGCGAAGCTGATCGCCGTGCCCAGGAACGGCGCCGAGCAGGGGGTCGCCATCAGCGTGGCGAACAGGCCGGAGGCGAAGTGGCCGGCCACCCCTTCGCGCGGCCCGCTGCCGCCGAAGTTGGCGAGCGCCCGCGGCAGGGGGACCTCGAACATTCCCCAGAGATTCAGCGAGAAGAGCACCACCACCACGGCCAGGAAGGCGACGAAGCCCGGATGCTGGAACTGCACCCCCCAGCCGACCGCCGCGCCGGCCGCGTGCGCCGCGATGGCCGCCGCCGCCAGGGCCCAGAACGACGCCAGGATGCCCGCCGAGGTGGCGAGCGCGCCGCGCACCACCTCGGCGCGGCCGTGCCCGGCGCTGCGCACCAGGCCGAAGATCTTCAGCGAGAGCACCGGCAGCACGCACGGCATGGCGTTGAGGATCAGCCCGCCGAGCACGGCCAGCAACAGCGTCACGGCCAGGCTCCCGGCGGGCGGCTTGATGGAGGCCGACCGCGGCTCCGCGGTCGCCAGGGGCGCCTCTCCGCCGCTGCCGCCGCCGGCCGCGGCCTGGGCGAAGAGCTTGCCGTTCCGCGGCTGGCCGCCGGGGCCGATCCTCAGCTCGATCCTCGCCTCCACCGTCACCGGTGGCAGGCACTGCT
Organism: Thermoanaerobaculia bacterium; assembly: GCA_036497345.1. Lineage (GTDB taxonomy): Bacteria > Acidobacteriota > Thermoanaerobaculia > Multivoradales > UBA5704 > DATARR01. The sequence continues at coordinate 2,963 of DASXJP010000504.1, forward strand.
GATCGTTGCAGGCCTGGTAGCGCAGCGAGCCCTGGAGCGGATAGGTGCCCGGCTTCACCCCCTTGGGGACCTGGAACGAGGCCACCACCACCACGTCGCCGTCGTAGACCGCGAGCGGGTGCGGCTCGAAGGAGAAGGTCTTCATCTTCGCCTTGGGATAGCCGACGGTCTCCTGCGGCCAGCCGGCGGGCAGCTCCAGGTCGAACACGGTGGGGATCAGATACTCGAAGGTCGGCTTGTGGCTGTTGACGTGCCAGCCGTGCTCGATGGACACCAGGGCGGCGACGCGGGCGGCAGCGCCCGGATCGTACGCCGTGCGGTCCGCGTTGAGGACGAACGTCGCCTTCTTGGGCGCCTGGATCTGTGCATCGGCTCTGGCGCCCAGCGTCAAGGCGAGGAGAGCCGGGATCAGGAAGAGAAGTCGGGTCTTGCTTTGACCTGGGATCATGGGATCGTCACCACCTCCCGGGAACAGACCGCGGGCCGATTTTATTCGCGGCTCACCGGGCGGTGATACCGATGATACGATGCGCGCCCGTGAAGCTCTCCGCCCGTGCCGCCGCGATCCAGGAATCCGCCACCCTGCGGGTGACCCGCCGGGCCGCCGAGCTCAAGGCTCGCGGCGTGAAGGTCATGGACTTCGGGGCCGGCGAGCCCGACTTCTCCTCCCCGCCGGTGGCGGTGGAGGCGGCGCGCCAGGCTCTCGCCGAGGGGTTCACCCGCTATACCCCCGGCAGCGGCACGCCCGAGCTGCGGTCGGCGATCGCCGAGTCCTCCGCCGCCCGCTGGGGCTCCCCCTGGCAGGGGAGCGACTGCGTGGTCACCGTGGGCGGCAAGGCGGCGCTCTTCGAGCTGGCGCTAGCCCTCTTCGAGCCGGGAGACGAGGTGGTCCTGCCGTCCCCCTGCTGGGTGAGCTTCCCCGAGCAGATCCGCTTCGCCGGCGCCACCCCCGTCATGGTACCCACCTCGGTCGAGGACGGCTTCCGCATCCACGCCGGCCCGCTCCTGGAGGCGGTGAACGGCCGCACCCGGGCGATCCTCCTCAACTCCCCGTGCAATCCCACGGGAGGGGTGATCAGCCCCGAGGACCTGCGGCGGGTGGTCGCCTTCGCCGCCGAGCGCGGCGTGACCGTGATCTCGGACGAGACCTACGAGCGCTTCGTCTACGACGCGCCGCCGGCCAGCACCGCCGCCTTCGCCGCCGAATACCCCGAGACCGTGGCGGTGGTGGGCTCGTTCTCCAAGACCTACGCCATGACCGGCTGGCGGATCGGCTACCTGCTGGGACCGCCGGCCATCGTGCATGCCGTCGAGAGCATCCAGAGCCACGCTACCTCCAACCCCACTTCCTTCGCCATGGTGGGGGCGCTGGCGGCGCTGCGCCACGCCGAGCCCGAGGTGGAGGGGATGATCGCCGAGTACCGGGCGCGGCGCGAGATCATCGCCGAGGGCCTCAACCGCATCCCCGGCTTCCGCTGTATCCCGCCGCACGGCGCCTTCTACGCCTTCCCTGAGGTCCGCGGCTGCTTCGGCCCGGGGCGGGAGAGCTCGATCGAGATCGCCGAATACCTGTTGGAGGAAGCGGCCGTGGCCGTGGTGCCCGGCGCCGCCTTCGGCGCCGACGATCACATCCGCCTCTCCTTCGCCTGCTCGCGCGCCACGCTCGCCGAGGGCCTGGAGCGGATCGCCGCCGCGCTGGCGCGGTAGATCCCCTCGCCTCGCATCATCGCCCCAAAACGCCGCGACCCCGCCTCGAAACGACGCGAGCGAAGCCTGTTTGACGCGAGATAAGCTTGCAACGTCCCGTTGCAACGTTGCAATGCCGCAACCTAAGCTTGCAATGGTGCATCACAACGTTACATTGGCGCGACACAACCTTGT
>DASXJP010000505.1:0-7142 GCA_036497345.1 Thermoanaerobaculia bacterium
TCCCTCTCCACGAAGTGGAGAGGGACCGAGGGTGAGGCTTCGGAGGGCAGGACGCCCAGAGGGCAAGAGGCGTGTAGGGGAGGGCCTACCCGCACCCCCCGTCCCGCTCCAGCGCCGCCACCGCGTCCTCGATCTCCTCCATGTCCTCCGCGTCCGGGGCCAGCTTCTGATACCGCCGGAGCTGCACGCAGGCGCCGCGGAAGTCCGCGCGCTGGCGTAGCAGCAGGCCCAGCTCGCGATGGGGGTCGGGACGGCCGGCGTCCAGCTCGATCGCCTTGCGGAAAGCGTCCTCGGCCTCGCGGCGGAGGACCTGGGCCTCCTCCGGGCTCTGGCCGGCGGCCTGGGCGAGCCGGAGCCGGCCCTTGAGAAAGTGGGTCTCGGGATCCTCGGGCATCCACTCCCGCGCCTTCTTCAGCTCCGCCTCGGCGAGCGCCAGCCGTCCCATCTCGATGTTCAACCGGGCGTCGTCCCGCACCACCGGCCGGATGTGGCGGGCGAAGGCGTCCTCCCGATCGGCGCGATCCTCGGAGATCCGCGTTCCGGGATGCTGGGCCACGTACTTCCTGGTGACTTCGATCCGCTCGCTCAGGCGCGGATGGCTGCCGAAGAAGAACGCCTCGGCCTTGCGGGTCTCTCCCTGATCGTCGAGGAGCGCCTGATAGACCTTGGGCGCCTCGCGCAGGTCGTAGCCCGCCGCGGCCATCTTCCCAAAGCCGCCCACGTCCGCCTCCTCCTCCAGCCCGCGGCCGTAGCCGTTGACCGAGGCCTGGAAGGCGAGCTGCAACCCCAGGTCGATCATCACGTGGCCGAAGAGGTCGAGCGCCTCGGCCGTGGCCCAGTTCCCGTGGTCCGCGGCGTCCCCCTCCGCCACGGCCAGGATCACCGCGGCGGTGATCGCGGCCACCGACAGCCCGACCGCCTTGTTGTGCTCGCTCCGCTGATAGCGCAGCATGTGGCGGTACTCGACGTGGGTCATCTCATGGCCGAGCACCGTGGCCAGCTCGTCCTCGTCCTCCATGCGCGCCAGCAGGCCGGTGTGGACGTAGATCGACCCGTGCGGATAGGCGAAGGCATTGAGGGTGGGGTCCTCGATCACCCGCACCCGGTACTGGATCGCCGGATTTGACGCCATGGCCGGAGGGTTCAGCCGGCCGACCACCTCGTTCAGATACGCCTCCAGCCCCGGATCGCCGTAGAGCTTGACCTCCCCCAGGAGCTTCTGCTCCTCCGCCCGCGACTGCTCCCAGAGCGCCGCCTCGTCGCGCAACGGCGCGAACGAGCTCCCCTGGCTGGAGATCGGCGGGACCTGCGTCGACACGCAGGAGACGGCGAACAGAAGCAGGGTCGCCAGGACAACGGCACGGAGCACGGCGGAGCGGCGCATGGGGTTTCCTCCTCGAAGCTAGGCTGGGCTTCATTCTAACCGACGTCGCCTCGGGAGCCGGGAAAAGCTCCTCTCAGCCGTCCAAGCTGATAGCATTCATTAAGCCAAGAAAAGGAGATCCCATGGCCCGTTGGCGCTCTTCTCTCCTCATTTTCGCGGTCGTGCTCGCGGCGTCCGCCTGTACTCAGGCGCCCAGGCCCACGCCCCCTTCGTCCCCTAGGGCGGCCGCATCAGGAGCGGACGCCTTGTTCCGCTTCGCCGCCTATGGCGATACCCGCGACCAAGACGCCATCCACCAGGATATTGTCGACAAGGTCATGGCCTCCCAGCCAGCGCTGGTCCTGCAGACCGGCGATCTGGTGCACGATGGCAATAATGAAAGCCAATGGCAGACTTTCGACAAGATCACGGGGGAGATGCGGAAGAAGATCCCCTACTATCCAGCTCGCGGCAATCATGATGTAGGCAGCAAAGGCTTTTACGAGCAACGGGTGACCCAACCGGTCCTCTCCGGCAACAAGCACTTCTACTCCTTCGAGAAGGGGAACGTCCACTTCGTCGCCATCGACACCGAGGACAAGGACAAGCTCGCTCCAAAGAGTGCGCAGAGGGAGTGGCTGGAAGCCGACCTCGCCAAGGCGCAATCCAAGGGTAAATTCATCATCCCCTTCTTCCACAAGGCAATTTTCTCCATCGGCCCTCATGCCGTCGATAAAGACGTCCTGGCTCTGAGGCCGATTCTCCACCCTCTGTTCCAGAAGCACGGAGTCCGCCTGGCTTTCCTGGGGCACGATCACCTGTACTATCGGACCGTCCGGGACGGCATTACCTACGTCATCACAGGGGGCGGCGGTGCCCCGCTGTACGACCCCGTGCATCACGAGCTCGAGATCGCTGGCGACGTCTTCAAGAAGACGCACCACTTCTGCATCGCGGACGTCTATCCGGACCGCGTAACCGTGACGGTCTACCAGCCCGACCTGTCCAAGCTCGACCGATTCACGGTGCCCGTGGGCGGCCAGTGAGCTCAACCGCTCGCGGCGAGGGCGGTGAAGCCGACGCAGGAGACGGCGAACAGGAGCAGGTCGCCATCCGCGAGCACCCCCCGGACGAGCCGCCTTCCGATTCAGTTGTCAAAGAGCCCAACGAGCTCCGCGAGCCTCATTCCCCCGCCTCCGCGCCTCGCGAAGCCCTCTCCGCGTCGCATTCCCCGCCTCTCGCGCTCCGCGACGACTTCCTCAAGCCACATTCCCCAGGGGGAACGAGGCCCGAAGTCCCCATCTCGCTCCATTCCCTGCCGCTCGAGCCGCTCGATCTGTCCTTCGCGCTCCATTCCCCGCACCTGAAACGATCCGAGCGACGGGGAATGAAGCCGGAACGACCCTTCGCGTCATGCGCATCCCAGGGAATGCCTCACGAAGCCTGGGGAATGCCGCGCGAGCTCCGGGGAACGTCTCATTCCCCACTCTTCGGATGCCGCGAGCTCCGGGGAACGTCCCATTCCCTACTCTTCGGATGCCGCGAGCTCCAGGGAATGCCAGACGATCTCCAGGGAATGAGCCTCGCAAAGCTCTTCGGGAGCCCCAAGCTCCCCTCCAAACCGCTCCGGAGATTCTCGGCAGCCTGAGCCGAAGAGGCTTGACAACCCGTCAAACTCAAGCTATCTTATCTGCATAGCTGGCGTCTGTCCAGAGCCTTCCCGGCGCGCGGCCTTGCGCGGTCGAGAAGGCATGGGATTCCGGGAACCGCCGGGCTCCGCCCTCCCAAGAGGCGTCGAGACCGCGGACCGCTGCATTCCCTCGGAAAGACGCCGCGTGCTCTTTGACAAATGACGTACCAGGGGGAACGGAAGCGGGACCGTTCCCTCTGGCCCTCCTTTACTCGGCTGCTCCGAGCACGGCGTTCGTGTCCTTGCCGTCCTTTGGGTCCTTCTCTGCTAACCTTATTGCTGTATCCACTGTTCAAGCCCGGCGACGAATCGCCGGGCTAAGAACGGCGCCGGGTGAACCCGGCTGAAAGCCCCTTCAGGGGGCTCCCTGCATGGCCATTTTGCGGCTTAATGCTCAAGGCCCAGATTCCTCCTGTCAGGCGGATTACCCCTGCCAAGTGGTATCCGGAGCATCCCGAGACCCTCGGTGAACATCTATGGAAGGCTCGGATGGAGCGGGGCGTCTCCCGGGAGGGGGCTGCACAGGTGCTTGGCGTCGGGATCACGACGCTCTGGAGTTGGGAGATGGGGCGCACGAACGTTGCCACCCGCTTCCTTCCCAAGGTACTGGTCTTCCTTGGCTACGACCCTCGGGGAGAGGCCGGTACGCTCGGTGGGCGGATTCGGATGCTTCGGGAGCGGCAGGGGATCACGCAACAAGCCTTGGCCGAACGGCTCGGCCTTGATGATTCAACCGTGACCGAATGGGAACTGGACCGGGTGCGCAGGCCCTTCCCCAAGGTACAGCGACGGTTTGAGGAGTTCCTCGCGGAAGGATGAAACAGTCTTCCTTTGAATGCAGAGCCACCCGGAGGGTGGCTCTTTTTCTCAGGCGCTGAAGAAGAGGGGCTTGCCCGTCACCGAGGAGGTTCCGCGATTCCCTGTGAGGCTCTTTGAGATCCCGCTCGATCTCCGGCCACAGGTAAAAGGACGGAATCCGGGAGCAATAGAGCATGGCCGCCCGCCGGCTAGGAGTCGCCCTCCGGTTTGCCGCCCGGCAAGAGCGCGGTCACCTCGACTCGGTACAGCTCAACGAAGCGCTGCAACTCGATCGGGTCGATCCGGATCTCTCCCGCCTCCATCTTCGAGATCGCCCCCTGAGTCCTCTTGAAGGCCCGGGCTACGTCCGCCTGGGTGAGCCCGACTGCCTTCCGAGCCCGCCGCAGGAGGACGAGCATCTCGCCGTACTCGTCGCTGAAAGAGAGGCCGGCCACCCCTCCCGTGTATATTCCGAGGTAGAATATTCCAACTAGGAATGTTATGGGCCGGAGACTTGCGGCCGGGGGGTGTTTGCTCCATGAGAAGAGAAGCTCGGGACACGCTGTCCCTGGTTGCCTCTCCTTCGTGCCTTTGGCACGCGGAGCTTAGTCCTCAAGCCCCACGATGCGCCGCAGTCCTTCCCGGAGGATCTCCGCTTCGGTGCGCCGCTCGTGGAATGCCTTCTGCCGCAGTGCCTCGGCCTCGTCCGGGTGAAGCCAGAGGGTCTTCCGGATCATGCCGGTCTTCGAGATGGTCGTTTCCCCGCCGCGAGGTCCAAGACGCTTTTCTGCCATGGGAGCGACCATACCCGAGCACTAGAGCTATCTCGACGTATAACCCTAGAGACATATATGGTGCTATAGTGCTTCGATCAACGTCGCATGCCGGTACGTCTCTCTCTTGAAAGGAGGAGGTGAATGGCCGCACGGCTTCTCTCAGTTGTCTTACTTCTCTCCCTCGCCCTTCTCTCCCGGCCCCTCGTTGCCGAGGAGATTCTCGCAAACCAGGATGTGGTGAAGATGGTCTTGGCGGGCCTCGGGGAGGAGGTCGTGATTGCCAAGGTGAAGGAAGCTCCCCGGACGGCCTTCCACCTCGGCGTGGACGATCTCGTCGAGTTGCGAAAAGCTGGAGTGAGCGAGCGGGTCATCGCGGCCATGCTCGACCGAAACCGCCCTGCCGATCAGTCTCCCCAGGCTGCCATGAACAAGGCCTTGGGCGTCAGCACGATCGACGTATCTCTGAAGACAGGAGAGAAGACCGTTCCCCTCTCGATCTCCCGGGGCGAGAGGTCGAGCGCAGGGTTCATGTTCGGCAACAACTTCATGAACTACCCCGGCCTCCATGCGAGGGTGAGAACCTCCGAGAAGCGTCCCGCCCTTCTTGTCCGGTCGGACGTGGCTCCGGAGTGGGTGCACTACTCCCTCGGGAAGCTTGACGTGGACAAGAAAAACGGCGTCAGGTCCTTGAAGATCTCTTCCACGCGGCAGGACTTCAGAGCGGGATTTAAGGGAGGAATGAATCAGGCCCCTGATCCAGACTGGACGGTCCCTTTCGAGGTGACGGAGGAAGGAGAGGGACTCTGGCGGGTGACGCCGAGGCAAGCCCTCCCGCCCGGAGAGTACGGCTGGTACGTCCATCCCTTCACCACCCTCCAGGGTGGCGGCCTCTTCGACTTCGGAGTGGACTGACTTCCTCATCTAGAAGGAATGCGCTGAAGTCGGGGCGGCTCCTGCGAGAGCCGCCCCTTTCCGCCGCTATCCGGCGGTTGGCTGCCGTCGGCTTAGCTTCTCCTCGATCCGGTCTGCCATCCTCCCCACCTCGACAGCTTGCTGCTCAGCGAACAAGGAGAGCGCCTCGTCCTCGGGGTCGAGAGACGAGACCTGGTGCTCCCTGCCGACCGATATGAGGAAACCCTCAAGATGGCGGAGATCCGCGAGAGCGGCCCGCAGCTCGGAGCGGGTTGTTCCTTCTGGGTGGTGAGGCCATGCGGCTCCTTCCAGTGATTGGTTGAAGAGGAGGCCCCCAAGGCGTCGGAGTGTCTCGTTCGCCTCAGGGTCGGTGTAGTGGAGGAGGAGCGTCTCACGGAACCCCTCTCCCTCCTCCCAGAGGGCGGGGTCGATGCGAGGAATAGGGGCTGGGATAGACTGCGCTTGGTCAGGCATGGAGGCCTCCTTCATGCTTGGCAAGGCTCCGGGCGTAGTGCCTAGCTGCGCTCGGGGCCGCTTCCGTATATGGGAGGAGAGACGTTCTCCTCTTCCGTGTCGGCCTAGGTCTCTGGACTACCCAGGTCGCCATTTCCCGGGATTGTACGCCATGTATCCAATCTGTGTCTAGCCTAGAAACAGCATAGACAGCCGGATAAGGTATTCTTCCGGGAGATGAAGAACACCGACATCCCGAAGGAGCGCAGGCGCTTTGCAGGCACGAACCTCGTGCGCGAGATCTCCTACATGCACGAGGACGAGGCAGAGGCGCTTGACCTCAAGGCCAAGAAGGAGCGGACCTCGAAGTCCGAGATCATCCGGCGGGCGGTGAGGGCGTATTTGTGTATTGAAGAATAGACGGGAAGAAGAATCAACCTTCGGCGGCCATGCGTCTCTGCATTCTGGAAAGGAGCATTCCATGTCTCGACGTTTTCGCTACCCCCTGGGACTCGCGATCCTTCTTGCTCTTGCTGCCGGGAGCTTCTCGTCTGCGGCGGGAAGATCGCTGTCGGCACCATGGAAAGGGAATGCCGTTGCAGCTACGGGGTGGGAAGAACTCGTGGGATGGGTTTGCAAGACCGTTTCTGTATGTAGAAAGGATACCCCATCACTTCCTGTTGCAACGAATTCAGCCTACGGCACCGATAATCCTATAATATCTCTCTCCCCGGGCAATAGTACGTTCGGAGTCTTTCCGTATGGAACGGATGCACCGCGGCTCAACGTGCCGTAGCAACGGCAGACGGGCGGAATAAGCTTTGGCGGATGTGCGGGATCTAACGAGTAGGCTAAAACTTCAAATCTTGGTGAAGTTCTGGCCGCTCGCTAAGCTCTGACTGGCTATGCCGTTTAGACAAAAGCTCCCGATTTGTGAATCGAGAGCTTGGAAAGGTACAGCTATTGGGAAACCTGCGGCTCTTTCACGGTGAGAGTTAGGCTCCCTTCCGCCACTCTGATCTCGACAAGGGCACCCTCGTCGAAACCTGCGCACTGAAGCCACTTGCCACGCAGGCGTATCATGGGAACGGTGGTGTTGTCCCGAAAGCTATAGCTGACGGTCACCATTCGCATGGGTCATCCTGGTCAG
>DASXJP010000506.1:0-3947 GCA_036497345.1 Thermoanaerobaculia bacterium
ATCCTCCAGATGGTGTTCACGGGGGTGCTCATCGTCGGCTGCGCCGCGGTGCTCCTGCGGGGTTTGAGGGCGGGGATCGAGCGCGCGAGCCAGGTCCTCATCCCGGCTCTCTTCTTGAGCCTCCTCGTGCTCATGGTCCGCGCCCTCACGCTGCCCGGAGCGGGCGCCGGGGTGGCATGGTTCATCGGTAAGTTCGAGTGGACCGCCTTCACGCCGCGCGTGGTGGCCGCCGCCTTCGGCCAGGTCTTCTTCACCCTCTCCCTGGGCGGCACCATGATGGTGATCTACGGCTCCTATCTGAAGCCCGAGGACCGTCTGCCGGGCAACTCCGCCATCACCGTGGCGGGGGATACGGTGTCCGGGATCCTGGCCGGCTTGGCGATCCTGCCGGCCGTGGCCAGCCTGGGCCTGCTGTCGAAGGGCGAGCCCGACCTCATCTTCGTGGTCCTGCCCAAGGTCTTCGCGGCCATTCCGTTCGGGCGGCTGGTGGGCCTGATCTTCTTCCTGGGGCTCCTGGGCTCCGGGTTCCTCTCCGCCATCGCCGCCTGGGAGGTGCAGGTGGCGGCCCTCACGGACAATACGCGGCTCAGCCGGCGGCAGGCGGTCTGGTGGTTGGCGCTGCTGATCTTCCTGATCGCCCTGCCGCCCATGCCGAGCCAGAAGATCCTGCTCGCCTGGGACCTGACCTTCGGCTCGGGGATGCAGACGCTGGGCTCGCTGCTCGCCGTGGTGGCGTTCTGCTGGTGCCTGGACCGCGCGACGGTGCTGCGCGAGATCGGCGGACCGGCGCCCGGGCCGGCGATCCGCCTGCTCTATCTCTGGCTGCGTTTCGCCGTGCCGTTCCTGATCCTCCTGGTGGGTCTCTGGTGGCTGGTGAGCGAGGCGCTGGGGCTGGGAGGCAAGTGAGCGATGTGGCGAACCGATACCTACTGGTTTGACGTCGCGATCGTGATGACGTTCTTCATGCTCGGCCATCTCGGCTTGGGCCGGTTCGTGGAATACCAACCCCGCGGGCGCCGTCTGCTCAAGACGCTCCTGGGCGTGGCGGTCCTCGTCGGCATCGGCGTGTGGGCCGGCCGCGTCTGGATGTACACCCTCTTGGGATTGATCGTGCTGGGCGTCCTCATCGTCCATGGATGGCTGTTGCCCCGGAAGGGCGTCAATGGATGGACCGCCGAGCCGCGCGACCGGTATTACGCGCTCCTGGGGCTGGACCCCACCGGCAAGCCGCTCGATCGCGCCTAAGGGGTCTCGTCCCACCTCCAGACCCCGCTGGAGGTGGCCGTGCCCGCTGAAAGTGACGTGAGCAGGACGCCGAAAACGTCCTCTCGCTTCTAGATGATGTGGAACGCGATAAGTTAGGAGCTAGGTTGAGGGGAGGGCTATGGGCTCAAGTTAGCCCGTGACTTGGAGGAAGATCAAGGATAAACGCCTAGCTGCTCTTGTTCGCTCTTCTGTGCTCTGTCCTCCCGGGAATTAGGTGCCACCCTATTCGTAACCGCGCCCGGCTGTTCTCTCCGGACTGGATCAGCTCAAATGCCGGTCACAAGAAAATCTATGGCGGCGATGATCTCGGAGCGGTAGTGCTCGACCCGAATGACTGGGGCCCCGAGCTCGTTCTTTGGGATTCCCGCCATCTGGGGTGTCAGGAGGACGAAACGCTCTCCCTCGATTTCGAGAACCGGCATCAACGATCTCAGCGGCTTGCCCTTGATAGCAGAGACTGGACGGAGGGGGATCGCGACCCGGGTTTCTAGGTCGCTGAGCAGGTCATTTTGAACGTCCAGCAGGAAAGGGACGGCCGAAAGAGTCTGGGGATTCTTGTTCCGGTGGACGGTAAACTGGGGCATCAAAAGCCCCGCAGGCCAGTGCTGAATACGCCATCCCGCGTGACGAGCTCGTTGTAGACGTCGATCGCCTCCCGGTTCTCCGTCAACCAGGCTTCCCGCTGCCTCTTGTGGACCTCGGAGGCGAGGGCCTCCTCCAAGGTGGTGGCAACGTCGACGCCGAGCTCGCGGGCCTTCTCCAGGAGATCGCTGTTCACGCTGAGGCTCGTCGGCTTCCTGGAGGCCTCCCGATCGTAGAGGTCATGGCTGCGTGCTGTGAGCTTATGCGGTTCCATGTGTTGAGTATACCTCAGCGACCCATCTGTCCTGAGGAACCCGGCAGCACGATCCCGAAGATCTCCCGAAGCGCCTCCTTGTACTCTCGCTCATCGAGCTCCCGCTCCTGTTTCTCGCCGCCGCGGGTCGTGATCAGCTTCATGCCGCTCAGCGTCACGCGGCCGTCCGGCGTCGCCAGGGAGCAGATGCGGTTCTGGGTGAAGTGGGAGTCGGGCGAGGTCTGGTGGAAGTGGCACATGTCAGCGTAGTCGGCGAAGACGTGGGGCTCCAGGCCGAAGCGGTACTGCGGTTTCCAGGGGCCACCCTCCTCGCGGCGGGCCAGGATCAGACGGCCGTCCTCGGTCTCCTCGACGCGGTAGGCCAGATCGCCCTCCCTCTGCTCGCCGCGCTCGTCCAGCCGCAGCGGCTCGCGGAAGGAGTCGCCGAAGCCCACGTCCGCCAGCCAGCGGTCCTCCAGGGTCACCAGGAGCGCCATGTGATCGTAGTCCGGGCTGAATTCCCCGTTCGTGCGTCCCACGCCGGCTGAGAGCATGGCGACGTCGAAGCCCAGGGCGCGGAGCAGAGCGGCGAAGAGGCCGTTGAGCTCGTAGCAGAAGCCGCCCCGGCGGCGGGTCACGATCTTCTCGAAGAGGGCGTCGTCGTCCAGTTGGATCGGCTCCCCCCGGTGGATGCTCAGGTTTTCGAAGGGGACGGAATACAGGTGCGCCAGGTGCAACCGCCGCAGGGTCTCGGCGGTGGGGGTCAGCGGGCCCTGGATTCCGATGCGATCGAGGTAGGCGGCGACGTTCATGGCGATCAACTCTATCTTGAAAGGATCAGATGGCTGTCCCCGAATTCATGCCAGAGATAACCCTCGCGTACGGCCTCCTCGTATCCCGCGCGCACCAGCTCCTGCGGGGCCACGGCGTAGAGCAGGGCGAGGTGGCTCGCCAGCGGATCGTGCAGGCCGGTGAGGAGACCGTCCACGGTGCGGACGGGCCGCCCGGGATGGATCATCAGCCGCGTGAACCCCGCCGCCGGGCGGACCCGTTCGCCGTCCCAGGCCGATTCCAGGGCGCGGACGACGGTGGTGCCCACGGCGATCACCGGACGGCCCTCTTGCCGGGCGGCGGTCACCTGGTCGGCCGTGCGCCGCGGCACCTCGAACGGCTCGGCGTAGAGGGGTTGGCGCTCGACGTCGTCGGCTTCGACCTCGTGGCTGGAGACTCCGGTGTGGAGCGTGATCTCGGCCAGGTCGATGCCGCGGGCCCGGAGGGCGTCGACCACCCGCGGCGTGAAGGGGCGCCCCGCGGAGGGCATCTCGGCGCTGCCCGGCTGGCGGGCGAAGAGGGTCTGGTAGGCCGCGAGCGGCGGGTAGGGGGGCTCCAGATAGCCGTAGCGGATAGGCGCGCCCATCCGTTCCATGGCCCGCCGGAGAATGCTATCGACGCGGACAAACCAGAGCCGGGGCAGGCCCGGATGGGGCGCGACGAGGCGGGCCGGCAGCCCGGCGATCTCCAGGACGTCGCCCGCCTCCACAGGCAGCGGGCCGGGCTCCGCGGCGCTCTTCCGGAATTCGATCAGCGAGAGCCCCTCGCCGTAGTCGGTGGAGACGTTCGCGACGAGCGGTCCGATGCAGGGGTGGCGGGCCGGCAGGCTCGCGGGCAGGGTCGCGCTCGTGTTCACCACCAGGAGCGTGCCCGGCGCGAGGAGGCGGGGGAGGTCGCGGAACCGGGCGTGCTCGTGCCCCTTGGGCCGCGAGACCAGCAGGCGCACCTCGTCGCGCTCCAGGCCTCGGCTTTCGGGCGGTCCGGCGGCCTGGAGCGCCCGCGGACGTTCGAAGTC
>DASXJP010000507.1:0-5617 GCA_036497345.1 Thermoanaerobaculia bacterium
CGCTGGAGAGCGTGGAGCCGTTCGCGTTCGATCCGCGGTTATTTCCCGAGGGAACGCCGGTGGAGGCTTCGCGTTAGCCTCTCATCGCGAGGAGCGGCGGCGGGGTGAGACGCGGGGCCGCATGGGGGAACGCTGGCGGAGAGGTGGTGGCTCGGCTGCGGTCGGCGAGCATCTGCCAGACGGCTTTGTAGATGCGCTCGACGGGGGAGCGGCGGTAGTCCCAGCGGGGATCCTTGTCGGGCAGGAGGACGGCCATGGTGGCGTTGGCCTCGAAGAGGAGGAGGTCGCCGGTGGGGCTGAGGCCGAAGTCGATGCCGCCGTAGTCGAGGGCGAGGGTCTGCTGGATGTGGCGGAGGGCGGTCATGGCCCGGGGACCGAGGGTGGCGGGCATGTCGTCGAGGAAGGCGGCGTCCTCGGCGCGGTGGGCCGCGTTATCGGCCATGTCTGCGCTGAAGTAGTGGATCTTCCAGTTGGGGGAGATGGCGGCGTGGAGCGGGTAGAGGCGGCCGTCGATCAGCATGACGCGGTACTTGCGGGAGAGGCCGTCGGGGCCGCGGGCGTCGAGGTACTCGAGGGCGAGGAGGTCGTCGCCGGGGAGCGAGGCGAGGGCGGCGGGTAGATCGGCGGGGGCGTCGGCGCGGAGGAAGTGGTCGCCGCCGTGGAAGCCGGGGGAACGCAGGAGCAGGGGGAAGCGGAGGCCGTGGGCGGCGAGGAGATTTTCGGCTTCGGGGGCGAGGAGCTGGGCGCGGGGGACGAGGACCGTTTTGGCGGTGCGGACGCCGGGAATCGCGGCGAGGCGCTGGGCGATGGCGCAGCGGCCGGTGCCGAGGACGGCGGCGGGTGGGTTGAGGACGGGAGCGCGGGTGTCGGCGACGACGGCGAGGGCTCCGGCAAGGGCGGCGGCGGCGGTGTCGGCGTCGCCGACGGCGTTGAGAACGAGGTGGTGGGGCGGGAGGACGGTCCCGGGGGTGTAGAACTCGGTGGCAATCAGGATGCGCTGGAAGACGCGGTCGCTGAGGTACTCGTCGGTGCGCATGTTGCCGCCGGTGGTGGAGACCAGCTCGAGGACGATGATGGGGGGCTGGGAGCCACGGTAGGCGGCGACGACGACGGCGCGGTCGGCGAAGGCTTTTTGGCGGTGTTGGGCGGCGGCGGCGGGGTCGCCCAGGTCGGCGAGGAGGAAGGAGAGACCTGCGTGGGCGGGGCGGTAGGTGGGATCGACGGCGAGGGCGGCGAGGAAGTGATCGTGGGCGGCGGCGAGCTGGCCCTGCTTGATGAGGAGATTTCCGACGTTGGCGCGGCTGGCGAGATGAGTGGGGTCGGCGGCGATGGCGCGGAGGTAGAGCTGGTGGGCCTGCTCGGTGCCGGCTGCGGTCAGGGTGCTCAGGAGCAGATTGCCGAGGTTATTGAGGGAGGCGATGTGGGCAGGGTCGAGCTCGAGGAGGCTGAGGTAGTGGGCGCGGGCGTCGTCGGTGCGGCCGAGGCGCTCGAGCAGGCGGGCCTGAAAGAAGCGCAGGTCGGTGGAATCGGGGGTGTCGCGGAGCTGGGATTCGATGGCGGTGAGTTCGCGATCTAAAGGGTTGGTTGCGAGCTGGCGGTTGAGCGGGTTGTCGGGGGGCGGTGGTGGTGGGGCGGTATCGGTTTCGGCGCAGAGGCGGCGGCCGAGGGCGAGGGTCTGGTCTACGAGAGTATGGATCTCCACAGATGTCGTTCGGTGGTTGACGAGGGCGGCGCGGAGGGCCAGACGGCCGTCGAGGGTGGTGGTCGAGGGGGCGACGCTGCCGGCCTCTTGCAGGGCGATGGCGATCTGGGCGTTGAGGGCGTTGGTTTGGGCTGCGCTTTGGGTGCTGCGGTAGCGGAAACAGACGATGTTGAGCTCGACCGGGGCGAGGAGCTCGAGCTCGGGGGTGTGGGCGATGCGGTTGGCGAGGGAGCGGGCGAGGGCGCAACTGTGCGAGATGTTAAGGCCAATAGATCGAGCGCCGTAGGTCTTGAAGGTGAACCAAATCTTCAAGGTGTGAAAGCCCCGCGAAAGATCGATGCCGAGGTCGCAGGGCCAGGGGCTGCCGGCGGCCATGCCGCGGGTCTCGCGGCGGAGGTAGGCGGCGGGGGAGGCGAAGGCCTGCTGGTGGAGCTGGCCGTCGCGGACCAGGAGAAAGCCGGCGTCGTAGGGGACTTGCGCCCATTTGTGGAAGTCGAAGGCGAGGGAGTCGGCGCGCTCGATGCCGGCGAGGCGGGGGGCGAGGTCGGGGGCGAGCATGGCCAGGGCGGCGAAGGCTCCGTCGACATGGAACCAGAGGTGGTAGCGCTGACAGAGGTCGGCGACGGCGGCGAGGTCGTCGATGGCGCCGATGTCGACGGTGCCGGCGGTGGCGACGACGAGGAAGGGGGTGAGGCCGTTGCTGCGGTCTGCTTCGAGGGCGGCCAGATCTTCGGTGATGGCGGCTTCGAGGGCGGCGAGGTCGATGCGGCCGCGCGGGTCGGTGGGGATCTTGCAGAGGGCGGCGGTGCCGAGGCCGGCGACGTCGAGGGCCTTGGGGATGGACTCGTGGACGGCGGTGGAGGCGTAGGCGCGGAGGCGCCGGGGGTGGGCGGCGACGCCGTCGCGGCGGATGTTTTGGCCGAGTCTGGTGAGGGCGGCGTCGCGGGCGATGAGGGCGGCGAGGAGGTTCGCCATGGAGGTGCCGGTGACGGCGAGGCCGGTGGCGGCTGCGGGGAAATGGAAGAGCTGGCGCATCCAGTGGGTGACCTGACGCTCGACCTCAATGGGGGCGTGATCGCGGCCGCCGAGATTTGCGTTGAGGCCGGCGGCGAGCATGGCGGCCAGCATGCCGACCGGGGTTCCGCCGCCGTGGACCCAGCCCATGAAGCCGGGGTGGGCGTTGCCGAGGGCGTAGGGAAGGATGTCTTCGAGGAACTCGGCGTGGACCTGAGCGAGATCGGTGGGCTGGGTCGGGAGTGGGCGGCGGAAGCGGGCGCGGCGGGGATTGGGCAGGGGTTGCCAGAGCGGGCGCTGGCGGAGGGTCTGGGTGTAGTCGAGCATGTCGTCCAACATGCGGTGGGCCTGGGAACGGAAAACGGTCCAGTCGGTGGGGTCGAGACTTTGGGGAACGTCGTTGGTTGAGTTGGTTGGGTGCTCCATGTTTGCTCCGCGCTGTGCGGAAAAGGAGCAGGTGAGCGGCCGAAGTCGCGCGGCCTGACACGGGTGGGGATGAGGATTTCTTCAGAAATGGCGGCTGTTGACGTTTCTCAAGGTGGCGGCCGGTGGGAGGGGGAGAGTGGGTCGGAGCGCGAGCAAAATACAGGGGTCTCTCCACTGCGCAACGGATGGTGAGGCTGTCCGCTGCGAAGTGGAGAGAGGACGTCTTCTGATCTAACTTCGATCATTCCAGAGACGAGGCTGTCCGCTATCCGACCTCCTGCAGGGTGGCGGCAGCGAGGGTCTCGATGGCGTGCTCGACGCCGGCGCCGTAGGCGGGATCGGCCTTCTGGCAGTTGGCGATGTGGCGCTGCTGGACCTCCTTCGAAGCGGGACCGATGGCGCGGGCGGTGTTTTCGAAGAGGCGCAGGCGCTCGTCGGGCTTCAACATGCGGAAGAGATTGCCGGGCTGCGAGTAGTAGTCGGCATCGTCCTCGCGGAAGTTGAAGCGGTCGGCGGCGCCGTCGATGGCGAGAGGCGGCTCGGAGTAGTCGGGCTGCTCCTGCCACTCGGAGTAGCTGTTGGGCTCGTACGTGAGGGTTCGTCCCATGTTGCCGTCGACACGCATGGCGCCGTCGCGGTGGTAGCTGTGGACGGGACATTTGGCGGCGTTGACGGGGATCTGGGCGTAGTTCACGCCGAGCCGGTAGCGCTGCGTGTCGGCGTAGGAGAAGAGGCGTCCCTGCAGCATTTTGTCGGGGGAGAAGCTGATTCCGGGAACGACGTTGGCGGGGGAGAAGGCGGCCTGCTCGACCTCGGCGAAGAAGTTTTCGGGGTTGCGATTGAGCTCCATGACGCCGACCTCGATGAGGGGGTAGTCGCCGTGCGGCCAGACCTTGGTGAGGTCGAAGGGGTGGAGGTGGTAGGTGTTGGCGTCCTGCTCGTTCATGATTTGGACGTAGAGGGTCCAGCGGGGGTATTCGTGGCGCTCGATCGCGTCGAAGAGGTCGCGCTGGCTGCTTTCGCGGTCGCGGCCGACGAGGTCCTCGGCTTCGGCGTCGGTGAGGTTCTGGATGCCCTGCTGGGTCTTGAAGGTGAACTTGACCCAGAAGCGCTTGTTTTCGGCGTTGAGGAAGCTGTAGGTGTGGCTGCCGAAGCCGTGCATGTGGCGGAAGTCTTTGGGGATGCCACGATCGCTCATGACGATGGTGACCTGATGGAGGGCTTCGGGCAGAGACGACCAGAAGTCCCAGTTGTTGTTGGCGCTGCGCATGCCGGTGCGGGGATCGCGTTTGATGGCGTGGTTGAGGTCGGGGAACTTGAGGGGATCGCGGAAGAAGAAGACGGGGGTGTTGTTGCCGACCAGATCCCAGTTGCCCTCTTCGGTGTAGAACTTGAGGGCGAAGCCGCGGATGTCGCGCTCGGCGTCGGCGGCGCCGCGCTCGCCGGCGACGGTGGAGAAGCGGGCGAACATGTCGGTGGTCTTGCCGATCTCGGAGAAGATCTTGGCTTTGGTGTATTTGGTGATGTCGTGGGTGACGGTGAAGGTGCCGAAGGCTCCTGCGCCTTTGGCGTGCATGCGGCGCTCGGGAATGACCTCGCGATCGAACTGGGCCATCTTCTCGAGGAACCACACGTCTTGGAGTAAGGCGGGGCCGCGCTTTCCTGCGGTGAGAATGTTTTGGTTGTCGACAACTGGTGTGCCGAAGGCGGTCGTGAGTTTCTTCATGGTTCCTCCCTTGCTGTGCGTGCTCCTCCTGCTTGCGGGTGGCGTCATTTTTGGCCTTCGCGGCGAGGGCTGTCAAGCCAGGGCGGTAAGTGGCGGGATTGGGGGAGTTGGATTTTTGGGGGGCGCGGTGCGCTGTGGGAGCAGATGCGGAGAACTGGACGCTGCCGGTGGAGGATGTTTCCGGGGTCACAGGGGGTGGGGAGTTTTTGAATTTCCTGGAGGAGGTTCGGGAAGGACGTTTTTTTGAAAAATTCCTTTTTTTGTATGAATCTGCAAGAAACAGTTTTTCAGAGGCAAAAAGGAGCAACTTTTCGTTTGGCCGAGCGTCTTATTGAATGTAACAACCATACAGTCGAGACCAGCAGTTCCCACGGTTTTGGCTTCCCCTATCTGCAAGACCCCTCCCCACCTTTAGTGAGGCCTCCAGAACACCGGGGGCCTTAACGCCTTTAAGCGCAAGCGCCCCTGGTGCAGCGGTTGGGTTGAATCTCCGGATCGAGATTTAAGAGAGATTGAGCTTGCGATCGAGGGCTGCCGTGCCAGGTCCGTGGAAGAGAATCATGAGGGCGAGGGCGATGAGGGCGAGGGGGTACTCGGCGCCATGGTAGCCGTGATGGATGTCCACGAAGAGCAGCGCGACCAGCATGTTTCCGGCGACCATGAAGGCGGCGAAGCGGGTGAAGAGGCCGACCACGAGGAGAATGCCGCCGAGGAACTCAGTGAGCGCGGAGACGTAGCCGAGCCAGTGA
>DASXJP010000508.1:0-31734 GCA_036497345.1 Thermoanaerobaculia bacterium
CAGGATCTCCTGTCGCTGGTCCTCGCTCACGGCGAGCCCGCGTGCTTCCAGGACTCCGAATATGGCCTCGGTAAGGCCCATAGCTTTCCCGCGTACCTCTCCTCGGGCTTCCCCCCGTACTTCTCCCCGAGCTTCCGCTGCGGCTTCACGTTCCTGGAGCACGGGGTTGTCCTTGGCGACCAGGGCTTCGGCCACCGAGTTGTCCGCCGTCGCGGCGTCGAGCAGAGCCGCCACCCGGAGCGGAGCCACCAGGCAGGAATCCTCGATCTGCGCGCCGGGCTCTAACTGGAGCCAGCTTTCACTCTCGGCAGACCACTCGCAGACCCGGTGAGATTTCGCCCAGACCGCGAAGATCCGCCGTACCCCCCGGCGGTGCATCCGTCGGGCCTTCTCCCGGACCAGCTTCTCGTTTTGCTCCGAGACCACCTCGAAGGCGATCTCCTCCAGGTAGCGTGCTCCCGTCTCCGGATCCACCCCTTTCCTTTTGACACAGGTGTCGGTGGCGAAGTCAGATTCCTGATCGACGCGAGTGAGGAGGTCCACCGACGCGGTATAACTGGGACGCACGTGAGCCTGGACGACGTACTCCAGCACGCCGTGCTGGTCGGCGTGGGGTGATTGTGCCGGAGAGGCGACGATCCGCTGGCCGCCGACGATCTCGTCCCGCGTGATCTCCGGCTCGACCAGATGGTCGTCGACCCGCGGGAAGATCTCAACGCCAACCATGGCCGACATCTTAGCAGAGAATAAGCCTGCGGTCCTCGGCGCGTCTTCTCGTCAGATTCCGCGACAAAGCGTGCCGTGGCCCAAGGCGATCCGCGCGGGGCGGTTTTTCCATAGACTACGCGGCGTTCCCATGCTCCTCTACCTCCTCAGTCTCCTCGGAGTCGCCGTCTTCGCCGCCAGCGGCGCTCTCGCGGCTGGGCGGAAGGGGTTCGACCTGATCGGGGTGGTGGTCATCTCCGCGGTGACGGCCATCGGCGGGGGGACGATCCGGGACGTTCTGCTCGACCGCCATCCGATCTTCTGGATCGCCGATCCGTTGCAGCTCGTGGTGATCCTCGCGGCGGCGGCCCTGACTTTGGTCTACGTCCGCTTCCGGAAGCCGCCCTGGACCGCGCTGCTGGTCGCGGACGCCCTGGGGCTCGCCCTGTTCTCGATCAGCGGCGCGCAGATCGCCGAGCAGCGGGGGCTGCCCAGCACCATCGTGGTGGTCATGGGCACCATCACCGGCTCGGCCGGCGGCGTGCTGCGGGACATCCTGAGCGCCGAGGTCCCCCTGCTGCTGCGCCAGTCCGAGCTCTACGCCACGGCGGCCATCGTGGGGATCACGATCTATCTCCTGGCCCAGCGCGGCGGCCTCGCCACGACCCCGGCGGCGCTCCTGGGCATGGCGACCGTGGCCGCCATCCGCTTCGCCGCCATCCTCTGGCGGCTCCGGTTGCCGGTCTTCCAGGTATCGGACGAGGGGTAGCACAGGCCAGAGGCGTTGCCGCCGAGGGACTTACCGCACTCTCAGACGGTGCATCCCTGGCAGGTCCGCAGGCACGTCACATAGCAGGTAACAAAATCGGTCAGCTTTCCGGCCGCCACCTTTTCAAGGCTCCCGGTTTGCAGGTCGCGCAGGGTCTCTCGATGGAGCGTGATCTTCCTGAGTGATTGTTTTTTCATTACATCCTCCTTGCTCATCGGGGCGCCAGCGCCCCTTCGAGAGCGTCGTGCAACATCGTTGCCCGTCGTTCCAGCACCACCCGCACCCCGCCCTCCGGCCGCAGTGTGATTCGCGCCTGGGGCCTGATCCGCTGCCCGGGGACCAGGCGCGGGCCTGACGGTCGCTCATGGCGCCGCCATCGTCCTCGTCCCGGGCGGCGAGCGTGCCTCTACTGAATCGGCGACAGCAGGTAGGCCGCGCGCGCGGCGAGCTTGAGCCAGCGGGGCTTCGCTCGCAGCTCCTCCCGGGTCATCCGGCGCGCCCGGGCGAAGTCCGCCGCGAGCATCCGTTCGACCTGCCCGGCGACCTCGGGGGAGTCGAAGATCGCGGTGATCTCGAAATTCAGCCGGAACGAGCGGTTGTCCAGGTTCGCGGTGCCGACGCCGGCCGCCAGGTCGTCGACCAGAAAGACTTTCTGATGCAAAAAACCTTGCTGATAGCGATAGATCTCGATGCCGGCGTCGATCATCTCTCCCACGAAGGCGAAGGCGGACAGATAGACGAGGATGTGGTCCGGATCGTTCGGGATCAGGATGCGCACCTCGACGCCGCGCAGCGCCGCCAGATGGAGAGCGCCGACCACGGCGGGGTCGGGGACGAAGTAGGGGCTGGTGATCCAGATCCGGCGGCGCGCCGCGTGGATGGCGCCCTGGAACATCAGGCTCGCGGTCTCCAGCTTGTCGGCCGGCCCCGAGGCGAGGATCAGCGCCGGCACGTCCCCCTGGCCGGAGGAGCGGGCGATCCAGTCGAGATTCAGCCGCTCGCCGGTGGCCCAGCGCCAGTCGTCGAAGAAGGATTTCTGCATCCCGAGCACCGCGGGGCCGGTGATGCGAACGTGCGTGTCCCGCCAGGGGCCGAGGCGCGGGCTGAGGCCCAGGTATTCGTTCCCCACGTTGTGGCCGCCGATCCAGCCGGTGTGGCCGTCCGTCACGACCACCTTGCGGTGGTTGCGGAAGTTGAGCTGGAACCGGTTGCCGGGGCCGCGGGTGGTGTGGAAGGGACGGGCCGCCACGCCGCCGTCGCGGAGCTCACGCAGGAAGGCCCGCGGCAGGTCGTGGCAGCCGAATTCGTCGAAGAGGAAGTAGACCTGGACCCCCGCGGCGGCACGGCGGAGCAGGCGCGATCTCAGCTCCCTTCCGAGCTCGTCGTCATGCACGATGAAGAACTGCACGAGCACGTACCGGCGGGCCTCCTCGATGCCGGCGAAAATGCTGTCGAAGGTGGCCCGGCCGTCCACCAGGAGCTCGACCGCGTTGCCGCGCAGGAACGGCAGATCCGCCAGCGCGACGGCGGCCTGGAGATTGACGCGCCCTTCCGGCAGGCGCACGATGAACGGCCGCACGGCCTCGACGGCATCCCGCTCCGAGCTCTCCTCCAGGAGCCGCCGGGCGATCCGGTAACCGTGGAACTTGGAACGGCCCAGCACGAAGTAGGCGGGCACCGTGAAGTACGGGAACGCGATCAGGGAGACCACCCAGGCGATCGTCCCCTGGGGCGTCCGCACCCACATCAGCGCGTGAATGGCGCACAGGAAACCGAGAAGGTGACAGATGAGGAGCACCACGCCCAACAGCGATCCCTGGAGGGTGGGCATCTTCCGAATCCTACCTCAGGAGCGCCGCCGCAACGCCCGGCTGAGCACGCGGTCGAGCGCGGCGGCGAAGGCCTGGCGGTCCTTGGGGGAGTAGGGGCGGGGGCCGCTGGTCTCGATCCCGGCGCCGCGCAGGCCGTCCATGAAATCGCGCACGGCCAGCCGCTCTCCGACGTTCTCCTCGTCGTATTCCTCGCCGCGCGGATCGATCACCGTAACCTTTTTCTCGACCAGGCGGGCGGCGAGCGGGATGTCCGCGGTGATCGCGACGTCCCCCGGCTCGGCGTGCTCCGCGATGTGGCGGTCGGCCACGTCCGGCCCGCCGGCCACCCGCACGGCGGTGACGAACGGGTGGTCCATCGGCGTCGAGATCCACTGGTTGGCCACCAGCACGGCCGGGATCTCCAGCCGCCGGGCCGCCCGGAAGACGATCTCCTTGACGTCACGGGGAGCGGCGTCGGCATCCACCCAGAGCTTCATACCCGGACCATACCACCGGTTTTCTCCCGCTCCCGGTGAGGGAGGGGGGAGGGGACGGGAGAGGGCCGGGGTGAGGTCAGAAGACCTCGCGAGGTGGCGCGTTTTTCCCCGCCGCGCCGCAATGAGACTGTCGCCCGGCCGGGGTCATCTCGCGTCGGCGAGGATCACGTCGCTGGCCTTCTCCGCGATCATGTAGACCGGCACGACGATGAAGAAGCCGGGGATGCGGGGGAAGACCGAGGCGTCCACGATCCGCAAGCCCTGGGTCCCGATGACCCGGAAGCCGCTGTCCACGACGGCGCGCGGATCGTCCGCCCGGCCCATCGGATTGGTGCACGAGGCGTGGTGCCCCCAGGCGTTGTTCTTCACGAACTCGAGGATCTGCTCGTGGGAGGCCACGTCCGGCCCCGGGATCGTCTCTCTCTGGATGGCGGTGTTCCTGGCCGAGATCCGCCGCACGAACTCGACCGCCCCCGCCACCGCCTCGGCATCGCTGCCGTCCGGGTCGCACGCCGGGTCGAAATAGTTGAAATTGATCTCCGGCGGGTCGAGCGGGCAGGCCGAGCGCAGGCGCACGGTGCCGGCGTGGTTGTTGGCGTGCGCCTTGAGGATCGCCCAGGTGAGGAAGCTCTTGGTCCGCTCCACCTCCCGCGAGTAGCCGGGGAAGTAGCCGTAGAACTTGCCGGGGAGGGCGAAGATGAAGAGATCGGGGTCGAGGCGCTCCGGCGTCGACTTCTTGATGATGCCGAGAGCGGAGCCGTTGGTCGCGTAGACTCCCTTGCCGTTCTTCCAATCGACGTAGAAGGGGTCGTCGTTCTCCTGGTTCGGCAACGGCGGCGCGAAGGTCGCGCCGGCGAGCGCTTTCCAGGGCTGATTCATCTCCGTCACGACGCCGATCTCGTAGCGGTCCTGGAGGTTCGTCCCCACCCCCGGCCGGTCGAGGAGGCAGGGGATGCCGTGCTGTTGCAGATGGGCCGCCGGGCCGATGCCGGAGAGCATGAGGAGCTGGGGGGAGTTGAACGCGCCGCCGGCGAGGATGACCTCGCGCGAGCAGTAGTACCGTTTGACCTCGTAGTCCACGCCGGGCCGCGGGTCCGCGGCCGCCTGCGGATCGGCCCGGTAGAGGTGCTGCCCTTCCCAGCACTCGACCCCGATCGCGCGCTTGCCGGCGTCGAAGAGGACGCGGGTCGCCAGGGTGCTCATCCGGACGACGAGCTGCTGGGGGAGAGCGCCCCGGGTGTCGTCGATCAGCTCGCGCGTGCTCAGCCGGCGTCCGCCGAGGGTCGCCAGGGGGGCGAAGCAGATCCCCTCGAACCGCGGCGTCCGCCAGTCGTTCGGGTCCTGCGGCATGAGCTGGGGGAGCGGCCCGCCGATGCCGTCCTTCCACGCCTCGATCATCGCGCGGAGAACGGTCTGGAGCAGCGCCTCGTCGCCGAAGATCAGAGAGAGGTCGGGGCCGGTCGTGGACAGCCACCCGTCCCATCCGTGACGCGACGGGTTCGGCTGTCCGGGGCCGGGCTTGGGGAGATAGCCACAGCGCTCGAGGCGCTCGAAGTAGGCGCGCATCTTGTCCGACGCCCAGGAGGGATCCCCGGTGAGCTGGGCGATGTGGTCCCAGTCGCTGCCATGGCCATAGATGGTGATCATGGCGTTGTGCGCCGTGCAGCCGCCGAGCGTGCCGGCGCGCGGATAGAAGATCCCCCCCTTGTCGGCGCGGTATTTCGGGTCCCGCTCCGGCCTCTCGCCATAGTGAGCGACGAAGAATTCCCAGGAGAGCTCCGGGTCCTCGCTCGCGTAGATGTGGAAGACCGGGACCGGATAGGACGCCGTGTCGGGCTCCTGTCCCGCCTCGATGAGGCCGACCGTGTGGCCGGCCCTGGCGAGGTTGCAGGCCACGGGGCCGCCGCCGGCGCCGGAGCCGACGACGATATATTCAAAGTCGGGGTGGTGCGGATCGTTCGGCATCAGAAAGTCTTCATGAATTCGATCAGCGCGCGTTTGTCGACGTCGGGCAGGGGCGTGGCGAAATAGTGCCCTTCATCCTCGATGAAATCGGGGCAGGAGCTCAGGCTGTAGAAGTCGGGAACGAGCGTGAGGAGGCGCTGCGTCGCCGCGTCGCCGGTCAGGCCCTGCTTCTGGACGTCCTTGAGCGCGCTCAAGGTGCGCGCGAGCAGGCGGACGAGCTTCGCCTTCTGGCCCCACCCGTTGAGCTCGAGGTTGGTGTTGGCGAGCAGGTTGACCGGAGTCCCCTTGGGGATCGGTCCGATGTGGATGAATCCGTCGGCCTCGGCGAGCCCGGAGAGCCCCGGCGCGTAGGACGCCGGGATCTGGATCGAGCTCTCCGCGGTCGTCCGCCAGATCGAATCCTTGCCGAGCCGCTTCTCGTTCCAGAACATTTTTTCGACCGCGTCGTTGAACGCCTCCATCCGCGAGCCCACGTCGACCGCGTGCACGTGCCTGCCGAGCGCGTTGTTGTGGAGGAAGGGCGCGGAGGACCAGACGGCGACGAGCGAGGGGGGCCGGTAGTAGCCGCGGCCGCCGCCCGGGACCTCCCACGGCCGGGTCTTGCCGGTGAAGGGGTCCCACACCTGGATCGAGCCGACCTTGGGCAGGGTCTTGTAGGTCTCCGACGAGAAGTTGTCCCAGACGTGATCGCGCAACGCGTTCGACGCCACGGCGCGGGTGGCGTTGGTCTGGACCTCGGTGACCGGCACGCGGATCTCGGCGCTGAGGAAATTGTTGTCGAGGAAGTCGGGCTTCATCACTTCCTGCTCGAACCATTTCCTGCCTTCCCGCGAGTTGGGATGGATCGGCGCCGGCGGCTGCTTGCTCGAATGGCAGCGGGCACAATTCTGGGCGAAGACCAGCTTGCCGCGCGTGAGCACCCTCTCGTCCGTGGTCAGATATTTCCTGCCGCCCGGCGCGTCCGCGAGCTTGAGCGGGCGGGCGACGTCGATGAAATATCTGGCGAGGGCCGGCGCGTGCCGCTCGCTCCAATTCCAATGCGGCGAGAGCTTCTGGGCGTCCTTCACGCGGATCGGCGACTGCCGCCTGATCCCGATGAGCGGGTTGAAGTGCCGGAGCCATTCTTCCCAATACTCGCCGATGTTCAAGTAGACGCGGCTCAACGCGGCCTCGAAGCCGACCGAGTCCGCCCCCTCCTTGAGGACGCGCGGCGTGACCTGCGGATCGTGGACGTGGAGAAGGTCGAGCGCGCCGCCGGTGACGTGCTCCGGCACCGCCACCTGCAGCCGGCCGGCGACGTTGAAGACGCCGTTCATCGTGCCGGGATTGTTGAGGTAATCGGTGGCGATGAAGGAGGTGTCGAGGGTGCCCGGCGGATTGCTGCTCAGCAGTTGCCAGATGAAGTTGCTCTCCGGCAGGTCGTGAGCGAAGACCTGCGAAACCTTGAGGTAGTGCTGGCCCACGTAATCGTTCAGGTTGGCGTATTCCGGCTCGTTCGGGTCCGCGGGAGGGTTCGTCGGGTCGGCGCCGAGATGGCAGAACGAGCAGGCCATGCCGACGATATAGGGGCGGACGAGCTTCGGGTTGGTGTAATACCGGGGATCCGTCCGGTAGAGCGTCGCGTCCCATTTCGCCTTCGCCGCGGCGTCGAACCGCGGGTTCGGAAAGACGCGCAGCCCCATGATGCCGCTGGAGCGCCCGTAGGTCGCGACGTCGAGCTTGCTGTCGAGATCGTATCCCGCCTCGCGCGGCACGTCGATGTAGAGACCGTTCTCGTCGGGCCGCGCCGGACGCTTGAAGCCGGGCTGATTGAAGAGGCCGTAGGTCTGGAAACGCTGGTCGCGCGGCGAATCGACGACCTTGAGCAGGTCGGCGGTGCCGAAGCCGTGGTCCGCGAGCCAGTCCCAGAACGCGGCGTTGTCGCCCGACCAGAGGTTCCAGACCACGCGGCCCTGGATGTCCTCGTCGCTCAGCTTGACGTCGCGCCCCTGGAAGTCCATGCCGGGGAACGGATCGAGGCCGACCTCCTGGAAATTCGTGTGCTTCGAGCTCGGCGTGACCGGCGTGCCTGTGCAGCCGGTCCAGAGGAGGGCCGCGAGCAGGGAAGCGAGAGCGCCGATCGGTCGTCTCTTCACCAGGTCTCCTTGGGCGGAAGAGCATCCTCTCCGGATTGTCTTGCTTGACCTCTGAAGGAAAGGCTACCGCGCGGCCGGTGGGCTGTCAAGGAAGACGCGTTTGGAAATCGCCAGATAGCAATAGGCGCGTATTTTTGCGGGACGGTGTTTTAGCGCCCCTTGCGCCTCGCTGTAACGAATGGTAGGATGAGGACACCTATAAAGAAGTGATCTAAGGCTTGCGGCCTCGACCGCACCCAAGGAAGGAGCGTCACACATGTGCCGTTCAAACATGTTGAGCTTATTGTTTCTCGCCGGTCTCCTCGCCATCCCTGGCTGCAAGACCACGGGCGATGTAGGGCAGAAAACGCCATCCCAGGAGCCCCCGCCGGGTGTCGTCCAGGACGAGGCCCTCCGGGCCGGCCGCGCCGCCGCGTCGTTCCCCGCCGCGGACGAGGACTACTTCCATGACATGGACGGCGGCGGGAATCTGACGAAGTCCCAGATCATCGGACGCAACAACTGGATCGTGTGGACCGGCGGGAACGATCACCTTTGGGACGACCTCACGCTGAAGAGCGTGGGGAATTTCGATCTCCTGAAGACGATCTCCTCGTATCCTTATCCCCAAGGCTCGAAGCTGCCGAAGTTCGGCCGCCACAACCGCTGGTGGTATCTCGGCCTGGTCAACGAGCCCTGCTTCAAGGAGGCCAAGGGCCCGAATCCGGACCGTCATGGCCTGTGGATCGACACGCGGCTGGCCGACTGTCCCGCGGACCCCTTCGAGAACGAGGCCAAATATCCGGGCGTCAAGCTGGGAGCCCGGGGCAAGAACCTGCCCGCCGGGTCCTACTACGGCTATGCCACCGGCATCGTGGGTCTGCGGCTGTTCCCCAATCCGGCCTTCGACGAGAAGGCGGCCAAGGCCTGGGATCCGAAGCGCTATTACACCGATCCTAGCTACTACCTGCGCAAGGACCTCATACGGCCCTACCGGGTCGGCATGGCCTGCGCCTTCTGCCACGTCGGGCCGAGCCCGGTCCATCCGCCCGCCGACCCGGAGAACCCCAAGTGGGCCGACCTGTCGTCGAACGTCGGCGCCCAGTACTTCTGGATCGATCGCATTTTCAGTTGGGACGCGGACGTCTCCAGCTTCCCCTACCAGCTCTTCCACACCTCGCGTCCGGGCGCCCTCGACACCTCTCTGGTCTCCACCGACTACATCAACAATCCGCGCACGATGAACGCCGTCTACGGCCTCAACTCGCGGTTGGTCCTGGCCAAGCGGTGGGGCAAGGAGACCCTGGCGGGCGGCGAGCTGGACAACAAACAGTTCAACGACTATTTCCCGAGCGGGCCTCTCACCGAGCTCTTCCAGAAGCCGGACACCGTCCTGACCACGCGCGTGCTCAAGGACGGCTCCGATGCGGTGGGAGCCCTGGGAGCGCTCAACCGGGTGTACATCAACATCGGGCTGTTCAGCGAGGAGTGGCAGCGGCACTTCAATCCGCTGGTGGGCGGCAAGCCTATCTCACCGATCGAGGTCAAGGTGGGGCGCGCCAACTCGAGCTTCTGGCAGGCCACCGAGGCGCAGACCCCCAGCGTCGCCGACTTCTTCCTGGCCACCACGGCGCCGCACCTGCTCAAGGACGCTCCCGGCGGCGCGGCCTACCTGAAAACGGACTCGGAGCAGCTCACGCGCGGCAAGGTCGTCTTCGCGGAGCGCTGCGCGCGCTGCCACTCCTCCAAGCTCCCGGAGTCGCTGCCGGGGCTCGATCCCGGCGGCTGCGCGGGCCCCGGTTATCTCGATTGCTGGAACAAGTACTGGGCCTACACCAAGACCGAGGAGTTCAAGAAGCAGATGCGGGAGATCGTCCTCAAGGACGACTTCCTCAAGGACAACTACCTGTCGAACGAGACGCGCGTCCCGGTGACGCTGCTGGAGACGAACGCCTGCAGCCCGCTCGCCACCAACGCCATCGCCAACAACATCTGGGACAACTACTCCTCGCATTCCTACAAGAGCCTCCCCTCGGTGGGCACGATCACGGTCCACAACCCGTTCACCGGCGAGCCGCGGCAGTACACCATGCCCGCCGGCGGCCGCGGCTACACGCGGCCGGCCTCGCTGATCAGCCTGTGGTCGACCGCTCCCTATCTGCAGAACAACACGGTGGGATTGTTCAATGGCGATCCCTCGGTCAAGGGGCGGATGGCGGCCTTCGAGGACGGCATCGAGAAGATGCTGTGGCCGGAGAAGCGCGAGAAAGACCCGGTGCTCGGCGCCAAGATTCCCGGTCCCAGCAAGATCGACCGCACCACCGCGCCGAGCTATCTCCGGGTGCCGGTCGGCTATCTTCCTCCCTTCGCCCCGGACCTGGCGCCGCTGGTCAAGAAGCTGGCGCCGTCGGTGGCCGGGAAGGGGGGGATCGAGATCGGGCCGATCCCCAAGGGGACGCCGGTCAACCTGCTGTCGAACATCGATCTCCGGCCCGACAACGAGTCCCTGGGGGAGAGGGCGGCGCACGACAAGGAGCTCCTCGACCTCCTGATCACGGTCACGGGGGCGCTCAAGAAATTGCCCGCCAACGCCACCGACGAGCAGGCGCGGGCGGTGTTCCGGAACGCGAAATTCAAGGGCAGGAGCCTGGCCGACCAACTGCTCGATCTGAGCAAGTGCCCGGACTTCGTGGTCAACCGCGGCCACTACTTCGGCACCGACCTCTTCAAGGAGGAGCCGGGGCTCAGCGACGCCGACAAGCGGGCGTTGATCGAGTTCCTGAAGACCTTCTGACGATCGCCGCCAGTGCCTCCAGGAGCGACGAGGGAAAATGGAGCTGCGATGAAGCGACCCAGAACCTGGACTACGAGGAGTGGCCTTATGCGTAAAGCCGGACTCACGTTCATCGTCCTCCTGCTGGCGGAGCTCGGGCTGGCGACCGGCCAGGAGCTTCCGAATCCGCTGCCCGAGAACAATCCCCATGCCAAGGCCCTGGCCGACACGCTCTATCCGTCCGCCCGGGTCTGCGGCCAGTGTCACCCCAACCAGTTCAAGCAGTGGAGCCTCTCCTCCCACGCCTACGCCAACCTCTCGCCGATGTTCAACAAGTTCGAGCAGAAGATCAACGACCTGTCGCAAGGCACGGTCAATTATTTCTGCGTGCGTTGCCACGCCAGCGTCGGCACGTCCCTGGGCGAGCGGCGCGACATCCCCTGGTGGGAGCGCAGCGCGGCCGCCCAGGAAGGCATCACCTGCGTGAGCTGCCACCGCCTCGGAGAGGCCTACGGCAAGCACAACGGCCAGCGGCGGATCATGCCGGGCAACATCCACGGGCCCGTGTTCGGTCCCTTCGACACCCAGGGCGTCGTCAAGGCGGTCGACGATGCGGAGAAATTGAAGATCCTGGTGAATCCCGACGAGCCCGACAAGCCCGGCTATCTCCGCATCCACCAGCAGGCCGTCCAGTCCGACATCATCGTGAAGTCGGAGATCTGCACCACCTGCCACCAGGTGCAAGTCCACCCCGGCATCAAGCTCGAGACCGTCTGGGAGGAGTACCGGGCCTCTCCCGCCTACAAGGAGGGCATCACCTGCCAGCAGTGCCACATGAGCACCAGCCCGGGGCAGAACACCGGTTTCTCGAAGGGCTGGGCCGCCATGGTCAACGGGCAGACCGTCAACAACGACCGGCCGCTGACCGATCACACCTTCGTGGGCCCGGGCTATCCCATCAGCCATCCCGGCCTCTTCCCGTTCAGCCTGGAGGAGGATCCCTTCACGCCCCAACAGTGGCTCAAGTTCGACTACCGGGCCGGCTGGGGGAGCGACGATTACGAGAACAAGGTCGCCGCCGCCCCGGGCTCCTACAGCTTCCCGCCCGAGTGGCAGAAAGCCGAGGACCGCAAGAAGGCGTGGCAGAAGGTTCAGGGGAATCTCGCGCAGTGGGAGTACCGGAAGAAGCTGCGCCTGCAGCTCCTGGAGAACGGCTCCCGCCTCAACGGCCCGTTCTTCAAGGACCGCCCCCAGGTCGGCAAGCCCTTCGCGTTCGAGTACAAGCTGACCAATCTCAACAAGGGGCACAACCTGCCTTCGGGCTCCCTGGGCGCCCAGCCCGAGCTCTGGCTCAACGTCGCGCTCAGCGATCCGGACGGCAAAGTGGTCTGGGAATCAGGCTACGTCGACAGCTTCGGCGACGTCGCCGACCTGCAATCGCGCGACGTCCGCACCCGCAAGCTCCCCTTCGACGACCAGCTCTTCAGCATGCAGGCCAAGTTCATCACCACCAACCTGAAGGGGACCGACCGGGAGATGTATCTGCCGATCAACCTGGACTTCGATCAATTGCCGTTCATCCGTCCCGGCGGCGCGCCGACCTCGCTGCTCAATCACCCTCCGGGCGCGCGCATGGAGAAGCACAGCATTCCGCCGCTCGCCACCCGGGTCGCCGGCTACCAGGTCCCGGGGGACCTGCTGAAGAAGCCCGGCACCTACAAGCTTGCGGTACGTCTGCGCGGCCGGACGGAGCCCATCTACTTCATGGACTTCGTGGGCGCCACGACGGAGATGAAGCGTACCGAGAACGAATGGGTGACCGACACGCATTCCTACGCGGTCGCACTGGACGTCCACTAGGAGAGGGCGAACATGAACGGAAAAAACTGGACTGCGACCCCCTTGCTCGCCGGGCTGCTCGCGCTCGCCCTCGGTCTCCCGTGCGCCGCCGCCGCTCAAGACTCCGCGCCCGCGGCCGCCGAACAGAAGGCCGAAGAGAAGAAGGCCCCTGAGATGTCGTCCGGGGCCCAGCTTCTTCCCGGCACGCCTGGCGCGGAGCTCTTCGGCCCCCAGCCCGTCTACACCGAGTCCTACGACGCCGAGGCCCAACTTGCCGTCTACGACAAGAAGTACATGAACAAGACGGCGTTCCCGCCGATCGATCTGGGGCTTCAGCTCTACGAGCGGGGGGCCTACGACCCGCGCCCCACGTGGCTGGGCACGAAAAATCCGATGATGCCGGCCGTCATGGCCTACGGCGACCTGCGCGTCGCCACGGCGGCTTATGACAACGGCATCCCCGACGCCAAAGGCAAGACCGATCACTCGGAGGTCGCCGCCCGCCTCAACCTCGACATCGACATGGCCCTCACCGCCACCGAGCGCATCCACGCCTTCGTGCGCCCGCTGGACAGGAATGGATCGTTCACGCGCTACATGTTCGACAGCGGAGCCAAGGACCATTTCGTCGAGGAGCTCAACTTCCAGCTCAAGACGCTCTTTTTCGAAGGCGACCTGGGGCAGATCGCCACGGGGCTGAGCCACCGGACCAACGGGCTCGACATGCCGATCGCCGTCGGCAGGGTCCCCATCGCCACGCAGAACGGCATCTGGATCGACGACGCCTTCGACGGCGCGGCCGTGGGCCTCTTCACCGCCAAGAACAACCCGGCGCACGACATCAGCAATACGGACCTCACCCTCTTCGCCGGCTTCAACAACGTGGCCACCGCGGCCGTCCCCGGCGACCGGGCCAACATCTTCGGCCTCGCCGGATTCGCCGACGCGTTCAAGGGCTACGTGGAGTACGGCTATGGCTACGTCGACGCCGACAACCCCGACCTGAGCTATCACAACCTCACCGCCGCCTTCTCCAGGCGGTACTGGGGCCGCATCGCCAACAGCATCCGGGTGATCGGCAACTTCGGCCAGAAGGGGCTCGCCGGACAGCAGAAGACGGCCGACGGCGTGCTGGTCCTGGTGGAAAACTCGTTTCTCCCGCGCTACCTGCCGTGGGGCAACGTCTTGAATCTGGTGCCTTATGTAAACCTTTTTGGCGGCTTCAGGAGCCCGCAGTCGCTGGCGCGGGCCGCCGATGCCGGCGGCGTGCTCCGCAACACCGGCATCAACTTCGAGTCGGACGGCCTGACGGCCTACCCGACGCTCGACGCCACCGCGCGCGACTCCTACGGCGGAGCGTTCGGGGTCGAATATCTGTTCAATCTCGACCGCCAGATCGTGGTCGAGGGGGCGGTGGTCCAGCGCCGGGGCAACAACCCGCTGGGGGATCAGTACGCCCTCGGGGCCCGTTACCAGCACCCCATCTCCAACGCCTGGATCCTACGTCTCGACGCCATGCGGGGCTGGCGGCAGGGGTTGAAGGATATCTACGGAGCGCGAGTGGAGCTCCGCCGCAAACTCTGAGGAGGTTCCAGATGTCCCTATTTCAACTGCGAGTCAACGGCAGGTTGTACACGGTCGACGTCGACGGCGACATGCCCCTGCTCTGGGCCTTGCGCGACATCCTGGGGCTCAAGGGCACCAAGTTCGGTTGCGGCGTCGCGCAGTGCGGCGCCTGCACCGTCCACCTCGACGGGCGGGCCGTGCGCTCCTGCGCCACCCCCGTGGGCGTGGCCTGCCTCTCCGAGATCACCACCATCGAGGGCCTGTCGCGGGACGGCAGCCACCCGTGCCAGAAGGCGTGGGTCGAGCTCGGCGTGCCGCAGTGCGGTTACTGCCAGCCGGGCCAGATCATGAGCGCTTCGGCGCTCCTGGCCGCGAACCCCAACCCGTCCGACGAGGATATCGACAACGCGATGCGCGGCAACATCTGCCGCTGCGGCACCTATCCACGGATCCGGGAGGCCATCCACAAGGCCGCGGGGAGCAAGTCATGAGCGGCATCTTCCGAGTCACCCGCAGGGATTTCCTCCGCTATCTCGGCGCGGGCACCGGCGCGCTGGTGTTCGGCTACTCCATGGCTCCCGATGAGGCCTCCGCCAAGGGTCTCCCCGATCTCGACCAGCTCCTGGATCAGATCTTTCACACGGGCTTCCCGCTCGGCGATTTCGTCAGAATCGAGCTCGACGGCACGATCCACATCATCGCCCACCGCTCGGAGATGGGCCAGGGCACCCGCTCGACCTTGGCGGCCGTGCTGGCCGACGAGCTCGAGGCCGACTGGAACCGCGTCGTGGTGGAGCAGGCGGACGCCGACGCCTACAAGTACGGCGTGCCGTTCCCCGTCGCCCTTCCCGGCAGCCCGTTGATCGTCAAGCCCGAGGACGCCCAGTTCGTCGACAGCTCGCGAAGCATGGCCGCCTACTACAAGCCCATGCGATTCTTCGGCGCCGGCATCCGGCTCGTGTTCGTCCGCGCCGCGGCCAAGAAATGGGGAGTCGACCCCGCCCAGTGCCGGGCGGAGCAGCACAAGGTGTACGGCCCCGGCGGCCGCTCCGACCCGTACAACCTTCTGCTGCTGCACGCCAGGCAGGTGGGGGTGCCCACGCCGGAAGAGATCACGGCCGCTCTCAAGCCGCGGAAGGAGTGGCGATACATCGGCACGGACAAGATGCCGTTCGTAGACGTTCACGACATGGTGACCGGCAAGGCGGTCTATGGCGCCGACAAGGACCCGAAGCTGCCCATGCTGACGGCGATGATCGAGCGCTGCCCGGTCGCCAACGGCAAGGTGAGGTCGTTCGACCCCAAGCCGGCGCTCGCCGTGCCGGGCGTCAGATATGTCACCAAGGTCCTGCCGCCGGATTTCCAGGGCGGCACCGGCGGGGTGGGCGCCGCGTTCGTACCTCATGACGGTGTCGCCGTCATCGCGGAGAACACCTGGGCCGCGTTGCAAGGGCGCAGGGCGCTCAGGCCCACCATCCAGTGGGATCTCGGGCCCCACGCCACCTACGATTCGGAAGCCTTTCGCGGCGAGCTCGAAGCCTCGACCTCGCAGTCGGGAAAGACGGTGCGGAGCAAGGGCGACGTCGGCTCGGCTTTCGCGTCCACCGGGAAGGTCGTGGAGGCGGGCTACTACGTTCCTCTCCTGGCCCAGACGCCCATGGAGCCCCCCGTGGCCATCGCCGTCTACGACAAGGATAAGGACCAGTTCGAGGTCTGGTCCCCCGCGCAGGGTCCGGAGCTCGCGCAGCACTATCTGGGCCTGTACCTGCTGGAGCCCAACCCCCTGAAGTGGCTGGTCTGGCAGGCGGAGAGGCCGAACAACGTGCTGAAGTCTTGCGAGCAGGACAACCAGGAGGCTTTCAATCGTAGCTTGGCAAAGCTGCTGAACGTCGACGAGGAGACCTTGTTCAAACAGGCGGAGGATCTCAAGAAGAGCATCCGGGACCGGGTCAAGGTCCACGTGACGCTGCTGGGAGGCGGCTTCGGACGCAAGTCCAACCCGGACTATGCCATCGAGGCGGCCTTCCTCGCCAAGCAGCACCCCGGCACGGCCATCCGGGTGCAGTGGACCCGGGAGGACGACATCCAGTTCAGCTACTACAACGCGGTCAGCCACCAGCATCTGAAGGCGGCCCTCGACGCCGACGGACATCCGACGGCCCTGCAGCAGCGCAGCGCCTTCACGTCGTTCTTCGCGACCCTCTTCCCACCCCCGTCGCCCGCTTTTCCCCCCGCGATGAACGACCTCCTCGTGAGCGCGCGCGCCGGGTTCCACAACGGCGGCGAATATGGCTACGGCTCGGCCATCGAGCTCGGCCAGGGCCTCGAGGACATGCCGTACCACATCGACCACATCCATCTGGAGAACTGCCCGGCCGAGTCCCACATCCGCAATGGCTGGATGCGCTCGGTGGCCAACATCTACCATGCGTTCGGCCTCTGCTCGTTCGCCGACGAGATGGCGATCGCCGCCGGGCGGGATTCCAAGGACTACCTGCTCGAGCTGATCGGGAAGGGATGTGTCCTCCACCAGAAGGACCTGGAAGCCCAGGGCGTCAAGTGTCTCGACAACAACCAGTTTCCCGTGGACGCTCTTCTGGTACCGAATAGCACCCAGAAGCTCCTCCCTGGGTACCCGCCCGACACTCGACGTCTGCGTGCCGTGGTGGAACGGGTGGCGAAGGAGTCGGGCTGGGACGAGAAGGTCAAGAGGTACAAGGGGCTGAAGGGCCGCGGTCTCGGCATCGCCGCCCACCGGAGCTTCCTGAGCTACGTGGCCATCGTGGTCGACGTTTCGCTCAACGAATCCAACGAGCTGACGGTCAACGAGATCTACGGCGTGATCGACTGCGGCTTCGCCGTCAATCTGGACCGGGTCAGAGCGCAGATGGAGGGGGGCATCAACTACGGTCTGAGCTACGCCCTGCTCGGCGAGATCACGGTCAAGAACGGGGCCGTCCAGCAAAACAACTTCAACGACTACCAGGTGCTGCGCATCCACCAGGCGCCCAGGAAAATCTATACATACATCCAGGAGCCCAGCGCGGAGGTGGCCAAAGATTATGACGGAGATGTGCCGCCGACCGGCGCCGGCGAGCCGCCGACCCCCGCGGTAGCGCCGGCTCTGGCCAACGCGATCGTCGCCGCGGGCGGACCGCGCATCCGCGAGATTCCGTTCCGGAAGACCCTGCAGGTCGTCTGAGTGGCATGGTCCTTGGCAGATGTCAGCTACGCGCAAGAGGTCGCCTCTTCAGGCACGCGACAAGCTTCCCCGTGCCGGGAGGAACTGGGGCAAGATCGCGCCGTACGCCCTGCTTTCTCTCGGCAGCTTTGCCGGAGGCTTGTTGTTTGTTTTCCTGCTTCTGAGAAATGCGCGCCTTCTGGTCTCGCTTGGCTTGGTGGGGCGTTTCTATTACCTTACACTTATTCCACTGGGGTTGTCCGCCGCTAGCTTTCTTTTCGGTGCATTGCGCTCAATTGGTATCTACCGTGGGAAACTTTTCGGAGGCGTGCTTGAGCTCGGAGGTCCAGTAGTCATTTTCGCCCTCGTCATAATTGGGGGATTCTATTTCCCACCGCCAGGATCGAACTTCCCCCTCACGGTTTACGTGCACGGACCAGCGGGCCCACAGGATTTACTGCTGCGGAATCAAGGGGCGGTATTGCTGGATCTGGGTGGCGACCGCCGGAGCGCTCCGATCGGGGATAAGGGGCAGGCTTTCTTCCCAGAAATTCCAGCGAATTTCCGAGGACAGGAAGTGAACATTGCGCTGGATGCGTCCGGATATGAGCGCTCCGACAACAACCGTCTGGATCTCGCTGGGACAAGCCTATACCTGGGAGCGCGACGAAAATCATTTCACATCACTGGCAACGTCCGCGACAAGATGGACAAACCGGTTATAGGCGCCACGGTTAGCATGGCCGACATTTCAACGACTAGCATAAAGCAGGGATATTTTGATCTAGCGGTGCCTTCCGACCGTGTTCCGGACGTGATGGTCTTGCGCGTCAGCGCCGACAGATATGAAACCTGGAACCAAGAGATAATACCAAACGGAAGCCCCGTCACGGTGGTGCTGAGTCGATAAGACCTCACATGCGGCTCAACACCATACTCGCTGTCCTGCTTCTGGTGGTTTCCACTCCGCTAGCCGCAACGACCGTCAGGGGAGTTATCATCGCGAAAGAGCTTGGAGGACCTGGAATCGCGAATGTAAGAGTCAGCGGCGTTGGTTGTGCTAGCCCAACTCGATCATTCGCTGACGGTACGTTCGTCCTGGAGTTCCCGAACAAACAGCCGGGCGACAAGGTGCAATTGATCGTTGATATGCCAGGAATGGTGGTGGTCAACCGCTCCGAGTTGCGGTTCAATCTTCCTAAGGAACCGAGCAACGATCCACTGATATTTCTGCTTTGCGGTAAGGTAGAAATTGAAGAATGCAGGCTCCAATATTATCAGGTTAATAAGACCGATAAGATTGAGCAAAGTTATCGCGAGAAGCTGGCCGAGCTCCAAGCGAAAAACCAAGCGACTGAGGAGGCCAAGGAGCAACTTCGCATCGAGCGCGATCGAGCGAGGGAGGCAGAGAGGCGCGCGCTCGAGCAGTTGGCGCGGGTGCATGTAGAAGAAGTTCCCGAATTTTACGCCAACCCGACATACAGCGGCTACCGGTCAGATGCAGCGATGGCGCTGAATGCTCTCGGTATTAAGTGCCGCAGTCAGAATCAG
This sequence comes from Thermoanaerobaculia bacterium, assembly GCA_036497345.1. Lineage (GTDB taxonomy): Bacteria > Acidobacteriota > Thermoanaerobaculia > Multivoradales > UBA5704 > DATARR01. The sequence continues at coordinate 18,772 of DASXJP010000508.1, forward strand.
ATGAAGGAGGCGCGTGAGGCCTTCGAAGAGGCGCTGGAGATCAGCCGTAAGCTAGCGCAAGAGAACCCCGATACCTACCTGCCGGACGTAGCGGAGACGTTGAACAATCTCGGTAGTCTGCTCAGCGACCAGAACCTGATGCAGGAGGCGCAGGATGCTTATGACGAAGCGTTGGAGATTGGCCTCAAGCTGAAGCAAAAGGACCCCCCCACTTACTTGCCAATCGTCGCTTCTACTCAGAACAATCTCGGTATCCTTTTTCGCAAGCAGAATAGAATGGAGGACGCGCGTAAGGCCTTTGGTGATGCTCTGTATGGGTATCGCGAGCTGAGGCGACAGAATCCCGATACCTACGAGACGCATGTTGCGAAAGCACTGAACAATCTCGGTGCTGTCAACTATGCGTGGAAGCGGATAGAAGAGGGCGAGCTGAGGCGACAGAATTCCGATATCTTCGAGCCGCATGTTGCGGAAGCACTGAACAGTCTCGGTGTTGTCAAATATGCATGGAAGCGGATAGAGGAGGCGCAGAACGATTTCATTGAGGCTTTTGCCATCTATAGAGCCCTCGCAAGGAAAAATCCTGGACAGTATGGGCAGGAGGTCAAGTCGACCTACGATGAAGCACTGGATGTCACGAGCAAGCTGGTGCAACAGAGCTCCGACACCTATCTACCGGACGTAGCAATGCTACACAAAAACCTCGGCACTCTATACTACGATCAAGGCCGGACTGAGGAGGCGTGGAAGTATTTCATCCAGGCTCTCGCCATCTACAAAAATCTCGCAAGGCTAAGCCGCGACCATAATCTGCTGGCGAAAGCTCGAGGGAATTTCAGAGAGGTGCTGGCCATCTATGAAAATTTTGGAAGGGAAACCCATGGTCAGTATGCCCAAGAGCTCGAAGCGACCTATGACGAATCGTTAGCGGTTAGTCGCGAGCTGGCGCAAGATAAGCCCGATTACTATCGGCCTGAGGTGGCAATGATGCTGAGAGAGCTAGGTATTCTAAAGCGTGATCAAGGCCGGATTGAGGAGGCGCGGAAGGATTTGAGCGAGTCCCTCGCTATCTATGAGGACCTCGAAAAGCAAAAGGAAAAAGAAAAAAAATATGATATCCGCACGAGTGAAAATGAAAAAGAAAGGACCAACATATACAGGTCGGAGGTTGAATTCACCAGAAAGCTGCTAGACGACCTAGGCTCTCAAGGGAGCTCACTCGGCTATGCGAGGGGGGCAGTGGACGCTTAATATCCAGGATTCCGATGTGACCTCGTCGGCGGAGGAGGCCAGGGCGGCCCGGCGCAGCCATTGGGACAGGGGTCGAGATCCTGGCAGCCGAAGATCTCCTCTCGCCGCGCCTCGCTCACGGCGAGCCGACGCGCTTCCAGGACGCCGAGAACGGCCTGGGTAAAGCCCTAGCCTCCCCCTTGGCTTCGGGTAGCGCTGAGTTACTCGGGAATCACCAAGCTATTGCCGTTCCTCACGAACAGAGCCGCCGACTGGTAGGAAGAGCCCGCCTCACTGCCGTCGCGCCGGCCGGCTGAGCGCAGGCTCGGCGGAGTCTCCACCCCGGCGGGTGGGCTCCGGACCGCCCGGCCGCGCCCGCCGGACGACCTCACGGGGTGAAGAGATTCCGGCCGCTGGGTGCTGGAATGGTAACGACGAAAGGAGGATGCCATGAACAACAAAACCTGGTTGTGGTCCGTCGCCTTGATCGGAGCGCTCGCGGCCTTCGTCTTTGTGGCTTATGGGCTGCTGGCTCCTGGACAATACAACGCCGTGTTCAGTTGGCTCGGTGGAGCCAAAGCTCTGATCGCCGTGGCCGTCGTCGGCCTGCTGACGTGGCTGCTGAGCGGCCTCGTCCACCAGCGGAAAGAGGCGCACTGAGAGCGACGAAAGGAGGACGCCATGTTGAACGTCAAAGCTTTGTCCTGGGCCTTCGGTCTTACGGCAACGTTCGCCTTCCTTGTCTACGTGGCGTACGGGCTGATGGTCCCCCCGGAGTATCACGGGATTTTCGGTGGCTGGCTGCTCGGATGGCACCAGCTTACCCTGGGAGTTCTCCTGCTGGAGCTGATCCAGGTGGTCGCCGGAGCGGTCATCGCCGCCCTGTTCCTGGGGACGGTGAACAACTACTTCCACCGCCGGTGGGAGCTCACGCACGCCGAGTAGCGCCGGGCTACTCGGGCACGACCGCCGTGGCCTCGATCTCGATCCTGGCGCGGTCTTCCAGGAGAGCGCTCACCACCACGGCGGCCATCGCCGGATAGTAGGAACCCATGACCTCGCGCCAGGCGCGGCCGACGTCGCGCCGGGCCGCGAGGTAGGCTGCTTTGTCGGTGATGTACCAGGTCATGCGCGTGACGTGCTCCGGGCCGGCGCCCGCCTCCCGGAGCACGGTGATCACGTTTCGTAAAGCGATCTCCGTCTGTCGCGCGAAATCGTCCGTCTCGATCTGGCACGTCCGCGGATTCCAGCCGATCTGGCCGGCGACGAAGACCAGCCGGCCGCGGGCGGCGACGCCGTTGGCATAGCCGCTCGGCTTCGCCCACCCCTCCGGCTGGAGAATATCGTGGGAGATATCGCTCATCGATTCATCTCCCGCAGGCGGAAGCGCTGGAGCTTGCCGGTGTTGGTGCGTGGCAGGGAGTCGACGAGCTCGATCGCCCGCGGATATTTGTACGGCGCGATCTCCGCCTTGACGAAATCCTGCAGCTCCTTGATCAGAGCGGGGCCGGGCTGGAACCCGGCGCGCAGCACCACGTAGGCCTTGACGATGTTGCCCCGGATCTCGTCCGGCGCCGCCACCACGCCGCACTCCGCCACGGCCGGATGCTCGAGCAGCACCCCCTCGACCTCGGGGCCCGAGATGTTGTGCCCCGCGGAGATGATCATGTCGTCCGTGCGCGCCTGGTACCAGAAATATCCTTCCGCGTCCATGATGTAGGAGTCGCCGGGATAGTTCCAGCCGTCGCGCACGTAGGTGGTCTGGCGCTCCAGGTTGTCGATGTAGCGGCAGCCGGTCGGCCCGCGCACCGCGAGGTGGCCGAGGGTGCCCGGCGGCACCTCCTTGCCCTCGTCGTCCACCACCCGGGCCTCGTAGCCGGGCACCACTCGCCCCGTGGCGCCGGGGCGGATCTCGTCACCCGAGGAGCTGATGAACATGTGGAGCATCTCGGTGGAGCCGATGCCGTCGATGATCTCGAGACCGGTCAGCTCCCGCCACTTCTCGAACGTCGCCTTGGGCAGGGTTTCGCCGGCCGAGACGCACTTGCGGAGGCTCGACAGATCGAAACCTTTCACGAAGTCGGACATCGCGCGGTAGGCCGTGGGCGCGGTGAAGACCACCGTGGCGCGGTGCTCCTGAATCCCTTGCAGAAGCTGCTGCGGCGCGGCCTGCTCCAGCAGCAGCGTCGAGGCGCCGATGTGCAGCGGGAAGAGCAGGAGCCCTCCCAGCCCGTAGGTGAAGGCGAGCGGCGGAGAGCCGCAGAAGATGTCGTCCCGGTCGGCCTTGAGCACGTGGGCGGCGAAGGTGTCGCAGACCGCCAGCAGGTCGCGATGGAAGTGGATCGTCCCCTTGCCCTGGCCGGTGGTGCCCGAGGTGAAGGCGATCAGCGCGGGATCGTCCGCCGCCGTGTCGCGATTCTCGAACGTGGTGGGCTTGCCGTTCATCAGCGATTCGAGCGCGCCGTCTTCCGCGGTATGGAATTGGATCACGCGCGCGCCTTCGCGCGGCAAGCCGGCGGCGGTGGTGGACATGGCCGACTCGCACTCGGCGGCCACCCGGGCGTCGGTGAGGGCGAGGCGGATCTTCGCCTTATCCGCGATGTAGGTCAGCTCCCGGACGCGCAGGAGCGGCATGGTGCAGACCACCACGCCCCCCGCCTTGAGCACGGCCAGCCAGCAGGCGGCCAGCATGGGATTGTTGGGCCCGCGCAAGAGCACACGGTTGCCCGGCGCCACGCCGAGGTCCTCCACCAGGACGTGCGCGATGCGGTTCGCGGTCTCCAGGAGCTGGCGGTAGGTCCAATGCCCGCCGTGGACGTGGAAGACGGGGCGGTCGCCGTCGCCGGCCGCCACCCGCTTGTCGAGCAGCTCGGTGGCGGCGTTGACGCGGGAGGGGTAGGCCGCCAGCTCCGGCAGGACGCCGTAATCCATGTGCGGCATGTGCTCGGGCGGCGGCAGCGATTCGCGACAGAAGGTGTCCACGTGAGCGGTGGGCCCGGACGGCAGGATCTCAGTCATCGATCATCATCCCTCCTGGCTCGCGCCGGCCAGGAGCTGGCCGGCGATGACGAGCCGCTGGATTTCGCTGGTTCCCTCGTAGATACGCAGGGCCCGCACCTCCCGGTAGAGCCGCTCGACCGGCGCGCCCGCCACCACCCCCCGGCCGCCGAGGAGCTGCACGGCCTGATCGATCACCCGCTGCGCCGCCTCGGTGGCGAACAGCTTGGCCATCGCGGCCTCACGGGTGATTCTTTCCGCTCCGGAATCCCGCGTCCAGGCCGCCCGATAGACGAGCAGCGCCGCGGCGTCCACCTCCAGCGCCATGTCGGCGAGGCGGGCTTGCGTGAGCTGGAATTCCGCAAGGTTTTTCCCGAAGGCGCGGCGCCGGCGGGTCCAGGCCAGGGCTTCGTCCAGGGCCCGGCGGGCGAACCCCAAGGCCGCGGCGCCGACCGTGGGGCGGAAGACGTCGAGCGTGGCGAGCGCCACCTTGAGCCCCTTGCCCGGCTCGCCGATCAGCGCGTCCGCCGGCACCCGGCAATCCTGAAACGTGATCGTTCCCAGCGGGTGCGGCGCGAGCACGGCGATCCGTTCGGAGACGCGCAGCCCGGGGTTGGCCGCCTCCACCAGGAAGGCTCCGAAGCCTTTGTCTCCCACCTCGGGCAGACGGCAGAAGACGACGTAGAAATCGGCCAGGCCGGCGTTCGAGATCCAGGTCTTCTCGCCGTCGATCACCCAGGAGTCGCCGTCCCGCCGGGCCGCGGTGGCCATGGCGGCGACGTCCGAGCCCGCCTCGGCCTCGGAGAGCGCGAAGGCGGGGATGGCCTCGCCCGCGGCCACGCGCGGCAGCCACGTCCGGCGCTGCGCCTCCGAGCCGAAGAGCGAGAGCGGACCGCTCCCCAGCCCCTGGAGAGCGAAGGCGAAGTCGGCGATCCCCGAGAAGCGGCCCAGCGTCTCGCGGATCAGACAGAGCGAGCGCACGTCCAGGCGGCGGTCCTCGGCGGCCACCGCGTGCCGCAGCCACCCTCCGGTGCCCAACCGGCGGACGATCTCACGGCAGGTGCCGTCGAGATCTTGATCCTCTTTTCCCTCCAGGGGCTCGATCTCCCGCGCGCACCAGGAGGCGAGATCGCGGGCCAGATCCCGGTGGGAATCCGCGAAGAAGGGCCAGGAGAGGAAGGAAATATCTGCCATCAGATAGTCGCCAATCGATTGCCCTCGTCAGTTGCCCTCGAACGTGGGCTTCTCCCTGGCGGCGAACGCGCGGTAGGCGCGGGCGAAGTCCCCGGTCTGCATGCAGATCGCCTGCGCCTGCGCCTCGGCCTCGATCGCCTCGTCCACCCCCATGCCCCACTCGTGGTGGAGCTGGCGCTTGGTCATCGCGTGGGCGAAGGTGGGGCCGGTGGCGATCGAGCGCGCCAGATCCATTGCTTCGTCCAGCAGCCGTTCCGGCGGCACGAGACGGTTGAAGAACCCCCAGCGCTCCGCCTCCTCGGCCTCCATGAAGCGGCCGGTGTAGAGCAATTCGGAGGCGCGGCCCTGCCCGATGATGCGCGGCAGGATGGCGCAGGCGCCCATGTCCGCCCCCGAGAGGCCGACGCGGGTGAACAGGAACGCCACCCGGCCGCGCGGCGTGCCGAGCCGCAGGTCCGACGCCATGGCGAGGATGGCCCCCGCGCCCGCGCAGATGCCGTCCACCGCGGCCACGACCGGCTGCGGGCAGTGGCGCATCGTGCGCACGAGCTCGCCCGTGAGGCGCGTGAACTCCAGCAGCCGGTCCATCCGCCCCTCCTCGCGCATCTTCACCAAGGGGCCGATGATCTCGTGCACGTCCCCGCCCGAGCAGAAATTCTCGCCCGCGCCGGTGATCACGAGCGATTTGATCTCCTCCACGTGCCGCAGCTTGTGAAAGGTTTCGGCGAGCTCGCGGTAGGACTCGAAGGTGAGCGGATTCTTCCGCTCCGGCCGGTCGATCGTCACCGTGGCGACGCGGCCTTCGACGCTCCAGCCGAAATGCTGGGGCTGGATGGATTCGAGGGGGATGCGTTGGTTCAAGAATTTCTCCTAGATCGTGCTCGTCCCCAGCAATTCCGTCTGACCCTGGGCCTGGCGCTGCCGCTCGAGATTGCGTTCGAGCTGCTGCTTGCCGGTGAGATATTGCACCGGCCAGGGCTGATCTTTATATCCCAGCTCCGCGGCGGCGCGGAGGGTCCAGTTGGGATCGGCGAGATGGGGGCGCGCCAGGGCGCAGAGATCGGCGCGGCCGGCGGCGATGATCGAGTTCACCTGATCGGGCTCGGTGATGTTCCCCACCGCGATCGTGGGGATCCCCGTCTCGTTGCGGATGCGGTCCGAGAACGGCGTCTGGAACATGCGGCCGTAGACCGGCTTGGCGGCCGCCGAGGTCTGTCCGGCGGAGACGTGGATGATGTCCGCGCCCGCCTGATGGAACGCCTGCGCCACCTCTACCGCATGCCCCCCCTCGATCCCCCCCTCGACCCAGTCGGTGGCCGAGATGCGCACCGACATCGGGCGGTCCTGGGGCCAGACCGCGCGCATGGCCCGGAAGACCTCCAGGGGGAAGCGGAGACGGTTTTCGAGGCTGCCGCCATACTCGTCCGTCCGTTGGTTCGAGAGCGGCGTGATGAAGCCCGAGAGGAGATAGCCGTGCGCGCAGTGGAGCTCGATCATGTCGAATTCCGCTTCGACGGCCATGCGCGCGGCGCGCACGAAATCCTCGCGCACCTGATCCATGTCGGCGGGGGTCATCTCACGCGGCACCCGCATGTCCGGCTTGAAGGGGACGGCGGAGGCGGCCACGATGGGCCAGCCGTCCGCGTCGAGCGGCTCGTTCTCCCCCTCCCACATCAGCCGGGTCGAGCCCTTGCCGCCCGAATGGCCGAGCTGTAGGCAGATCTTGGAGCGGCTCCGCTGGTGCACGAACCGCGTCACCCGTCGCCAGGCCTCCACGTGCTCCGGCTTGTACATGCCCGTGCAGCCGAGGGTGATCCGCGCCTCGGGCGAGACGCAGGTCATCTCCGTCACCACCAGCCCCGCCCCGCCCAGCGCCCGCGCTCCCAGATGGACCAGATGGAAGTCGTTGGGCGTCCCGTCCTCGGCGCTGTACATGTCCATGGGGGAGACCACGACGCGGTTCTCGACCGTCATCCCGCGCAGGGTGAAGGGGGTGAACATCGGCGGCGGCGATTTTTTCGAAAGCGCCTCCGGCGCGGGAATCTCCCGCCGGCTGGCCCGGCTGGCGAACCAGCGCTCGACCCCTTCGAGGTAGCGCTGATCGCGCAGGCGGAGGTTCTCATGGCTCACGCGCTGGCTGCGGGTGAGCAGGCTGTAAGCGAATTGCTCGGGATCGAGCCGCGCGTAGCGCCGCACGTTCTCGAACCACTCCATGGAGTTGCGGGCCGCGTTCTGGAGGCGCAGCGCCTCGGTGCGGCGCTCGTCCTCGTAGGCCTGGAGGGCACGCGGGAGGTCGGCCGCCTCCGGGCTGTTGAGGATGCGGGCGAGGGCGATGGCGTCCTCCATGGCGAGCTTGGTGCCGGAGCCGATGGAGAAGTGGGCCGTGTGGGCCGCGTCGCCGATCAGAGCTAGATTCCCCTGCCACCACTGGGCGCAGTGGACGCGGTTGAACTGGAGCCACGGCGCCGCATGCTGGTGGGGCGGGATGTTGGCGAGCAGGCGGTGCCCGTCCAACCAGGGCCCGAACATCGCCTCGCAGAAGGCGATGGTGGCGTCGACGTCCATGCGGTCGAGCCCGGCGTTGCGCCAGGAGGCCTCGTCGCACTCCACGATGAACGCCGAGTGGGTCTCGCTGAACCGGTAGGCGTGGGCCTGGAAGATCCCGGCCGCGTTTTCGATGAAGATGAAGGTGAACGCGTCGAACCGCCGGGTGGTGCCCAGCCAGACGAACTTGGCCTTCCCCTGGACGATCTCCGGCTGGAACGCGTCCGCGTGCCGCCGCCGCACCGGGCTGTTGACGCCGTCCGCGGCCACCACCAGATCCGCGTCCCCCAGCCCCAGGCCTGGGAGGTCCGAATCGTCCCGGACCTCGCAATTGAAGCGGAGGTCGGCCCCGAGCCGGGCGGCGCGCCCTGCAAGGATCTCCAGCAGCTTCATGCGGGCGATGCCGGCGAAGCCATGGCCGCCGGAGGTGATCGTCCGCCCCTTGAAGTGGATGTCGATGTCGTCCCAGCGGGCGAAGTTGTCGGAGATCTCCTGGAACGATTCGGGATCGGCCGCTCGGAAGTTGCCGAGCGTCTGGTCCGAGAAGACGACCCCCCACCCGAACGTGGCGTCCGGAGCGTTGCGCTCCAGGACCACCACCTCATGCCCCGGATCCGCCTTCTTCATCAGCAGGGAGAGATACAGCCCCGCCGGTCCGCCGCCGATCACCGCGACCTTCATGGGGTCCTCCCGTCCACGGGGCGGATGCTAGCATGGGGGGAGGAGCGTGGCGCCGGCCTCGCCCGGGGATTGATCCCCGGGCGGCCTACCGCACCCGCACTCCCGCCCGCGTATCCCAATGCAGCGCCTTGTCCCGCCGCGCCAGCGGCGCCTCCGGCACCTGGCCCACCGCCACCCCGTATTTCCAGTCCGGCGGGCAGATGGCGATGTAGCGGGCGTAGCCGCCGGTGCCTCCCTGGAGCTTGGGGAAGCCGATCGCCACCAGGGCGCCGGTCTCGGGCACCTGATCGAGGTTGGCGACCCCTTCGGCCTGGGTGTAGCCGTGGTGCATCAGCCAGGACTCGCCTTCCAGCGTCGGGGTGGTGTCCGTATCGAGCGGCTCGTGGCCGTGGAAGAGGATCTTGCGCTGTAGGTGGAGGAATTTGAGCGCGTCGAGCTTCACCCCGGGAAACTTCTCGCGGGTGGCCAGCTCCGGGTTCGGCCACTCCTTCGACCAGTCGGAGCGGACGAACACCACCGAGCCCTCGGGGATGCGGCCGTGCTTCCCCTCCCAGGCCAGGATGTCCGCCACCGTGAGGTGATAGCCGGGGTCCTTCCTCGCCTGCTCCACGATCGGGATCACCACCAGCGGGCGGACCGCGTAGGTGGCCGGGAGCTCGTCGATCGAGGGGTAGTTGGGGTCCCAGTGGGCCGGCGGGTCGAGCTGGGTGCCGAGCTGGTCCGTGGCGAAGGCGTAGCGGGTGGCCTCGAAGCCGTCGTCCTTGTAGGTGTAGGCCTTGCCCGTCTTGGGATTCATGGCGGGGCCGAACGACGACGTCCCGAAGCCCGCCCAGACCGGGATCGACGGGCCGATCGTATGCGTCAGGTCGACGTATTTGGCCCGCTTGAGCGTCTGCTCGTACACCTGCCAGAGCGGCGGCGCGGCCGGCTTGGGGCGGGCGGCGATCAGCGCGACCACGGCACAGACGGCGAGCGAGGCGAGGGCAAGAGGCTTCTTCATGGCGGTCCTCCGGCGGCTTGGATCTGGGAGGATGGTACCGCAGGGGGCCGGCTCCTGTGACAGAATGGGTGGGTTCTCGAGGGAGGGAGGGACTCCGCATGCCGATCACCCCTGGCCGCGTCGCCTGGTACGTCACCGGACGTTTCTATCTGGATCAGCAGGGCAGGCTTCAGGACCTGGGCTACTTCCTCCATCTGGAGGGGGTCCAGGGCTCATTGTTCAACCAGGGCGTGATCGAGGAGGCGAGCGCCTGCTTCACCTTTCGCTCCGAGCCGTTCCAGTCGGATCCGATCACCAACGGCAACATCGCGATCGGCCTCGATCGGCGAGGAGAATTCAGCGTCTATTTCAACCCGGAGGGGGGCGGGGACTTCGGGAATCCCGAATCGTTCTCGCGAGGAGCGCGCGTGGCCGTGTTCCGGCGCACCAGCGTGGTGATGGGGCAGACGCTCTCGTCCTCCATCCTGGGCGGCTTCGCCATCGCCACCAACGTCTTCTCGGCCGAGATCGTCGACAGCGCGCCGTTCCTCTTCGACGGCGAGGTCTACGATCTCCGCGACCTGCTGCCGGACGGCGTCACCCAGTGGGGCACGATGAACGCCGATCCCCTGGCCACCTTCCCGCCGTTCACCCGCATCGCCGCGTTCACCGGCTCGGCGGTGGCGGCGGGATAACCGCAAGATTCAAATCCGTAGGGGCGGCCCTATGTGGCCGCCCGGGGAGCTTTCAGACCCGCACCCGGTGTCTGTCCACCCACCACCCCCACAGCGGAATCAGCCAGCCCACGATGAGGCCTCCCCAGGCGATGGTCCGCACGTCGGGCGGCGGAGGGCCGTAGGCGCCGGAGAGCCACATCCCCGCCATGAGCACCAGCAGCACCCAGAGCCCCCAGCGGCCGATGGCGTCGCGGGCCCGGGTGGCGCGCAGGTAGACCGCGATGCCGGCCACGTAGAGCGCCCCCTCGATCCAGAGCTCGGCAACTGAATTCCACAGCCCGAGGCCGACGTAGGGGCCGTGGGGGAGGATGGGCAGGTCGGGGCGATGGACGAGCAGGTCGAGCAGCCAGTGGCTGAAGACGCCCGCGCCCAACAACAGCGCCCCGCGGCTTCGCAAGGCCCGCTCCGATCTCCCCAGGAACAGGTAGCCCACGGCGAAGACCACCGACCAGCCGAGCGCCCCCACCAGGCTGTGCGAGATCGGATAGTCGTAGAAATCGAACGGGCAGAGCCTGGTGATCCCCGGCGCGATACGCACGTGCTCCCAGCCGAGCAGGAGGAAGATCGGCCAGAGCAGGTCGAGAAACTGCACGGCCATGAGCCAGGTCCCCAGCGAGATCAGCGGGGTCTTCGCGCGGCCTGCCAGCCCTATCGCCTCGTGTCCGACGAACATGAGAGCCTCCCTCGTGCTTCAAAGAGGCCGCCGCCGGAGGCGCAGCACGGCGAGGCCGGCCAATAGGAGCGCGAGCGCGGCGAGGCCATTCCACGAGAGGGCGGGGATCCGGGTTATCACCTGGAAACAGCAGGGGTCCGCCGGGCCCGGCTCGTCGGGATCGTCGGAGTATCCGATCGACTCGTTGGTCCCGTCGCCGTCCGCATCATAAGCGATCGTCGCCTGATTGCAGAGGGTCATGCCGGCCGTCCCGGCGTTGATGTTCGCAGTGATCGTGATCGTTACGGTGCCTCCGGCCGGGATCGCACCGTTCCATTTGGCCGTATTTCCCGAGGTGGAGGCCACGCCGCTCGTCGCGCTGGCGCCGGTCAAGGTCAGCCCGGCAGGCAGGGTATCCGTGAATTCGTCTCCCGGATTGTCCGCCTGATCGGCCGGACCGCAATTGATCAACAGAAGGGTTTTGGTGATCGGAGTCAGCTCCAACATCGGGCCGCTGATCTCCTCGCAGAAGGCGAGGACGCCGGTCGCGACCACCTGAGTATCCTCTATGGCCTGGTTGGCGCACACGCCCGCGGGCGGCGTGATCGTGGCCTTGTTGTGGAGCACGCTCGAGCACATGGGCTGGACGATCCCGCTCACGCGATAGATCCGCGTCTCTCCCGCGGCAAGATTCACCGGTTCCTTGAGCGGCGGAGAGAAGCTGGGCACACAGCCCGCGCCACGGCACCAGAGCACCTTGCTCAGCTCAGGTGGGAAGTCATCCTCCACCATGGCGCCCGAAACCGCCGAGGCGCCGGTGTTCTTGACGGTGATCTCATAGACGAGACCTTGCCCGGGCACGACGGGGTCCGGGCTGCCCGTCTTGGTAATGGTGAGGACAGGGGGACAGGTCACCTGGACCGTCTTCATGGCGAGGCTCGGGAGAGTCGGATCGCATGTCTGGGACATGGCCTCGACGGTAAAATCAATCGGGTTTCCAGCGGTGCAACCCGCGCACACTGGGGCACGGACCATGAAGTCGAGGGGCTTGGAGCCTCCGGAAAGAAGATCGTCCAGGAGACAGGTGAAGTGATTGGGCTGGTTGGCAGGGCTGCAACCGCCCGGGACGCCGACGATGATGGCGGAGGCTCCGATGGAGACGTCCGCCGTTGCGCCTTGTGCCGTGCCCGGACCGGCGTTCGTTACTACGGCGGAGAGCTTGAAACTATCGCCTCCTGCAACCTGCGCGGGAGCGCTCGCGCTGACTCCGAGATCGGCTCGGGGAGGCAGGGACGTAGGCAGCGAGCAGGTTTGCTGTTCTGCGTTGCTCCCGGTCACAGTAGCCGTATTGGTGATCGAGGTCTGAGCCGCGCATCCGGCGGGCACTTTAAACTTTACCATTACCGGCGGCAGAGACTGGTGGGGGCCGACCGTCCCCAGATTGCAGGGAGATTGGGCGCAGGGTCCGCTCATATAGGTGAGGCCCGGCGGCGTCACATCGGAGAGCTTTACGTCGTTTGCCGCCGCGCACCCAATATTGCTCACTGTGATCGTGTAGGTGATGACGTCGCCTGGATTCGCTGAGCCTGGCCCCTGCTTGTCGCACGACAGGAGGGGGTCTCGCGGCAGGCTGAGGATGGTCGTGGGAAGTGCATCGCAGGTTTTGGCTTTCACTCCGTCGGCCGTAACCGTCGCGGAGTTGGTGAACGTGCCCCGAGCCGAGCAATCATCAGGTACCTGAAAAGTCACCTTCTTGCTCACGGAACCACCGGCGCTGATAGTGCCCAGGGAGCATGGAAAGCCCTGCTCGCAGGGCTTGTCCGCGCGAAGGAACGCGAGGTGTGGCGGGGTCTTATCGTCGAGGGTCACTCCTGTTGCTGCCGCCGTTCCCTGATTGATCACTTTCACCGTGTAGGTTGCCAATTCGCCAGCCCCTACATCTGTCGGAC
>DASXJP010000509.1:0-12123 GCA_036497345.1 Thermoanaerobaculia bacterium
TGGTTCAGGAGCCGGGAGGTGGAGTGGCTGCGTTAAGATCCCCAGTCCCATGTCTCTGCGCGTCACCATGCTCGGCAGCGGCACCTCCACCGGCATCCCGGTGATCGGCTGCCCATGCCGGGTCTGCAACTCGGACAATCCCAAGAACAAGCGCTGGCGGCCGGGGCTGAAGCTGGAGATGGACGGCGGGGTGGTGCTCGTCGACACCCCGACCGACCTGCGGGCCCAGGCGCTGCGGTTCGGCCTGCCGCGGGTCGACGCCATCGTCTACACCCACTCCCACGCCGACCACATCTTCGGGCTCGACGACGTGCGCATCTTCAACTTCCGCCAGGGGTCGTCGATCCCCTGCTACGGCTCGGCGGAGACCCTGCGGGCCATCCGCCGGGCCTTCGCCTACGTCTTCGAGCCGGGGCAGGAGGGGGGCGGCAAGCCGAAGCTCGACCTGATCGAGGTGCGCGAGCCGTTCGAGGTGCTGGGGCGGCGCCTCACCCCGGTTCCGGTCTGGCATGGCGAGATGGAGGTCTTCGGCTACCGGATCGGCGATTTCGCCTACGTGACCGACTGCAACCGCATCCCCGAGAGCAGCTTCCGCCTGCTCGCAGGGGTGGAGATCCTGGTGCTCGACGCTCTGCGCCACCGCCCCCACGCGACTCATTTCTCCGTCGAGGAGGCACTAGAGATCGCGGAGCGGATCGGTCCGCGCCGCACGATCCTCACCCACATGGCCCACGAGGTGGATCACGACGATCCTCTCCCTCCGGGGGTGGAGTTCGGTTATGACGGACTCGCTTTCGAGATCGATGATGTCCACTGAGCCCATCGCCGTGCCGAGCGGCCGGCGGACGCGGGGACGCCTGCGCGTGCCCTCGTCGAAGAGCCTCACCCACCGCTACCTCAACCTGGCGCTCCTCTCGGGCGCGCCGGTGGTGATCGAGCGCCCGCTCTTCGCCGAGGACACCCGCCTCTTCCTCGCCGCCCTCGGCCGCTGCGGCTTCCAGGTGGAGGAGGAGGGGGACGACGTCCGCCTGACCCCGGCGGAGCGGCCGGCCGGCGAGGTCGAGATCTTCTGCGGCAACGCCGGCACCATGCTCCGCTTCCTGGTGGCCACCCTCACGGTGATCCCCGGCCTCTGGCGGCTCGACGGCATCCCCCGGCTGCGCGAGCGGCCGGTGGGACCGCTGGTCGAGGCGCTCCGCCGGCTGGGGGCTCGCATCGAATACCTGACCGCCGAGGGGTACGTCCCGCTGCGGATCGAGGGGGGGACCCTGCGCGGCGGCACCACCACGCTCGACGCCGGGGAGTCGAGCCAATACCTCTCGGCCCTGCTGATGGCGGCGCTGCGCGCGCCGGGGGAGGTGGTGGTGGAGGTGCCCACGCTCACCTCCCGCCCCTACGTGGACGTGACGATCGCCGCCGCCTCCGCCTTCGACGGCCACATCGAGCGGTCCGGGCCCCGCGCCTACCGCGTCCGCCCGTCGGCGCTGCGCGGCGGCCGGGCCCGCGTGGAAGGGGACTACTCGGCCGCCTGCTATCCGGCCGCGGCGGCGGCGCTCACCGGCGGCGAGGTGATCCTCGACGGCCTCTCGCCCGACTCCCGGCAGGGGGACCGCGAATTCATCGACCTCCTGGTGGAGATGGGGGCCGAGGTCTCCTGGAAGGGAGGTGACCTCCGCGTGCGCGGCACCGGCGCGCTGCGCGGGATCAAGGCCGACCTCTCCGGCATGCCCGACCAGGTGCCCACCCTCGCCGCCCTGGCGCCGTTCGCGTCCGGGGAGACGCTGATCCACAACGTGGCCCACCTGCGCATCAAGGAGAGCGACCGCCTGGCGGCCATGGCGACCGAGCTCAAGAAGCTGGGCGCCGACGCCCGCGAGGGGCGCGACAGCCTCTGGCTGCCCGGTCTCTGGTCCGACTCCGAGCCTCCCATGGAGACCGTCCACGTCGATCCCCACGGCGACCACCGCATCGCCATGAGCTGCGCCCTGGTGGGGCTGCGCCGGCCGGGCGTGGTGATCGACCACCCCGAGGTGGTGGCGAAGTCCTATCCGGGGTTCTGGCGGGATTTCCTGAAGATCGCCTGAAGTACCTCTTTTTCGTTACAATCCCGCCCAATGTCCTCGGACCGACGGGCGGTTGGTGTCCTCCATCCGTGTCTCGCCTCGCCGGCGCGGTCGATCGCGCTGGCCGAGGCGCGCCTCACCGACCGCCGCAAGGTGGCGGTGTTGCTGGAGGGGGCGGGGCTGCTCTCGCTGCTCGACCGCGCCGGCTGGCGGCTCGCCGCGGGATGGGAGCCGGCGCGGATCTCGCCGGCGGGGCGGCTCGCCGTGGGCGCGGACGCCGCCGCTCCCGGCCGTTCGTCGCGTCCGGCGCAGGCGACCCTGCTCGATCTGATCCGCCGGCTCTTCGGCGAGGGGGCGGCCGCCGGCCGTGGCGAGGCGCGCCGCGCCGTCCGCGAGCTGGCCGATCTCTGGTCGCAGGCGCCGGTCCCGGTGCCGCCGGACGACGCGGTGGCGGCCATCCTGGCGGCGGCCCCCTTCCTCTGGGCGCGGCCGGAGCTCGCCTTCGCCCGGGAGGCGCTGGCGGGCGAGATCGTGCGCGCGGACGGCGGCGCTTGGGCCTGGCTCGCGGGACCGCGCCCTTTCCGCGCCCGCCTGCTGGGCCGGCCGGTGGACGAGATCCGCGCCCTCCTCGCGGGGCCTGGAGCGCGCTCTCTGTGGGACGGAGAGGAGAGCGAGGACCGGCTGGAGCGGGCGGCGGCCCTGGCGGCCCGCGGACGCTCCGAAGCCGCCCTGGCCCTGCTCGATGATCTCGGCTCGCCCGGGGCCCGCGTGCTCGCCTTGCGCTGCCAGCTCGAGCTGGGACGGCTGGGAGCGGCGCGGGCCGCCCTGCGCGGCTGCGAGGAGATGCCGCTGCCCCCGATGGAGGTGGCCGAGCTGGCGGAGATCGCCTCGCGGGTCTACGCCAACCACGGCAAGCCGGGGCGCGCCGGCACCTGGATCCGCCGGGCGCTCGACGAGACCGGCGGCGACCCGCAAGCCTCCCTGCTCGCCCGGCTCGCGGCGGCGGGAGCGGCCTGGGACCGCGGGGACACCGATGCCCTGGAGCGCTTTCTGGCGTCCTCCCGGGGCGCGCTGGACGACCCCGGTCTCGCCTGGCGCTGGCACCAGCTCCAGGCCCTGCGGGCGGGCGACGCGGGGGACCTGGACGGCGCGGCGGCCGCGGCGGCGCGGGCGATCCGCGCCGGCCGGCGGCGGCTGACCCGGCGCCAGGCGGCGGGCCTGTGGAACGATCTCGGCTTCGCCCGCGCCCGCCGCGGCGACCTCGCCGGGGCCGAGCGCGCCTTCCTGCACGCCGCCCGGCTGGAGGGGGGCTGCGACGGCCCGCGCAAGTCGACCCTCGCCCTCTACAACGTGGCCGAGATCCGGATTCGCCAGGGGCGGACGGACGGCGTGCGCGAGATCGCCGCCCGCTCGGAGAGCGAGAACCGCCTCTCCGGCAACCTGCGGGGCCTCGCCCAGGACGCCGAGCTGTGGGCCCGCTACGAGATGACGCTGGGCCGGCCGGCGGCGGCGCTCGCCGTCTGCCGCGAGGCGCTGGCGGAGCTGGCGCGCCAGCGGCTCCATTGGCGGGTCGCCGAGCTGCGCCTCCTCGCGGCTCGCGCCCTGGGATGGCTGGCGCGGCCGGAGGAGGCGGCGCGGGAGCTGGCCGAGGTGCCGGCGGGCACGCTCGGCGAGCTCGAGCCCGAGGAGCGCCCCGCCGTGCGGGCGCTGGCGGGGGACCTCGAAGGGGCCCGCGGCGAGGCGGCCGGCTCACCCCTGGAGCCGCTCTGGAGCGCGCTCCTCGCGGGCGGCCTGCCGCCGGCCCGCGACTGGGAGCCGCTGATCGATCTCGGCCCCTTCCGGACCGCCCGGCTGGTGCTCGACCTCGACATCCTCTCGCCCGGCTCCGCGCCGGCGCCATGGCGGCGGGAGGCGATCGATACCTTTCGAAAGATCGGCGCCGTCCCTGGCGCCGAACGATTGGAGGCGCGGGACGGCGGCCCCTGGATGCTGGCCGCCTGGATACTTCAGGAATTCGCTCACAAATCCGCCGCGGAAGAATCACCCGCGCCGCCGCCTCCGGCCGCACGAAACGCCGGGGAGATCGTGGGCGAGAGCTCAAGGCTCCTCGCCGCGCTCGACCGTCTGGACCGGCTCGCGACGGGCAAGCTGCCGGTCTTGATCCTGGGCGAGAGCGGCACGGGCAAGGAGCTGGCGGCCCGCCGGCTCCACCGCCGGAGCTCCCGCGCCGGCCGGCCGTTCATGGCCGTGAACTGCGCCGCCCTTTCTGAAACATTGCTGCTCTCCGATCTTTTCGGTCACGTGCGCGGCGCGTTCACCGGCGCCGACCGCGATCGCAAAGGGGTGTTCGAAACCGCTCACGGCGGCACCGTGCTCCTCGACGAGATCGGCGATCTGCCGCTCAACGCGCAGGGGCTCCTGCTGCGCGTGCTGCAGGAGGGGGAGATCCGCCGGCTGGGCGAGAGCGAGGTGCGGCGGGTGGACGTGCGCGTGCTCGCCGCCACCCATCGCGACCTCACGGCGATGATCGAAGAGGGATCGTTCCGCCGCGATCTTTACTTTCGCCTGCGCGTCGGCTGCGTGGTGATGCCGCCGCTGCGCGAGCGCGGGGATGATCTGTTGCGGATCGCCGAGCGGATCCTCGACCGGCTCCAGACGCCGGCGCGGCTCGACCCGAAGGCGCGGGCACGATTGCTCTCCCACGCCTGGCCGGGCAACATCCGCGAGCTCGAGAACGTGCTCTCCGTCGCCGCGGCGCTGGCCGAAGGCGCCGTGATCGGTCCGCAGCACTTGGAGCTGCCGGCGGCGAAAATCGAAGCGCCCGCCGGCTCCTATCACCAGCGCGTGCGAGCCTTCCGGCGCCAGATCGTCAGCGAGGCGCTGGACGAATGCGGGGACAACCGGGCCGCCGCCGCGGCCCGCCTCGGCGTCTCTCCACAGTCGATCTCTTATTTCATCCGCGAGCTCGGGCTGGCCCGGAAGCGGCGCTGAGCGTGATCGGGAGCCCCCGGAGCGTTCGCTGAACAAGCCCTTTTCTCCCGATCGAAGCCGCAAGCCCTGGAAAATCCCTCATTTTGAGGACCTTTTTTCCCGAAAACTATTGACATGTCCGGTTTCCTTTTTGATAATGGGCCCGGATTTGGAAAAAGGTCCTGTCCTATCAACTGACTTCAGATCGTACCCGAGGAGGCAATATGGCCGAACCCGAAGCTCAGCGCCGCGGCGATTCCGCGGACGAAAAGCTCTACACCCTCTCCGAGATCTCTCAGAAGACCAACATTTCGATGCCCACTCTTCAGCGCTACAAGAAGATGTACCAGGACCGGATTCCTTCGGTCGGGCAGGGGCGCAAGCAGCGTTACCCCGAGAGCGCGCTCCCGGTTTTCGATGAGATCAAGACCGAGAACGCCGGCAAACGGGGCCGTCCGCGCAAGGATGCCTCGGCGCCGCGCGCCGCGCGTCCGGCCGCCAGCAAGCGCGGTCCGGGCCGTCCCCCTCGCGCCGCCAAGGCCGCTCCGGCCGGCCGGCGTGGACGCAAGCCCGCCGCTGCCGCCGCGGCGCCGCGCGGTGCCGCCGCCAAGCGCGCGGGAGGCCGCAAGGCCGGCTCCGGCCGCGGTCCGGGCCGTCCGGCGAAGTCCGCCGCCGGCAATCTGTTGACGCTCACCCAGATCAGCGAGACGACCGGTATTTCTTATCCCACGCTGGTTCGCTATGTGCGCATGCACGCCGACCGCCTGCCGAGCGAAGGCAAGGGCCGCGCGCGCCGTTTCTATCCGCAAGCGGTGGACGTGTTTCGCCAGCTCCGTTCCGAGAGCGGCCGCGGTGGCCGCAAGAAGGGGAGCGGCGCCGCCAAGAAGGCTGCCTCGGGCCGCCGTCCGGGCCGTCCTCCGGGCCGTCCTCCGGGTCGCCCTCCGGGCCGTCCTCCGGGTCGCCCCGCCGCCGTGGCGAGCGAGGGCGGCGGTCTGATCGCCCAGCGCCTGAAGCAGATCGAGAAGGCGCAGCAGAACCTCGAAAAGCGTTTCAAGGGATTCGTCGACAGCCTGCAGAAGCTCTTCCGCTGATCGATCCCTGTCGCGCGCGAATCGCGAAGAAACCCCGGCCCCCCGGCCGGGGTTTTTCATTTCCGCGCGAGATGATCCCAACCGGCGTCCGCAAGGGCGGTGTGTTTTCCCTCCCGCAGCAGCAGCAGACGCCTGCCCCTGGTGATCCTGCCGATGCGCCGCGCTCCCGGCTCCGGCGGCGCGATCCCTTCCGGGAGGGTGAACAGCAGCACGTAATCCTCGCCGCCGCCCAGGGCGAGCGCGAGCGGATCGGCGCCGGCGGCTTCACAAAGCATCCTAAAGCGATCTATGAATGGAAGCGCCGCGGCGTCGACCTCCGCGCCCACGCCGCTCGCCCGGCAGAGGCGGTGGAGATCGCGCGCCAGGCCGTCGGAAACGTCGATCGCCGCGCCCTCCTGCTGACGCCCGAGCCAGCGGCCCAACGCGAGCTGTGGCGTGGGCTGGAGATGCCGGCGCATCGCTTTTCTCATCGCGCGCCGCAAGGAAGCGGAGGCTTCTCGCGGCTCGCCGCGTTCGATCAGCAGCCGTCCGGCGGCGGATTCGCCGATCGTTCCGCCCAGCCAGAGGGCGTGCCCGGGACGCGCGCCGCCGCGGGTGAGCCAGCGCGCCGTCTCCGCTTTCGTTCCGAGCAGGGTGAGGCTCGTGGTGAGCACGGAATGGCGCGCCAGGTCGCCGCCCGCGAGGGTGAGCCCATGACGGCGGCAGGCGGCGAGGAGCGCGGTGAAGAATCGCCGGTGATCGAATCCGGGAGGCGCCGCGAGGGCGAGGAAGGCGTAGGCGGGGCGCGCCCCCATCGCCGCGAGATCGGAAAGGTTCACCGCCAGGAGCCGCCGGGCGACGATCGCGGGGTCGAGGCCGGGTGGAAAATGAATGCCTGCGATCTGATGATCGACGGTGACCGCGAAAGAATCGGCGAACGACCCCGCCGGCAGCACCGCGGCATCATCGCCGATCAGGGCTCCGCCTCCAGGCTGGCGGCGGAGCCAATCGATCAGACGGTTCTCATCCGCGGGCGGAGGGGTCACACCGTGGCGGGCTGCGGCTGCTCGCTGGCGATCTCGGCCGGCGTGCCCTGGGGCGTCACTTCGGGCTGCCGTTCGTCGGGATCGAGCAGCGCCAGCTTCAGCACCTCGTCCATGTGATCGACGAAATGGAAGGTGAGCCCGTCGGTGATCGTCGCCGGGATCTCGGCGAGATCGCGCCGGTTGAGCTTGGGAACGATCACCGTGTCGATGCCGGCCAGCTTGGCGGCGAGCGCCTTCTCCTTGAGGCCGCCGATCGGCAGCACGTCGCCGCGCAGGGTGATCTCGCCGGTCATCGCCACCCGCCGGTTGATCGGTTTGCCGGTGAGCACGGAGAGGATCGCGGTGCCGATCGTGATGCCGGCCGACGGGCCGTCCTTGGGGATCGATCCCGCGGGGACGTGGACGTGCAGGTCGTGCTTGGCGAAGAAGTCGTCGCCGAGCCCGTGCGTGGCGGCGTAGGCGCGGGCGTAGGAGACCGCCGCCTGCGCCGATTCTTTCATCACGTCGCCGAGCTGGCCGGTGAGCAGGAGCTGACCCTTGCCGGGCACCGCCACCACCTCGATGAACAGGATGTCGCCCCCCACCGCCGTCCAGGCGAGGCCGGTGGCGACGCCCACGCGGTCGCGGCTCAGCAATTCCTCCGCGAAGTGCTTGCGAGGGCCGAGGAATTCCTCGACCTTGGCGGGATCGATCATCATCCGCTCGGCCTCGCCGCGCGCCACCTTCACCGCCACCTTGCGGCAGATCGCCGCGATCTCGCGCTCGAGATTGCGCAGCCCCGCCTCCTTGGTGTAGCCGGAGATCACGGCGGCGATCGCCTCGTCGGTGAATTCGATCTGCTCCTCGGTGAGCCCGTTCTCCTTCGTCTGCTTCGGGGTCAGGTGGAGGCGCGCGATGCGCACCTTCTCCTCCTGCGTGTAGCCGCTCAGCCGGATCACCTCCATGCGGTCGAGGAACGCCGGCTGGATCGGCTCCAGCATGTTCGCCGTGGCGATGAACATCACCTTCGAAAGGTCGTACGGGATGCCGAGATAGTGATCGACGAAGCTCCAGTTCTGCTCCGGATCGAGCACCTCCAGCAGCGCCGAGGAGGGGTCGCCCCGGAAGTCGGCGCCGATCTTGTCGATCTCGTCGAGCACGAACACCGGATTGCTCGTCCCCGCCTGGCGGATCCCCTGCACGATGCGGCCGGGCAGCGCGCCCACGTAGGTGCGGCGGTGGCCGCGGACCTCCGCCTCGTCGCGCACGCCGCCGAGCGAGATGCGCACGAACTTGCGGCCGAGCGAGCGGGCGATCGAGCGCCCGAGCGAGGTCTTGCCGACGCCGGGCGGGCCCACGAAGCAGAGGATGGGGCCGCGGGTGTCCGGCTTCAGCTTGCGCACGGCGAGGTATTCGAGGATGCGCTCCTTGATCTTTTCGAGATCGTAGTGGTCGTCGTCGAGCACCTGTTGGGCGTGTTGGAGATCGAGATCGTCCTCCGAGTAGGTGGTCCAGGGGAGCGCCGTCAGCCAGTCGAGATAGGTGCGGATGATCTGCGTCTCGGCGCTCTCGGGATGGCTGCGCTCGAGGCGCCGGATCTGCCGCTCGAGCTCCTCGCGCGCCTCCTCGGGGAGCTGCTTCTCCTCGGCGGCCTTGCGATAGTTGGCGATCTCCTCCGCCAGCTCCTCGCCTTCGCCCAGCTCCTGCTGGATCGCCTTGAGCTGCTGGCGCAGGAAATATTCGCGCTGGCTGCGATCGATCTCGCCACGCGCCTGCGAGGAGATCTCCTGCTGCATGGTGAGCACCTGGATCTCGCGCACGAGCTGATCGCTCACGCGGCGCAGGCGCTCGACGGGCTCGATCGTCTCCAGGATCGACTGCGCCTCCGCGAGCTTGAGGTCCAGGTTGCTCGCCGCGAGGTCGGCCAGCCGCCCCGGGTCTTCCAGGTTGGCGGCGATCACCATCACCTCGGGGGAGATCCCCTTGCCCAGCGTCACCGCGCGGTCGAGGCTCTCCTTGACGCTGCGCACCAGGGCCTCGATCTCCAGCGACGGCGCGACCGGGCGCGGCTCCTCGATGCGCTCGATCTTCGCCTGGAGGTAGGGCTCCATCTGGCTGATGTGCTGCACGCGGGCGCGCGCCAGGCCCTGCACCAGGATGCGGATACGGCCGTCCGGCAGCTTGAGCATCCGCATGATCACCGCCGCCGTGCCCACCTCGAAGAGGTCGGCCTCGCCCGGATTGTCGGTGGCGGCGTCGCGCTGGGCGACCAGCATGATGACGCGGCTCTCGGAGAGCGCGCGGTCCACCGCCAGGACGCTCTTGTCGCGGCCTACCGAGAGCGGCAGGATGATGTAGGGAAAGACGACGGTGTCCTTGAGCGGCAGGACCGGGAGGACGTCAGGGATCTTGATCGCCTCGTCCTGCGGCTCTCCTGGGGGTCTGGTCATGCAGACGTTTCCTCGGCCTCCTGGATATGCAAGACTCGAGCCTCTTGCCGCTTATCTTGTATTTTCGGGAGCTCCAAAATCAAGAGGCCGTCCCGCAGGCGGGCCGTCCCCTGATGAGTGTTGACCGGCGACAGGACGTGGATCTCGCGGCTGAACCGGCCGTGCCCGCGCTCCAGGCAGTGGAAGCGGACCTGCCGGGCCTCGGGCAGGGCGGTCGACTTGGTGCCGGTGATCAGCACGCGGGTCCCCCGCACCTCGATCCGCAGCTCGGCGGCGGCGAAGCCCGGCAGCTCGGCCAGGATCTGGACCGCCGCCGGCGTCTCCACGACGTCGATCGCCGGCTGCCACTCGCCCAGGGGGACGTCGTTCTCCCCCATCTGCATCGCCTCGTGGAAGAGGCGGTCGAGCTCGGCCTGGAAGCGGGAGATGAGGAACAGGGATTCGTAACGGGCGGCCATCTCGGTCTCACGCCTCCTTGGGGTCCTGATGAGAGGGTTTGAGCAGCGACTTGACCACGTCCATGAAAGCGTCGATGTCCTCGAACCGGCGGTAGACGGAGGCGAAGCGGACGTAGGCCACCTGGTCGAGCTCCTTCAGACGCTCCATGACGAAGGCGCCGATCTCCTGGGTGGAGATCTCGCGGTCCTCCTGCTCGTTGAGCATCGACTCGGCCTGGTCGACGATCGCCTCCAGCCTCTTCAGGGGGATCGGCCGCTTCTCGCACGCCTTGAGCAGGCCGCCGAGGAGCTTCTTGCGGCTGAACTCCTCGCGGGTGCCGTCGTGCTTGACGACCATGTAGGGGATGCCCTCGATCTGCTCGTAGGAGGTGAAGCGCCGGCCGCAGCTCAGGCACTCCCGGCGGCGCCGGATGGTGGCGCCGTCGCGGCTCTCGCGCGAGTCGACCACCCGGTCGCGGCTCTCGGAGCAGAAGGGGCACCTCATCGCGCCCGTCCTCTCATTCCTTGGCGTTCAACGCGATGTTGAGGCGCAGGAGGAGCTTCTCCAGGCTCCCCGCGTCCTTGATGTCGACCGCCAGGTCCCGCACGGCGTCCATCACCCGGTGCTGGTCGTCCTCCACTTGGAAGCTGACCAGCACCCGGCGGGCGCGCTGGAAGTCGGCGCGGCGCAACGTCAGCTCGATGCTGCGCGACAGCTCGCCGCGGCCGTTGGCGCCGGTGGCGGCAGGGGGGTGAGCCGGGGCGGCCGGCGGGCGGACGTGGGTGGGGCCCGTCGAAGGACGCGGCGCAGCCGCCTCCTTGCGGAGCTTCTCGAGCTCGCTCAGCACGTCCAGGGTGCGCCCCTTGCCCACCGGCGGCGCCTTCGGGGGAGCGGCGGCGGGAGCGGGCTTCGGGGGCGCCGCCGCGGCCGGACGGGGGGCTGCTGGAGCGGGGGCCGGGATCTGCGGGTGCGAGCCGGAGGTCGCCGCCGGCGGCGGCGCGGCGGCGGGCCGGGGTGGCGCGGCCGGCGGGGGGAGCGCCGCCGCCGGCTTCGCGGGGGCCGGCGCCGCCGGACGGGCCGGAGCCGGCTCGCTGCGGCCCAGCCGCTTCTTGAGCGACATCAGGGTGAAGCGCGAGATCCCCTTGAGAGTCTCGAACACCCCCGTCCCGGTCACCGCCGAGGCCTCGAAGTGGGGCCAGTTGTGGCGGTTGAGCGCGGCGTTCATCTCCTCGACCGAGCAGATGTCGCCGAGGTCGCGCTTGTTGAACTGGAGGACCAGGGGGAGGGTGTCCACCGACAGCCCCATCTCCGCCAGGTTCTCCTCCAGGTTGCGGAACGACTCGACGTTGGCCTGCAGCATCGCCCGCTGCGAGTCGGCCACGAAGACCACGCCGTCCACCCCCTTGAGCACCAGCTTGCGGGTGGTGTTGTAGAACACCTGGCCCGGCACGGTGTAGAGCTGGATGCGGGTGTTGAAGCCGGCGATCGAGCCGACGTCGATGGGCAGGAGATCGAAGAAGAGGGTACGGTCGGTCTCCGTCTCCAGGGAGACCATCTCGCCGCGCGACTCCCCGGCGGTGTGCTGGTAGATGTAGTGGAGGTTGGTCGTCTTGCCGCAGAGACCCGGGCCGTAGTACACGACCTTGGCCGCCATCTGCATCGTGCTGTAATTGAAAAAAACCATCGGGTTTAGCGCCGGGCGAAATGAAGGGGGAGCATAGCACCCGCTCCCGGGGGTGCGTCAATTCTGGGCAACGCCGGCCATCGTATCCCGGAATCGGTCTGTCTCCCCGTACGACGGTCCGTCGTAGCCGGAGGCAATCCGTCGTACCGGGAGATAAACCGTCGCGAGCTTACGATGGACCGTCGTAAGGATACGGCGGAAAAATTCGGGCTACGACCGGGCATCTCTAGAGGTTAGGAATTCTTCAGACGCTCAAGCTCCGCCCGGATCCGGGCGAGCTCGGCTTCGGCCTCTCGCGCGGCCTCCTTGCCGGTGAGCAGCCGCTTGCCGGTCGCGGCGTCGACCACGAGAGGTGTGCGGCCGTCCCTGGCGATGCCGAAGAGGAGGCCGGTGGTCTCGGAAAGGAGAAACCCGCGATCATCC
>DASXJP010000510.1:0-39292 GCA_036497345.1 Thermoanaerobaculia bacterium
CAGATGCTCGAGGAGAGCGGCGCCCTGCGGCGCTGGCACTTCCTTCTCTCCTCGGGTCTCCACTCCACGGCGTACGTGCAGTGCGCCCTGCTGCTGGAGGACCCGGTCCGGGCCCGCAAGGTGGGGCAGGACCTCGCCGAGCAGTTGCGGCAGTTCCACCCCGACTCGGTGCTGTCCCCCGCCCTGGGCGGCGTCATCATCGGCCACGAGGTGGCGGCCGGCCTGGGGGTCCCCTTCCGCTTCACCGAGCGCAAGGGGGAGGAGATGGGGCTGCGCCGCGGGTTCAACCTGCGCCAGGGGGAGCGGGTGGTGATCGTGGAGGACGTGGTCACCACCGGCCGCTCGACCCTGGAGACCGCCTCGCTAGCCACCTCCCGCGGCGCGCGCGTGGTGGCCATCGGCGCCATCATCGACCGCACGGCCGGGCGCGACCCCTTCGACGTGCCCTTCCGGTCGCTCCTGGAGCTCGACCTGCCCTCCTATGGGCCCGCCGAGTGCCCGGCGTGCCGTTCCGGCGCCCTGCCGGCCGAGAAGCCCGGCAGCCGGCCGGAGGCGGCGGCGCGGCCGGAGACAGCGGCGGAGGAGCGGCAGAGCGAGAGGGTGGAGCCGCCGGCGGACCGGGCGGGGTAGGGCTGA
Organism: Thermoanaerobaculia bacterium; assembly: GCA_036497345.1. Lineage (GTDB taxonomy): Bacteria > Acidobacteriota > Thermoanaerobaculia > Multivoradales > UBA5704 > DATARR01. The sequence goes on from DASXJP010000510.1 coordinate 637, forward strand.
GGAATCCCGGCGCGGCTCTCGGAATATGCACGGCGGAAGGCCTGCCGGGGGAATCGGCTCGTCCGCCCCCCTCTCCGGCCGGGCCGCCGGGCTCTCCGGAACTCCGAGAGCGCTTCACGGCCCAGGCACTTCCTCAATGCGCGCCTTACCTCCGGGATCGTCCACTCTCTCATACCCAAGTCGCCACGAAAGTGTCGGTGGCCGCCTCCTCGGAACGCCGGCCTGACTTCCAAACAAACCGCCTTACCCGAGCCAGATCTCAGTTAAGATCCTGATGACTCCTTATTTCGGCAGATTCATTAGTTCAAGATGTGGGCGTTGCTCTTCGCCGGGTAGGTCACGACTTCGATGCTCACGCCGTCGCCGCTGGCCGGAGCGGTGGATGTCTTTGGCAGATCGCCCTTGTACGTATAGATGCCTACCACGTCGAGAGGATCCGGCGGCGGGACGAATGGTTTACCCTGGGAAACATTGAAATATACCTCGATGATTACGAACCCCTCGATGTAACCCGGAATCGAGCCCGGCGGGATGTTGATGTTGAGATGCCTATAGATGTCGCTGCAGACGACTTCCATCGCTTGGTCTTCCTTCAGTGTCTCAAAGATCTTGAACTGGGGGTCTATGGGCACCTCTCCACCGCGGAGCCGGATGACTTTTTTGCGAAAGTTGATTTGGCTCCCGGTGTTGTTATGGACGTTGATCTTCGTCGAGTAGCGCCCTGCCTGTGCATCCAGAACGTGCGTAATGTCGCGGTCCTGTTGCACGCCGCAGATGAACTTAGCCGCGTAGGTGTTGGTGCTCTGCTTCTGGCAATCCGCGCGATTAATGTTAACCGTCCAGTTATCTATGCCGCTGTCTGTTTGCTCTGGGGGTCCCGCGGTAGGTTTGCTATTACGGGTTGCATAGCCAAATACAATTGGGGCTCCTGTACAGGTAAAGTCAGGATGTAGATTCTGTGACGGGCCAGAAAGCTTGGTGAAATCTGCATCCGTTAGAGTACGACTGAAATGCTTCCAGGCGGGGCCAGATATTAAGTCATCAGAGACGTGATGGTAGTAAGTGTTGTTTTGAAATACAAGGATTGAATAAGCAACGTCTCCGTTGGTGTAGTGGGCCAAATCGTAAGAATAGACCAGTGAAACGATAGATCCTTGACTAGCTGGGTCGTAGACTGCCGGGGAGAAGAGGTGGGCACATTCTATTAGACCTTGTGGATAGACATGGGTTGTGTGGCGCGACGGTGTTGGGTTGCCTCGGCTAGGGGGACTAGTCTCTTGGCTTGCAGTACAGGTCGAGCCTGCTACGCTGGAAGGCAGCAATACCTCGCTCCAGCCTGAACCAAACGTCCCGTCTGTAAAGGTCTGTGCTTGAGCTACGTTTTGTGTGGTAACAATCATTAGGGATATAAATATCCACATTGACTGATTTGACGGGATCAGGCGCTTCTTCATGGATGTCTCCTTTGTGAGCGTAAAGTTGCGGCTTTTGCCAGACGCTGGCTATAGCCTTTTTAGCCAAATTTCTGGCATGCTATCGAATATATTTATGAATGTCTAATAGACAAATACGGATGATAGGATAGCTGGGACAGGTAGGGACAGGTGCATCCCTATTCGATCTAGAAGAGTTTAAATAAGCGCCGCTTATCCGCCCTCCCTGCTCAGGCGACCTGGACTCGAAAGTAGGTCAGCCCGGACCGTGAGGCCACGCCGTTATACACATCTCTCTACCGGGAGGTCTGCGGCCTCCGACCTCCATGCTCCGGTTTTTTGTCGATCTACCCACCGGCCCGTTGGGCCGGACGGGGGCCAGCCACTCACGTCGAGAGAGTCCGGCCCAAATATGCCAGGCACATGTTCGGTTGGTTGGAGCTCCTGGAGCTGACCTACTTTCGAGACACTTCTCAGGCTTCTTCGAGCTCGCTCTCGCGAAGCTGGCGCCAGTTGTCCTCGATCTCGAGCCGGCCCTGGAGTGCCAGAAGCTCTTCCTTACGGCGCAGTCGAATGAATTCCTTGAGCGCGTCCCGCACGGCCTGAGTCTTCGTCGTCGCGTGGGTAAGCCGCATGAGGTCAGCAAAGAGACCATCTTCGATGTGGATTGTAATTCGCATATAAAAAGCCGCTTTTCCTATACTACCGGGTAGCATATTCTACAGCCACAGCGTCCTTCTGGAAGCGGCGGGGGATCTCGTCAGGCCCATTGAATCTGCCTGCAAAGAGGACAGGGACAAAGAGCTGCCCCTACGACAACATCACGCGAACAGGTCCCCCTCTTCTCCCGGTCGGGGGGAGTGCGGTGGGAGAAGAGGGCCGGGGTGATGAGGGGCCAGCCGGCCGGGAGTCTCGGAGGCTCGGCGTAGGACTACCCCTCCCCCCGCAACGCCAGATTCGGCTCCGTCCGCGCCGCCCTTCGGGCCGGCAGGTAGGCGGCCACGGCGGCTACCGCCACCAGCACCAGGGCCACGCCGGCATAGGTCGCCGGATCGCTGGCGCTCACCTCGAAGAGGAGGCTGCGCATCCCCCGGGTGGCCACGAAGGCGCCGAGGAGGCCCGCGGCGGCGCCCACCAGCGCCAGGACCATCCCCTGGCCCACCACCATCCCCAGCACCCGGTCGCGCGAGGCGCCGAGGGCCATCCGAATGCCGATCTCCTGCGTGCGCTGGCGCACGGCGTAGGCGATGACGCCATAGATCCCCACCGCGGCGAGCACCAGGGCAATCACCGCGAAGCCGCCCAGCAGGAGCATGTAGAAGCGGGATTGCGATATCGACGTGGCCACCATCTCGCTCAGCGGCTGGAGCTCGTAGACCGGCAGATCGGGATCGAGCGCGCGCACCACCGGACGGACCTCGGAGGCCAGGGAGCCCGGGTCCCCCGAGGTGCGCAGGACCACGGAGAGCGCCTCCACGGGCGCCTGGTCGTAGGGCATGAAGAGCTGCGGCTCGATCTCCCGCTGGAGGGCGTCCTGTTTGAAGCCGGCCACGATCCCCACGATCTCGCCGCCATGGGGCACGCCGTTGACCTTCCAGCCGATCTCGATCCGCTTGCCCAGCGGCTCCTCGCCCGGGAAGAACTGGCGGGCCGCCGCCTCGTTGATCATCACCACCGGCTGGGCTCCATCGCGGTCCTGTGGGAGGAATTCCCGGCCGCGCGCGACCCGGATTCCCAGCAGCCGGAAGTAGCCCGGCGTGACGGTGGCGATCCGCATCGACTGCTCCTTGTCGGGCGGCAACGGCGGGCGTCCGGCGACGGTGAAGGAGAGGACCTCGTCGTCGCCGCTGAGCGGCAACCCGAAGGCGGTGGCCCCCGCGGCGGTGACGCCGGGCAGCGCGGCCGTCCGCTCCATCAGGGCGGAGGTGAAGGCGCGGAGCTTCGGATCGTCCGGGTACTTGCCCTGCGGCAGGGTGACCTTGAACGTCAGCACGTGGCCGGACCGGAAGCCGGGATCGACGTTCTGGAGCTGCGAGAAGCTGCGGATCAGCAGCCCGGCGCCGGCCAGGAGCACCATGGCGAGGGCCATCTCCACCACCACCAGGAGACCGCGGGCGCGGGTCCCCGTCCGCCCCTTGGAGCCGCGGGTCCCCTCGCGGATCACGCCGCTCAGATCGGTCCGGGAGGTCTGGAGGGCCGGCGCGAGGCCGAACAGGACGCCGGCCAGCAGCGAGATTCCCAGCGCGAAGAGCAGCACGGTGCCGTCGATGTGGGTCTGATCCAGACGGGGGATGCCCCGTGGTCCCAGGCTGACCAGCGCTCTGGTGATCCAGGCGGCCAGCGCCACCCCGGCGGCCCCGCCGGTCAGCGCCAGCACCAGGCTCTCGGTGAGGAGCTGGCGGACGATGCGCCCGCGTCCCGCGCCCAGAGCCGCCCGGATCACGATCTCCCCCTCGCGGGCGGCGGCGCGCACCAGCAGCAGGTTCGCCACGTTGACGCAGGCGATCAGCAGCACGAAGCCGACCGCTCCCAGGAGGATGAACAGGGGCTTGCGCGTGTCCCCCAGCATCCGCTCCTCCAGGGAATCGACCGTCATCGTGTTGAAATAGCTGGCGTTCGCCTCGGGGTACTGGGTGGCGAGCCGGCGGCCGATCACGTCCGCCTCCGCCCGCGCCTGCCGCAAGGTCGCCCCCGGCGCCAGCCGGCCGATGGCGGAGAAATAGACCGCGCCGCGCTGTTTCAGCTCCCGGGGGGAGAACACTTTCGGCACCCAGATGTCGGCGGCCGAGGGGAGCTGGACCCCCTTCTGGAGGACGCCCACCACGGTGTAAGGCTGGCCGTCGAGCGTGAGGGGGCGCCCGAGGAGGGTGGAATCGCCGCCGAAGCGCCGCCACCAGAGCTTTTCCGAGATCACCGCCACGCGGGGGGCGCCGGGCCGGTCCTCACCCGGCGCGAAGGTGCGGCCCTTGAGCGGGCGGATGCCCATCACCTTGAAGAAGTTGGCGCCCACCAGGGCGGCCTGCAACCGCTCCGGCTCGGCGCCGTCGCCGCTCAAGTTGAGCGTGCCGTTCTCGACCGAGGTGACGTCCGCGAGGGACCGGCTCGCCGCCCTGAAATCGAGGAAATTGGGCGGCGAGAAGGCCCCGTGCGACTGGCCGGTCGGGTCCACGAAGTAGGGGCGGACGAGCCGCTCCGGCTGCTCGAAAGGCAGGGGGCGGAGCAGCACCCCGTAGACGATGCTGAAGATGGCCGTCGTGGCGCCGATGCCGAGCGCCAGCGTCAGCACGGCCACCAGGGTGAAGCCGGGGCTTTTCCAGAGCTGGCGGCCGGCGAACCGGAGGTCCTGCCCGAGCTCGGCCAGACGTTCCATCCACTTCATCTGTCTCTCCTTGCTGGCGTCGAGGGCGCGGCAGACCTGACGGGTTGTTTCGAGGTCCCCGAACCGGCGCCGCGCCTCCACCCGCGCCTCCTCGCGCGGCCAGCCGCCGGCGACGAGCTCCTCCGCCACGCGGTCGAGATGGAAGGCGAGCTCTTCCTCGACGTCCGCCGCCACCTGGGAGGCGGTGCGCCGGGGGAAACGGAAGGAGCGCCGCGGGGGCATGGCTCAGGCGGTCTCCAGCACCTTGGAGACGGCGGCGACGTAGCTCCGCCAGGTGGAGAGCTCCGCCTGGAGCTCTCGCCGCCCCTCGTCGGTCAGCCGGTAGAACCGGGCCCGGCGGTTGTTCTCGGAGAGGCCCCACTCGGCCTCGATCCACCCCTTGCGCTCCAACCGGTGGAGCGCCTGATAGAGGGCCGCGTCCTCCAGGCCGAGCGCGCCGTCGCTGCGCTGGCGGATGGAGCGCGAGATGTCATAGCCGTGCAGCGGCCCCCAGGAGAGGGTCTTGAGGATCAGGACCGCGACGGTCCCTTGCAGGAGATCGAGAGAGGTCTTGGGCATCGGATCGTTCCCTCACGTCGTGAGGGGAAAGGATAGGGGAAGAGCGGGGTGGTTGTAAAGCCCCCTCATGAGGTGAGGGGAGATTGTCCAATGGGCGGCTTGCGTTCTGGGGCGTCCTGCCCTCCGAAGCCTCACCCTCGGTCCCTCTCCACTTCGTGGAGAGGGGGCTAGGGGGTGAGGCTTCGGAGGGCAGGACGCCCCAGAACGCAAGCCGCCTTGAAGGGCCTACTTCCCCCGCTTCAGCTCCTCCACAGAGCACCGCAACCGCGGCCTCTCCGGATCGCTGATATCCATCAAGTCCCACGGCACGCGGACCGGCTCGCGGTGGAGGGGCAGGCCGACGAGGCGGCCGGCGGAGATGCCGAGCCGGGTGAGCAGGGCGGCTGTGCCGAGGAGATATTCGCGGACGACGCAGTCCTCCCCTTCGGGCCCGGCGTGGACCTCCAGGATCCTCCCGACCCGCCGTCCCTTGGGATCGTGGACTTTCCGGCCGAGCAGCAGCTCGAAGTGGACCGTCTTCACTCCTGCTTCTCCTCCTTTTCACCATGCCCCTTGAGCGGCCTCGGGATGTGCTGGATGACGTGATCGCGCAGCCAGCGCTCCCAGTCGAAGGTGGGGGTGTCGAGCGCCGCGACGTCGAGCTTCAGGTGGTACGAGGTGAGCTCCAGGACGGCGGACCACGGCGCCTTGTAGCGGGCGACCTTGCGGACCCCGAAGCGCCGGCGCCAGCCGTCGACCCAGCGCTCCAGTCGGGGGGAGAGGCGGCGCGCCAGGACCACCGCCCCCATCTCGATGTGGTCGATGCGCGGCGGCCGGCCCTCGCGGAGCTCCAGGACGAGCCCGTCGACGCGCCCCATCTTGGTCTCCTCGCGGTCGACCACCTGCTGGTCGAGGATGTCCCGGGCCAGCTCGAGATCGTCCGGAAGCCCTTTCTCCCGCGGCATCAGCTCCCCCCTCGGATCAGCAGCGGGATCGAGACGACGGCGAGGACGATCGACAGCACGACCACCAAGAGGGTGACCGCGTTCGAGATCCAGCCGTTGCAATGCTCCTTCAGCAGCTTGCGGTCGTTCATCAGCAGCAGGAAGGGGATGGCGACGAAGGGGAGCACGGCCGCGTTGACCGCCATGGTCAGCAGGGTCAGCTTGAGCGGATCGACGCCGAAGAGGATGAGCAGCGACGAGGCCAGGATGGCGCCGGTGTAGACCAGGCAGAAGCGGGCGTCCTCGCGAGGGTCGAGGTCCTCTCCCCAGTTCCAGCCGTAGGTCTGGGCCGTCGTGTAGGCCATCGACAGCGCCACCTCGGTCGCCGCGCCGAGGCAGGCGATCCCCATGGCGGCGGCGAACAGCACGAACCCCCAGAAGGGGAAGGCGGTGGTCAGCACCAGCGCCGCCTGGTGGTAGTCGTCCGCCTGGATGCCCCGCGGAGCGAGCACCACGGCGGCGACCACGATGGCGCCCACAGAGATGAGGCTGCCGAACCCCATGCCGATCACCGAGACCCCGCGGTTGACCCCGATGTACGATTCGTCCCATTTGTCCTCGACCGCGCCCGAGGAATAGAAGTAGAGCATGTAGGGCGTGATCACCGCTCCCAGCAGGCTGACGGCGATGAACCAGTAGCGCGCCGGATCGTGGTGGGGGAGGGTGGGCAGCATCCCGGCCAGGATCTGGCTCGTGGGCGGCCGGTGCTGCCAGGCGGCCACCACGAACGCCAGCGTGATGAGGCCGAGGAGTGACGTGCTGTTCTCGATGGCGCTGAAGCTCGTCCGCCAGAGGAAGAGCCAGGTCAGGGCCGCGACGGGGAGCGCCCAGAACGGTACCGGCAGCCCGGTGACCAGGTGGAGGGCGAAGCAGATGCCGCCGATCTCCGCGCCGAGCACCAGGAAATGGACGAGCGACAGGATCAGGAACGGCCCGAGCCAGGCCGCGAAGCCCAGGTGGGTGCGGATGGCGTCCGGCAGCGCCTGCCGGGTGACGGCGGCGAAGCGGCCGGACATCTCGATCAGGAAGATCACCAGGATCGTGCCGAGGAGGAGCGGCCAGAGGAGCTGGAGGCGGAAGACCCCCCCGGCCTGAGCGGCGGTCGCCAGGTTCCCCACGTCGAAGAACCCGCCGACGCTGGTGAGGATGCCGAGCGCGAGGGTGGCGGCCTTCTTCATTGCGATTCCCCCCCGTTCTGTTTCTGGAGCGCCGCGAGCTGCTCCTGGAGGGCCGCCAGCCGGCCGACCTCCCGCGCCGCCTCCGGCCGGTCGTTCTCCTCGGCGGCCTGGCTCAGCCTTTTCCCCACGTCCCTGGCCTCGGTCACGATCCGGCGGAAGGGGTCGCGTACCTCCGGCGGGGCCTGGGATTTCGCGGCTTCGTCCGCCTCCTGCTCCAGCTCCGACCGTGCCGCCTTCACAGTGGTCTCCACGAAGGAGGTCGGCACGCTGTTGGCCCCCCACTGCTCGCCGGTCATCCGCAGGGTGGCGATCCAGGAGGAGGCCGTCTGGGCCGTGTCGAGGAGCTTCTCTTTGGGGGATTGCGACGAGCAGGCGAGGCAGAGCCCCGCGGCCGCCAGGGCGGTCCGGATGAGAGGGCGCAAGCCGAGAGAGTAGATATTCCACATCGCGGAAATTCCGATCCACGACTACGTACCGCGACTGCTGTGGGTTGGAATAAGCAAGGGGCGGGCCAAGGCGCCTATGCCCTCGGAGCCGTCTGCCCTCCGAAGCCTCACCCTCGGTCCCTCTCCACTTCGTGGAGAGGGAGGGCCCAGAGATCAACGTTGTCGAATTCGGAGCTTCGTTCCCCCTCTCCACGAAGTGGAGAGGGGCTAGGGGGTGAGGACTCGGAGGGCAGGCCGCCCCAGTGGGCAAGATTCTCTGTTACCGCGCCCTGACCGTCGCCGCCACGGTCTGGGCGGCGGTCCGGGCCACCGCGCGGGTCGCCCGGCTCCGCTTGGCCGCGGGGTGCGAGGCGGAGAGCGAGGCCTGCATCACGGTCGGGGCGGAGGGGGCCGAGCCGGCGTAGGCGTAGAGGAAGCTGCCGCCCTTGATGGCGTCGATCACCGCCGGGGCGACCGTCTGGGAGAGGGCCGGGCAGCCCCAGCTCCGGCCGATCATGCCGAACTGCCGGGCGTGGTCCTCGCTGACGTACCAGGCGCCGTGCATCACGATGTGCCGCGTCTCGGCCTGATCGTTGATTCCAGGATCGAGCCCCTTGAGCGTGAGCGAGTAGCCGTTCCCCCCCTCGTAGGTACCGGCGGTCAGGAACAGGCCGAGGCTGGTAGCCCGGCTGTCGTTGACGTTCGAGAAGCGGGTGGCGTACTTGTCGCCGCTGCCGGCACCATGGGCGACCAGCTCATGGAAGAGCACCTTCCCCTGGGCCAGATCGAGCACCCAGAGCCGCGGCTGGGTCGAGGGGAGGGAATAATCGATGACCGTCAGCCGGTCGCTCTTGCCGGAGATCCCCCGGGAGCGAGCGGTGGAGACCGCGTCCAGCGCCTTGGCGAGCACCTTCGGCGACAGCCCCTCGGCACCCCGGGAGAAGACCGCCGGCACCGCTGTTGCAGCTACCTCCTGCGAGGCCGCGACGGCCGGGACCCCGGAAGGCGCCGGGGCGTAGATGGCCGCTGGCAGAGCGGCCGGCGAGGCCGCGGCCGCGGGGGTCGCGGGAGCGTTGGCGGCATAGAGCGCACCGGTGGCGAAGAGCAACAGGGTGCAGGGGAAGCGGAGGGCTTTGCCGATCGAGCGGTCGGTACGGAGAGACAAGACCTTTCCCAGCATCGTGCGAGTATACCTCCTGAAGTAAACAACGCCTTGCCTCGCAAGACGCCGTGGACCCGTCTGGGGGATCGTCAGTTGTCAGAGTGTACAACGGTTGAGGGCGGATAGGAATTCCGCGGTGGGCATTTAAGCGTCCTCTTGGGGAGACCCCTCTCCCCAAAGAGACGAGGCCTCGTCCAAAAAAGACGGAGCCTTGTCCGAAAAGGACGAGGGGTCTCCCCAAAAAGACGAGGCCTCGTCCAAAAAAGACGACCCCTCTCCCCAAAAAGACGGAGCCCCGTCCAAAAAAGACGGAGCCCCGTCCAAAAAGGACGAGGGGTCTCCCCAAAAAGACGGACCCTCTCCCCGAGCAGACGAGCGCCTCCCCGAACACGCTCCGCGGCCCGGCAGCGGGCGATCGGAGCCGGGCCGCCTCTCCCCAGAGCCCGGAACAGGTAGAATCCTTCCTGTCCATTCCAATCCGGACCGCATCGCGAGGGCAGGGACAGCCCGCCGCCAGGAGAGTCTTCCATGATCCAGTCGCCCCCACGCCGCGTCTTCCGCCAGACGGTCAACGTCCGGCTGGCGTTCGGCATCTTGTTCCTTCTGACCGCCGGCATCTTCATCGCCGTCGGTCTGGGCTCCGACCCCGTCGAGTACACCCCCGTGGTGATTGGAGCCCTGATCCTCGCCGCCTACGCGGCGCTCTGGGTGGCGATCAGGAAGACGACGGTCACAGTCTTCAGCGAAGGGGTCCGCCGGTCGTCGGTTCTCGGAACCCGAGAGCTGATGTGGAGCGACATCTCGGAGTATCGCTATCAGAACACCCCCATTCGATACGGTGGGCTGGTGGGGGGCCTGATCGGGGCGGCGGTGCAGGTGGCGCTCGAGGCCCGGCAGGGAAAGCGTGCCGGCCTGCTCCGGCTCACTCTGGTGGGGACGACGCGCCGGGACATCCGCGTGACCTACAACTTCAAGAACGCCGAGCAGGCGATCGACATGATCGTCAAGGAGATCCACGACCGCCTCCGCCCCGAGCTCAAGCGCCGGCTGGCGAACGGCGACCAGGTCGTCTTCGGCCCGCTCGGCCTTTCAGTCCAAGGGGTGTCGTGGAAGGGCAAGGAGCGGATCCCCATGACGGAGATCGGCAAGGCCGAGATCTCAGGCCGCAAGCTGCGCGTCCGCCGGCAGGGGAAGATGCTCGACGCCATCGGTGTGGGCACGGAGAAAATCCCGAACGTGCTGCTGGCGCTGGAGCTGCTCCAGGAGCTGCGCGTCAACGCGGGGTTGAGTGGGGTAGCAGGGACGTTTGCCTGACGGCCGGTCAGGAGGCCGCCGGCACCCGGCCGCCCGCGTGCTCGCCGGGCTCGGTGCCGTGCTCGCGCAGGTAGAGGCGAACGATCTCCTCGGCCTTGCCGTCCGCCTTCATCCGGCCGTCGTCGAGCCAGATGCAGCGGGTGCAGTTCTTCACCACCGCCGCCGTGTTGTGGGAGACCAGGAGGACGGTCGCGCCGGCCTTCCGGAAGCTGAGCAGGCGCTGCTCGCAACGGTCGGTGAAGGTGGCGTCGCCCACGGAGAGCACCTCGTCGAGGATCAGGATGTCGGGCACCCAGGCGGTGGCGATGGAGAAGCCCAGACGGGCCTGCATGCCCGAGGAGTAGTTGCGCAGGGGGGAGCGGATGAAGTCCCCCAGGCCGCTGAACTCCACGATCTCGTCCATCTTCACGATGATCTCCCGCCGCGTGTGCCCCAGGAGGAGGGCGTTCAGGTAGACGTTCTCCAGGCCGGTCAGCTCGTAGTCGAAGCCGCTGCCGAGCTCCAGGATGGGGGCGATCCGCCCGTTGATGGTGGCGGTGCCGCGGCTCGGCTTGAGCACCCGGGAGACCACCTTGAGGAGCGTGCTCTTGCCCGCTCCGTTGCGGCCGATGATGCCCAGCGTCTCGCCGCGCAAGACCGTGAGGTCGAGGTCGCGCAGCGCCCAGAGCTGCTCGTAGGCCAGCGAGCCGCGCAGGAAGTGGATCGCGTACTCCTTGAAGGAGGGGATCCGCTGCTTGGCCAGCCGGTAGCAGAGGGAGACGCTGTCGAGGCGGATGCTGAGGTCGGACATCACCTGTAGAGGGGATCAAATATAGAAGGGAATACGGTCGCTGCTGCGGCGGAAGGCCACGGCGCCGATGACGAAGGCGACGACGGCGATCAGCAGGCAGGTGCCGAGGTGCCGGAACGGCGGGATCTTGCCGTAGTAGATCGGGTCGCGGAAGACCTCGAGGATGGAGCGCACCGGGTTGAAGCGCACGATCCAGCGCCATCTCTCGGGGACGATCTCCTTGGGATAGAAGATCGGCGTCAGGTACATCAGGACCGAGAGGATCACGGTGATCATCTCGACGATATCGCTGAAGAACACCGAGAGCGGAGAGAGCAGGAGCCCGGTCCCCAGGGTGAAGAGGGCGGCGAGGAAGATCGAGACCGGCAGGAAGAACAGCGCCGGGGTCAGCGGCTGGTGGGTCACCAGCAGGATGAGGAAGAGCGGCACCAGCGCGAAGATCAGGTTGAGCACTCCCGAGAGCACGGTGGCGACGGGATAGACCTCTTTGGGGACCGGCACCTTCTTGAGGAGCTGGGCGTTGCCCCGCAAGCTGTTCATGGACGCCACGATGCTCTGGCTGAAGAAGTTCCAGAACAGGATGCCCGCCATGGCGTAGACGGGGTAGTTGCTGACGTTGAAGCGGAAGAGGAAGCTGAAGACCGCCTGCAGGACCAGCATCATCAGCAGCGGCTGGAGCATCGTCCAGGTGAAGCCGATGGCCGAGCGCCGGTAGCGCACTTTCAGCTCCCGGGCCACCAGGGCCAGGACGAGGTCGCGATATTGGAGGATCTCGAGCATAAGGGCCGGCCGCGGGGGGCCGGAGGGCTTTCTACACTCTATGGGGGAGGATGGCAAGCGCCCGCCGCAGCCGGACCCCCGCCCGCAGCGCGATTTCGGCGCGGGCGGCCCAGGCCGGACCGTGGTGCTTGCGGGCCCAACGCAGGAGGTCGCTCCGCAGCAGCTCCGGGTGCTGGTGGTCGCTGGCGCCGGGGGCGCGGCCGATCGTGGCGCCGTGGTGATGGAGCACCCGCACCTCGGGGCGCACCTCGACCCGCCACCCGGTCCGGCGGGCGCGCAGGCAGAAGTCGAGGTCCTGGGCATAGAACTGAAACCCCTCGTCGAGCGGCCCCGCCGCCTCCCAGACCGCCCGCCGGAAGGCCATCGCCGCTCCGGTCACCCAGTCGACCTCCAGCGGCCGGTCCGGCGCGAGCGGCCTGGAGCGCCGGTAGAGCGGCAGCTTCTCCAGGAGACGGGGCAATCCGCTGGTCAGGGCGAAGAACCAGGCGAGGGAGGGCTCCCGGCCGCCGCTCCACTGGGGGGAGCCGTCCGGATAGTGGAGGAGGGCGCCGGCGATCCCCAGCTCCGGCTCGCGGGCGAAGATCTCCACCAGCCGCGCGAGCCCGCCCGGCTCCACCTCGGTATCGCTGTTGAGGAGCAGGAGGATCTCTCCCGAGGCGCGGGCGAGGCCGCGGTTCGCCGAGCGGGTGAAGCGGGCCGGCTCCTCGTTGCGCAGCACCACCACCCCCGGATACCGCGCCGCCACCGCCGCGGCCGTGCCGTCGCGGCTCGCGTCGTCCACCAGGATCACCTCCAGTGAGGAGGCCTGGAGGGAGGCGAGACAGCGCAGGGTCAGCTCCCGCGTGTCGTGCGTGGGGATGACGATCGAGAGGGGGGGAGGAGCCATGGAGGAGGAGATTGTACCGAGTCAAAGGACTGACGCGGCACCACACGGACTAACGCGGGCCAGCACGGACGGCGATTCTCGTCGTCCTTGTGTGTCCGTGTGGGTCCGTGCCAATCCGTGCCGGTCCCGCTCTCTCCCCCGCCCCGCACTCATAGAAGCGGGCGAATATCGCCACGGAAGGGGTATTTCCGAAGATGCGCACCATCACCTACGAAGAGATCAAGGGCCTGGTCCGGCTGGAGGAGGTCATCGCCGCGGTCCGGGAGTCCTTCAAGAGCTATTCGCGCGGCGGGGCGAACATCCCGCCCGTGCAGCACCTGGAGATGCCGCAGCGCCAGAAGGGGGCCCTGCACATCAAGACGGGGCATGTGGAGCCGTTCGACTTCTGCCTGGTGAAGGTCGCCTCCACCTTCCCGGAGAACACCCGGCAGGTGCCGCCGAGGCCGTCGATCAACGGGGTGATCATGATCTTCAGCGCCCTCGACGGTCAGCCGCTGGCGGTGCTGGAGGACCGGGCGTACATAACCCAGCTCCGCACCGCCGGCGCCGGCGCCGTGGGGGCCCAGGCGCTCGCCCGCGCCGGCGCCGAGACGCTGGCCATCTTCGGCTCAGGGGCCCAGGCGCGGCTGCAGACCGAGGCCATCCTCCACGTCTGCTCAGGGATCCGCCGGGTGCTCGCCTGGGGGCGCACCCCCGAGAACGTGCGGCGCTTCGCCGAGGAATTGCGGGCCGGCCGTCCCGATCTGGAAGTCGAAGTGAAAGCCGACGCCGAGGAGGCCGCCCGTCCCGCGGACGTCCTGGTGACGACCACCTACGCCAACGAGCCGATCGTCAAGGGCGAGTGGCTGCGCGAGGGGGCGCTGGTGATCGCCATGGGGGCCGACTCCAACTACAAGCGCGAGATCGACCCCGAGGCCATCCTCCGGGCCGACAAGGTCTATGTGGACAGCCGTTCGCAGAACCAGACCCTGGGCGAGGTCGGTCACGGCATCCGCACCGGCCTGTGGGACGCCGGCCGCATCGACGGCGAGATCGGCGAGATGCTGCTCGCCGCCGACCAGGGGCGCCCCGGCCGCTCCTCGGGAACCGAGCGCATCGTCTGCAAGCTGACGGGGGTCGCGGTGCAGGAGATCTTCGTCTGCGACTACGTGCTGAAGGCGTTTGGGGTGGTGGCGGGGGAACCCGTGCTGGCCGGCGCCGCTTCCTAAAGGCCCTCCTCAATCCGGCCCTCGTCTCCCGGCGGTGAGACGAGGGCCGGGCTTACTCAGGGCCTACCTCAATACAGCTCACTTAAAGGTGAGCGTCGTCTCTTTCCGGAGCGTCCGGGTCCTCGCCCGCCCGGGATTTCAATCCCGGGCGGGCGAGGACGCTTAACCCGCTTTCCGATCAGGAAGCTTTTTTCCAGCTTCCTCCGCCACCGGTTGCGGAGCCACCAACGCCTATGCTGGCACCTTGGAAGCTGCCCAGCGCGCCGTTGTCGTTCCAGAAGGTGACCTGCGAAAATACTGCGGTGAGATTCTGCTGGTAGTTGCAGCTTCCAATGAGCTTGTCGGGCGGTACGCCGAACAAGCCGGCTCCCCAGGAGATACCTCCTGCCAGGCCGATGCCCCAGGAGGTGCCATCGAACTGCAGCTCGCTACCGTTCTCGAAGAGGAGCTTGACCTGGGTTGTGCTCCAGATAAAGGCGGTGGCGAACGTGGCGTGTCCCAAGCCGGTGTAGACCGCATCGGCTGCAGGAAGCTGCCGTTGATCGCTGATGAGCTTGCGCAGCAATTCCGGTGGTGGGTTCTTCAGGTCCGCGCCTTCGGCGACGAAGCCAGCTCAGGCCGACCGCCGTGCGCGCCGCTACAACCTCGTCCCCTACACCGCCGGCCGAAGGAAACCCCTGGTTCTGGCCCCCCACCAGCACCATGGGTTGATTCCCCTGTAACCCCTGGACATACTGGACAGGCGGCCAGGCATAGCCCTGCGAGACGGGCTGGGGACTGCCCGCGAGCGCGGTCCAGACGTCATTCCACGGTGGCGTGCCCGGCTGCGCCTGCGTGATGATTTGAAACGACGCCCGGTTGTCTTTCGTGATTGCCAGGACGGCGGCGCCGGTGTAGGTGCTGTCGGTTCCTTTCGTAGGATTGCCGGGACGATTCTTGTCTTGCTGTCTACCGCTGTTCGCTTTCTATTCGCCGGGCGAGGTTCAGGAGCACTGCACTGGGGGTGGGGGAGCCGACGTGCCCAACCAAGCGCCTGTGGGAGCGCTCGACGTGCCCAGCCGTTCGGGGTGACAGGCCAGACGGCCACGGCGGGCGATCCCGTGCTGGCCGGGACCGCCGCGCCGTAGACGCCAAGCGACTCCCCTTAGGGGTTAGGGGTAGATGGGGAAGGGACGACGAGCTGCCAGATGGAGTTGGAACCCACACCGGTCCACAGGCCGACGGTGTCGCCGGGGTTTCCCTGGCCGCCAAAGTCGTTCCAATTCGAAGTATTGTCCCCCGGCCAGACGAACTGGACGGCCGGCAGAGTCCCCGAGCCCACTATATACCAGGCGTCCTGATCGCCGCTGTCAAACGAGAAGCTCTGCATCACCAACGGCTGATTCGTCCCTTGGCTGGTGATGGACATCGGCGTGGTGCTTGCCGAGTTGATGAAAGCGAATCCGGCCACGGTCACGCCATTCTCTTCATTGGTCTGGAACGACGCACTCCAGAGCTGTGTGCTCGAGGGTGGGTTTTGGATGGTTTGGAGCGTCACGGTGTCTCCAGAGCTCGTTCCTGCCGTGATACAAACGTTTGTGCCAACAGAGGGGACAATGAGGAACGTCTGATCGCCGCTTCCTGTCTGGGGCATGATTTTCTCCTGTTGACCTTAATATCGGGGGGCTCATTCCACCGCCGATTGTTTCCATCTCCTCACTGCCGCAAGTTGCGCCGCTATTTCAGGTTCGATCACGGATTCGTTGAGGCCGAGAGCCGGCGGGAACGAATGGTTCCGCGATAGAACTGTTGTCTTGACTCATGTTGCGAAAGTGAAACGGGCATCCCGGACGTTCGCCTTCCGAGCATTTAAACCGAAGATTCCTCAATAAGTGGGATGGCCGCTAAAGACACGCGTTCCCGGCGCGGCCGCCGGGCACGGTGGAGCTTGTTGGCGCGTGGAGGTTCAGGAGCACTGCACTGGGGGTGGGGGAGGCGACGTGCCCAACCAGACGCCTGTGGGAGCCGTTTCCAAAGGGTTAGGATGATTGCTATAAGCCCCCGTAGCGGGAGACACCACATCGTAGATTGCTAGCATGACACACTTTTGATAACCATCTCCGGGATCGCACACTACCGCATATACAGTGCGCTTGGGGTCCGTGGTGGCCGTGGGGTCCGTAAACTTTACCACTCCCGGGAACCCTCCCTGGCACCCGTTATCGGCCTGAAATGCTGCCGTACCCCACGGCGTGTCATCGGCCGTCAAGCTGAAATAAGCCGTGCTAAAAGTAGATGTTGTATCAGATGTGAAGGTGATCTCTATCTGATCGTATGGTGCGCCATCCCGGTACACTTGGTTAAACGTCCCTGTGATTGCGCTCGGATCCATCACCTGCTGTCTCGGTTCGAGCGTTTGCCCGAGGACCTGCAAACCGCTCGCGCTCATGGTGTTGTTCATCGCCGATTCTCCTTTGTGGTTACGGGTATTTTTTCGTTCATCTGCTCGACTTCACTCGATGAGGCACTGCCATGACCCCAGGAACTATTTCACCCGGGTGTGCGCGGTCGAAGACAGCCATGCTAGCCAGCGGCACGGAAGGCGAAGCGGGCGGCGCGGACGGGCTTTCCGTTCGCGGGCAGGCCGTCGACCTCGACGCTGAGGTCGCCGGGCGGGAGGAGGGTCGAGGGGAGGCTGAGGGTCAGCGTGCCCTGGGGATCGGGCTCGAAGCCGTCGCCCTGCCAGAGGAGGGCGCCGCCCGGCCCCCGCAGGCGGACCTGATAGCGCGGATACTCCGCGGCTTCGAGGTCCAGGGCGAGGACGATCCAGCCGGGGCCGCGCGGCAGCTCGATCCGTTGGGTCGGCGGGCGCGGACCGGGCGCGGAGCGTTCCGGAGCGAGGGCGAGGATCGGCGTGTTGGCCTGGGGGCGCAGCGCGCCGCTGAGCTCGCCCTGGAGGCGATCCTTCTCCCCTCGTTCCCTCTCGGTCTGAAGGCGCTGATCGGCGAGAGCCTGGCGGGCGCTCTGGAGCTCGGCCTCCTGCCGCGGGTCCGGCCGGGGGGCGGCCAGGAGACGCTGTTGCTCCCGCATCTGGCGCAGCAGCAGGCCGGAGGGGAGGAGAGCCACCAGGAGGAGGACGGTGAAGGCGAGGGCCATTCCCCGCGAGCGGCCGAGGCGGGCCAGGGCGGCGAGGAGGCCGGTCCCCACAGCCGCCACGGCGGCGGTCTGCTGGAGGCCGGAGCGCAGGCCGGCGGCGAGCTCGAGCCGTTCCAGGCACTCCGCGCAGACCATGGTGTGCTCCTCGAACGCCTCCCGCTCCTCCGGGTCGAGACGGCCCATGAGGTAGCGCTCGGGGATCTGGTGGTCGTCGATGTAGGTATGGTCCATCGGAATCTACTGCCGCGTGGCGAGGGATTATTTCAGGTGATTATTTCAGGCCCGCTTCCTGGCGGCCGGGGAGCGCCCCTGCCGGGAGCGTTCCACCAGCTCTTTGAAGCGCTGGCGGGCGCGGAAGAGGACCACGTTGAATTGCAGGGTGGTCAGGCCGAGATCGGCGCAGATGGTCTCCTTCTCCTCTTCGGCGACGTGGAAGCGCAGGAGGATCTCGCGGTCGCGCTCGGAGCCGAGCTCGGCGATGAGCTGCTGCACGGCTTCGGCGGCCTCACGGCGCAGCACGCGGTCGAGCTGCCCCGGGGTGGGATCGGGAGGCTCGGCCGGGAGCTCCGCGGGCGCGAAATCGCCCCGCCGGGCGTGCCGTCGATAATCTCCCAGGGCCATGTTGCGGCCGGTCCGCAGGATGAATCCGGCCAGCTTCTCCGGCTGCTCCAGGGCGCCGGAGCGCAGGCGCAGGAGGACGACGCGGAAGGTCTCCTGGTGGAGGTCGTCGGCGAGGGATGGGTCCCGCGTCATCTGCCGCAGGTGGTAGAGCAGGCCCTGGCTGTAGCGCTCCACCAGCTCGCGCTCGGCGTCGGCGTCGCCGGCGTGGATGCGCCGGGCGATCGCGGCAGCCCTCTCCGCTTCCTCCAGATCTGGTGGAATCATGGGGTCAGCGCCACTCTCCCAGCAGGATGAAGCCGGCCCAGTAGTAAGGATCTCCCCAGCGCCGGTCTCGGGCGAGAGCGAGCTGCGCCTGGCGGAGGGCGGCGGCCGGCGTCTGGCCGTCCCGCAGCATGGCGCGGTAGAAATGGGACATCAGCTCCGCCGTGGCTCGGTCCTGCACCGGCCAGAGGCTCGCCACCACCCGGAGGGCTCCGGCCTGGAAGAACCCCTGGGTGAGCCCCACCAGCCCCTCGCCGCGGACCTCGCGGCCGAGCGCCGTCTCGCAGCCGGAGAGGACGACCAGGCCGGCGTCGAGGCGCAGGTTGTAGATGTCCTCCAGGCTGAGCAGCCCCTGGCGCGGCGCGCCGTCCTCTCCCACCTGGGAGAGGAGCACGCCGGAGAGGGCCGGCAGGCGGGGGTCGATGCGGCTGTGGGTGGCGAAGTGGACGATCCGGTAGCGTGCCAGCTCGCCGCCCAGGACCGCGTCGCGGTTGGCCTGGACGCCGAGCGCCAGCCAGCGCTGGTCCGGGGGCACGAGCGCCGCGATGCTCTCCGCTTCGAGTCGCGTGAGAGGCAGCCGGTCGAAGCCGCCTTGCCGCCGGTCGAAGACCGGGTCGGCCAGCACGGCCAGGGCTCTGGAAGCGGGAGGCCGGCCGCCCAGGTCCCGCCGTTGGGCCGCGAGCACGGTGGCGGAGGGGAGAGACACGACGACGTGGCCCTTCAGCAGGGTGGCGGCCGGCGCGCCGGGATCGGCCAGGGCCTCGAAGGGCACGTAGTGGAGGGCGCCGTCGGGCACGATCACCAGCCGGGAGGGGAGGTGTCCGGCGACCGGTCCGAGCAACAGGCGGCTGAGCTCCAGGCGCGCGGCGTCCCGCGACCGGCGTCCGGCCTTCTCTCCTCCCACCGAGCGGGTGCTCAGCTCCTCGTAGACCTGGTGGGCGAGGGCCTCGATCCGCGCCCGCGGCGGGAGCGCGAAGGCGGTGACGGACCCGGAGCCCACGACCCACAGGACGCTCCGTTCCTCCCCGAGCGAGTATTCGAGGAGCAGCGTGTCCGGATCCAGCAGGGCCTGGATCTCCTCGGCCCGCAGGGGATGCGGTTGGACCAGCGCGGCGTAGCGGGGGCTGGTGCGCCGGATCTCGGCCTCGGCGGCCTCGACCTCTTCCAAGAGGCTTCCGATCTCGCGTTCCACCGCCGAGATCCGCTCCGCGGGGGCGCCGGCGCTCTGCAGCTTGAGCTGCCTCTCCGTCTTGGCCTGGAGGCGCTCGCGGGCGGAGAGCCAGCGCTCCCGCAGAGCGGGATCGACCCCCTCCCGGAGGTTGGTCCGCGCCTCCTGGAGGAGATCCAGGAGGGATCGCGCCCGGGCCTGCTCGCTGATCTCCAGGGCCTGCCGGGCATGGCCGGCCGCGGGCTCGCCGCGGTCGAGATCCAGGAGGAGATCGATGCGCAGCTCGTAGGCCTGCCGCCGGGCGGCGAGGAAGGAGGCGCGCAGGTCGGGGTTGGCGATCGAGGCGCGGGCCGATTCGAAGAGGGGGAGGGCTGCCGCCAGCGAGCTTTCGGCCTCGCGCGGGCGGCCGAGCCGGCGTTCCACGCGGGCCTGGCTGGTGAGCGCCTCCGCCTCTCCCACCCGGTCGCCCGCGGCGTGGCTGAAGGAGAGCCCCCGCGCGAGGGGCTCCAGGGCTTTCTCCGGCTCACCCTGGAGCGCCAGGGCCTCGCCCGTCAGCCGCAGGACCACGCCGGCCTGGACGCGGTCTCCCGTCGCGTCCAGGATCGCGGCCGCCTGCCGCAGGCTGTCGAGGGCCGCGGCCGGCTCGCCGAGGGCCAGCGACGCCTGGCCCAGAAGCCGGAGGGTGATCGCCTCCTGGTTCCTGTCCCCGGTGGCCCGGGTGAGCTCCAGGGCCTGAGCGTACAGCTCTCTCGCCTTCCGGTGCTCGCCGAGACGCTGGCGGATGAGCCCCAGGTCGTCGAGGGTGGCGGCTTCCCCCCGGCGGTCGCCCAGCGCTTTCTGGATCGCCAACGCCTGCTCGTAGTGCTCGCCGGCCCGGTCGAGCTCGCCGAGCGCGAGGTAACAGGCGCCCAGATTGTGGAGGGTCCCCGCTTCCGGCCACCGGTCCCCGAGCTCGCGGAAGGCGGCGAGGGCCTGGCGGTGATGGGCCAGGGACTCTCCGATCTCCCCGAGAGTGAGCTGAGACTTGGCGATGTTCTCCAGGGCGTAGGCTTCGCCCCGCTTGTCGCCGGCGGCGCGCAGGGACATGAGGACCTGGTCGAAGAGGTCGAGCGCCCGGCGGGGCTCGCCCAGGCTCTCATAGGCGCCGGCGGTGCTGACGAGCACCAGCGCTTCCTGCTGCGGCTTGCCCGCCTCCCGGAACAGGGCGGCCGCCCGCTCGTAGCAGGCGAGGGCCTCCTCCAGCTCTCCCTGGCCGTGATGGATGAGGCAGATGTAGTTGAGCGCCCCGGCTTCCCCCGCGCCGTCGTCCAGGGCCTGGAAGAGCCCGATCGCTTCCTGCAAAGCGGCCACACCCTCCTTGCCCTCGCCGAGAGAGCGGAGGGCGGAGCCGATGTCGAGGAGCGTGTCCGCCCGTTTTCTCTCGTCGCCGAGGCCGGCCCAGAGAGCGAGCTCCTGCCGGCTGGCCACCAGCGACTCCCGTATCTCGCCGAGCTTGGAGTGGAGCCGCGCGACGTTGAGCAGGGCGAGGGCCTCCTCCCGCTGCCTGCCCAGAGCCCGCCAGAGCGGCAGCGCGCGAAGCTGGAGAGCGATGGCCTGGTGCCAGGAACCGGCTGGACCAGCCGTGTACAGCCGGGCGGACTCGGTGCTGATCGTCTCGGCTTCGAGGCGCTGGCGATCCTCCGAGCTCGCGTCGTCCAGGAGCTCCAGGCGGATCTCGTACGTCCCGGGATCCGACCCCGGCGGCGCCTCGACGTCGACCCGGAACGGGCCCGCGCCGGCAGCGAGCAGGAGCCGTTCGGGCCCCCAGCGGCCGGTGGGGCCGTCGACGGCGAAGCTCCGGCCGTCCGCGCCGGTCACCTTCACCACGACATCGGCGCCGCGCTGCTCGACGGTGACCAGCGGATGGGAGCCGGCTTCCGGCGCCAGTCGGTAGGCGTGCGTCTGACCCGCGGCGATCTCGCGTTCCACGGCGCTGCCGGGCCCGAGGAGCACGGGCGTGAGAGCTTCCTGGGCCAGGCCGGAGAGCGGCCAGGCCAGGAGGCACAGACAGGAAGCGACACCCGGAAATCTTCCCATTCGTGGTGCTTGCCTTCGGGAGCGGAGGCGAGTATAGCAGGCACCCGAACCCTCACCCCTGCCCCTCTCCCGTCCCCTTCCGCCCTCCCGCACCGGGAGAGGGGAAACATCCGCTGCGCGCTGTCTTTCTTCTCCCTCTTCTCCCGGTGAAGGGAGGGTGGGAGGGGACGGGAGAAGAGGGCTGGGGTGATGAGGGTTTTCTACGGCTCCAACCCCTGCGACAGCTCCTGAATCCGCGGGGTGAGCCGCTGGATCTCTTCGAGGTGCTGGGAGGCGAGCTGCTGCAGGAGGCCTGAGCCCTGGGAAGTCAACCGCAGGCGGACCACCCGGCGGTCCCCCGAGTCCTCCTGCCGCTGGACCAGCCCCGCCCGCTCCGCCCGGTCGACCAGCCCCACCACGCTGTGGTGGCGCAGCAGCAGATAGCCGGCGACCTCGCCGATGGTGGGGCCCTGCTCGCCCTCGTGCCCGCGAATGGCGAGCAAAAGCTGGTGCTGCGCCGGTGTCAACCCCGCCCGCTCAGCCTGCTCTTCGCTCCAGTGCAGAAAGCGCCGCAGGCTGATCCGGAACTGGAGGAGACGCTGGTAGTCGGCGTCATCCAGATCGCCATTCATCCTCCTAGTGTATCGCACCGGGACGGGATGCTGGCGCGGGCGGCGGAGAAGTAGGGGCTCACTCCATCACCGCCCGCAGGTCCCGGACCGCGGGCTGAAGGCGGTCCGCCAGCACGCACTCGATCACCGTGCGGAGAGAGACCTCGCCGTCCGGCTCCGCAGCCTCCTCCGGCAGGCTGGCGGCGATCTCCTGAAGCTCGGTCTGGACCCTCTCCAAGCCCTCGACAGCGGCCCGGACCCGCGGCCGGGTATCCTCTGGGCGTGTCGCTCTAGAATCCATGTGCAGCAGGATAGGCGGCAAATATCGCCAATGTCAAGCACTTTTTTCTCGGATTGTAGATGAATGATCCACAGTCAGGTCAGGCAATCAGGCAGAAAAACGCTGTTCTCTTGATCGCCAAGCAACAAAAGGCGTCGGAAGAGACAATTTTGGTGGTAAGCTAGGGTCAAATTAGAGGCAAACTAAGAGCATCGTCGGCAATCCGTGGACGCTTGGGCCAATACCGGCCCTCGCGAGCCGCGGAGCAGATCAAACAAAGGAGGGTTGAGATGCTCTTAGGAGGAGGAAGAGGAGGAAACCGTATCGGGGCCGTCGTCGCGCTCGTGGCGGTGCTGGCCATGGTCGTGGTCTCTCCCGCGGGGGCCGCAGGGGCCGCCAAGTGGGGAGAGGAGAGAGACTGGGCGGGAGGGGTCTACCAGCACGTCCTCGCATGGCTGGGCCTCGCGCCGAGCCCGGCGTCGAACCCGGGCGTGGTCTTGAAATGCGACTTAGGGTCACAGACCGATCCCAACGGTGCCTGCCTTCCGAAGAGTAGAAGGCAGGGACCACGCACCGGTCCCAACGGTCATCCTTGACCGGCGTGCGGAGGTCTAGAGCCCGGGAGGACGGAAATAACCGCTCCCGGGCCTTTTCGCCGGGCTTGCCTCTATGAGACAATTCTGGAGAAGCTGGTGCTGCATTCCGTTTCGTCTGGAGGGGCTTTGATGATGCATCTCGGGAAGGGACAGATCGAGAGCTTTCTGACCGGCCGGCTGGACGGGGTCGAAAGGAAGCGGCTGCTCCAACACCTCACTGACTGCTCCCCATGCAGGCGGCGTCTGCGGGTGGCGGCCGAAATCCTTCTCGGAGACGAGCCCTGGATGGCGGCCGAGCCGGTGGCGGAGGATCGGTACGAGGAGGCTCTCGCTCGCTCCATCGGCTCCGCGCGAAGCCTCGAGAAGCGCTGGCAGAAGGAGAGGGCGAAGCTCGAGCGGGCGCTCACCCTTCTGGACCAAGCCTCGGGAGGGTTGGGGGACGAGAGCTTCCCCTGGCGGCAAGCCCAGGCGCTCCATGGTTGGCCGTTGTGCGAGGCCCTGTTACGGAAGAGCTACGAGGCACGATTCACCGATCCTAAACGGATGTTGAGCCTGGCGGAAAGCGCCGCAGGGGTGGCCAAGCACATCAAAGTAGAGAAATATCCCTGGCCGGGATTCGTGGCCGACCTCCGCGCCCGCACCTTTGCCGAGCTCGGCAATGCTTATCGAGTCAATGAACGTTTTCTCGAGGCTGACGCAGCTTTCGAGCAATCCATCGAATTTTTAGAGGCAGGGACGGGCGATTCACTTTTACAGGCCCGGGTGCTGGACCTGTTCGCCTCGTTAAGAAGCGCGCAACGACGGCTCGATGATGCGATTGCGCTACTGGATCAAGTTTATGATCTCTATCTCGAAGCCGGAGACTTGCATCTCGCAGGACGTGCCTTGATCTCCAAAGGCAGCAATACCCTTTACCAAGGCTATCCCAATGAGGCTGTACGCCTCCTGGAGAAGGGCCTCCAGATGCTTGATAGCCGAAAGGATCAACCTCTGGAAACCTTAACCCGCTTGAATATTATCGATGCGTTGGCGAATGCTGGACGACACCACGAAGCCAGCAGGCAGCTTCTGCAAAGTGGGTTGAGAGAAAAGTTGGCTGATGCGCCGTTGATTCTTGTAAAGCTGCGCTGGGTGGAGGGAAAGATCCACGCCGGGCTGGGCCGGCCGGAGAAAGCGGAGCGTGCTTTCGTCGAGGTACGCCGCGAGTATCTGCGTCTGGACCAGGTTTATGACGCCGCCGTGGCGGGTCTGGAGCTGGCAGCGGTCTGGCTGCGTCTGGGCCGGCCCGCGCACGTGCGGGAGCTGGCGGAGGAGATGTATCAGACCTTCGTGGAGGTGGGCATGCAGCCGGAGGCGGCGCGGGCGCTCTACTTTGTGCGCGAGGCCTGCCTGGTTCAGGCGGTCACCGTGGCGATGATCGAGCGGGTGCGGCAGTTCCTGGAACGGCTTCCCTGGCATCCGGGCCTGCGCTTCGAGCCGGCTCTGTTCGCGCCGTAGCGTCCTGATCCGCAGGCTGCGTTTCCAGAAGCACACCGTGCCGGAGCAGGATCTCCAGCACCCTCGCTTCGAGATCGTCGACTCCGGCTGTCGCCGGCGCCTCTGCGGGCGGAACGGGACCGAGGTAGGCCCGGCGGAAGAGCTCCAGCCACTCCAGGCCGAGCGCGTCGGCGATCTGGAGGAGATGGCCCACCGTCATCGTGATCTTGCCGCAGAGGACCTTCTGGTAGACGGAGTTGCCCACCCCCATCTTCTGCTCCAGCGAGCGGATGGAGACGCCCTGACTCCGGATTTCCTCCCGGAGGATGGCGGCCAGGCGCTGGGCTTCTCTCTGGTAGCGGTCTCGATCCACAGATCGTAGTATAGAGCACCCGAGGCGGCGTGCCGCCTGTGGATCTGCGCCGTCAACCTAAGGCCCGCCCCCCCGCTCGCGCAGGTTCTCCTCCTGGAACAGCCGCACCCGCGCCCGCATGACGCCGGCGCGGCCCAGATATCCCAGCAAGCGGCGACGGTCCTGCCGGTCGACGACCGGCAGCCGGCCGATGTCGTGCGCCAACATGCGCGCCACGGCGTCGCGCAGGAGCTCGTCGGGATAGGCGACGATCAGGTCCCGCGTGCCGGTCTCCAGCACGCTCGCGGCTCGCCCCTGCTCGCTCTCCATCGCCCGCATCAGATCGCTGCGAGTGATGATCCCCGCCAGCTCGCCTCGCGCGTCGACGATGGGGATACCCTGGCGGCCGGTCAGAGCCGGGTCGCCGGCGGCGATGCGGGCGGACAGCTCGGCCACCGTCATCGTCGCCGGGATGGTCACGACGCCGCGATCCATGACCTCGGCGATGCGGTGGACCTCGAAAGGATCGACGCTGTACTCACGCACCAGGTGATGGCCACGCCGGGCGAGCTTCTCGGTGAGGATCGAGCGGCGCAGCAGCAGGACGGTCGTGCCGTGCGCCACGACCGCTCCCACCAGCAGGGCCGGCAGCACGTTCCAATCGTGAGTGAGCTCGACGGTGAAGAGGATCGCCGTCAGCGGAGACCGCATCGTGCCGCCCATCATCGCCGACATGCTGACCATGGCCCACAGTCCGGTATCGCCGACCGGAATCAGCCCTGCTTCCAAGGCTCCCAGGCCGCCGCCCATGATGAGGAGCGGCGCGAGCACGCCTCCCGAGGTGCCCGACCCCAGGGCCACGGCCCAGACCGCGGCTTTGAGGAAGAGCAGCGACGCGGCCGAGCCGCCGGTGAGATGCCCGGCGAGCAGAGCCTGAATGGTGTCGTACCCTACCCCCAGCACGCGCGGGTCGAGCAGGCCGCCGACGCCTACCGCCAGGCCGCCGAGGATCGGCCACCACATCCAGTGCACCGGCAGCTTGGCGAAGAGGTCCTCGCAGGCGTAGACGAGAGCGGTCAACAACCCCGACGCCACACCGGCCAGCAGTCCGACGGCGACGGCGAAGCCAAGCGTCTCGGCCCCCAGGACCGCATGGCCGGGGACCGGGAAGATCGGCCCGGCGCCGAGCAACGGCACCCGCACCACCGCCGCGACGACCGCGGCGACCGCCACCGGGATGAAGCTGCGCGGCTTCCACTCGAAGAGCAGCAGCTCGACGGCCAGCAACACCGCCGCCATCGGCGTAACGAAGATGGCCGCCATGCCGGCGGCGGCGCCGGCGACCAGCAGCGTCTTCCGCTCCGCCGAGGAGAGATGGAAGAGCTGGGCGATCAGCGAGCCCACGGCGCCGCCGGTCATGATGATGGGCCCCTCGGCGCCGAACGGGCCGCCGGTGCCGATGGAGAGCGCCGAGGAGACCGGCTTGAGCACGGCGACCTTGGGCTCGACGCGGCTGCGGCCGATGAGGATGGCTTCCAGCGCCTCGGGGATGCCGTGGCCGCGGATCTTCTCGGAGCCGTAGCGCGCCATCAGGCCGATCACCAGGCCGCCGATCATCGGCACCAGCACCGCCCAACCCCCTAGTTGATTGCCGGCCGGCGACACGAATTGGGAGGAGAAGCGCTGGTAGTAGGCGAGGTTTGTGACGACCGCGATCAGCCAGACCAGCGCGTAGGCAACCAGCGCCGCCGCCACGCCGATTCCCACGGCCAAGCCGGAGAGCACCAGGACGCGGCGGTCGGTGCTGAAGTCCGCCAGCTCGTCTCGTTGCTGATGCGGCTGCGGGTGAGTGGGCTCGTCAGTCTGGGCGTACACGGAATCCTCGCGCAGGGAGAACGCCGCTTCTATTACGGCGCGAGCCATCGTATCACGATGTTTCCGCCGGCCCGGCTCACCCCGGCCAGGCCCGCTGCTGCGCCGCCGTGGCCTCCCAGTGCGCCTTCAGCTCCACCATCGAATCCCCGCCCAGCTTTTCCAGCAGGGCGTCCGCCAGCACCAGGGCCATCATGGCCTCGGCGATCACCCCGGCGGCGGGGAGGGCGGTGACGTCGCTCCGCTCGTATTGGGAGGTGCGCGCCTCCAGGGTGTCGAGGTCGACGCTCGGCAGCCCCTTGCGCAGGGTGGCGATCGGCTTCTTGTAGGCGGTGATCACCACGTCCTCACCGTTGGTGACGCCCCCCTCCAGGCCGCCGGCGCGGTTGGTGGGGCGGACCCAGCGGCCGTCCTCGGCGCGCTCGATGGCGTCGTGGGCCACACTGCCGAGCCCTTGGGAGGCGGTGACGCCGGCGCCGATCTCCACCGCCTTGACGGCGTGGATCGAGAGGATCGCCTGCGCCAGGCGGCCGTCGAGCTTCTCGTCCCACTGCACGTGCGAGCCGAGCCCGGGAGGAACCCCGTGGGCGATCACCGTCACCGCGCCGCCGAGCGTGTCCCCCTCCTCCTTGACCTGCTCGACGAGGCGGACCATCTCGGGCTCCAGGGCGCGGTCGATCGCCCGCAGGGGGGAGGTCTCGTCCACCCGCAGCAGGTCCTCCCAGGTGGGGACCGCAGCGCCGGCGCCGATCGGCCCCAGGAAGCGGACGCCGCTCTTGATCTCGACGCCGACTTCGGCCAGCAGCATGCGGGCGAAGGCGCCGGCCGCCACGCGGGCGGTGGTCTCGCGGGCGGAGGCCCGTTCGAGGATGTCGCGCAGGTCCCGCCGCTGGTACTTGATCCCCCCCGCGAGGTCGGTGTGCCCCGGCCGCGGCGACTTGAGGCGCCGGGTCTCCACCAGATGGGGATCGACCGTCTCGGGCCCCATGATCTTCTCCCAGCTCACGTAGTCGCGGTTCTGGATCCACAGCACCAGGGGGGAGCCCAGGGTCTCGCCGCCGCGCACGCCGCCGCGGATCTCGGCGGCGTCCTTCTCGATCTGCATGCGGCGTCCGCGGCCGAAGCCGTGCTGGCGCCGGGCGAGGTCGCGGGCCAGGAGATCGAAATCCACCCGCATCCCGGCGGGCAGCCCGGTCAGGATCGCGGTGAGGCCCGGACCGTGGCTCTCACCGCCGGTCGTCAGATGAAGCCGGCGCATGGTGGGGAAGGATAGCAGGCGGCCGGGGGACGGGCGATGAGGGATTTCGCTCCCGTTTGGCGTATTCCCTAGATGAGAGCCTCAGGGGCAACGTAGAAGAGGACAGAGCCCAACTTTGAAAGAGTTGAAAGAGACAGAAGCTTATTCTTTGGAGCTTTTGCGATGACGATCTCCCGTGCTTGGAGCCCTCTGCTGTCCGGTGATGCCGCCGCGGCCGCCCTCGCGGCGGTGGCGGCGATCGCCGCCGATCTCGCCGCCACGGCCTCCCTGATCGCCCCGTTTGGCCCGGATCCCGATTTCTCCCTGGCGCGAGGGACCGCCGGCCAGGCCCTCTTCCTCGCCTATCTGGACGCGGCGGTGCCGGAGCGGGGGTACGGCGACCTGGGCAGGGATCTCCTGCGGCAGGCGGTCGAGGCCGCGGTGGCGCGTCCCGGGGCCGCGGCCTTCTACACCGGCATCTCCGGAGTGGCCTGGACGGTCGAGCAGCTGTGGGGGCGCCGCTGCACGGACGTGGCGGGGGAGGAGCTGTGGGACGGCGAGGCGCTGGATCTCGCGTGGCGGGCTTGTGATCACGGACCGGCCGAGGCGGGCGCGGTGGACGCCGGTCTCCGTCGCGGCGTGGCCGGCCGGGCCCACCTGCTCAACCGGCTGTTCCAGGCCACGGGGAAGGCGCCCTTCGCGGACGCCGCCCGCGCCGGCTTCGGCCGTCTCCTGGAGATGCCGCGCCCGGGCGAGGGGATCGGCGGCTTCCGGGCGCGGGTCTCCGGCGCGGACGGACGCCCGGTGTGGACCGACGATCCCGGGCTCCTCGACGGCTCCGCCGGCATCGGGCTGGCCCTCCTCGCCGCCGTCTCCGCCGTGGAGCCCGCCTGGGACGGGCTGCTGCTGGCCTGGCTCCAGCCCGGCCGGGGCCCTTTGGCGGCACCCGGCGATCCGGCGCTGGCTTTTGCGGAGACGGCTCCGGCGCGGTAAGCTTCCGCCCCGCATGAGCACCGAGACGCCATCCCCGTGGTCCCCGATCCTGTCTCCCGAAGCGGCGGACCGCGCCCTGAGCGTGGTCGAGGCGATCGCCGCCGACGTCCGCAAGTCCGCCGACGAGCAGCCTGAGGAAGCGCCGACCTGGCTCCGCCGTGGGCCCTCGCTGGCCGGCGGCGACGCGGGGGAGGCCTACTTCTTCACCTATCTCGATCAGGTCCGGCCCGGCGAGGGGTACGACGATCTGGCGATGACGCTGCTCGAACGGTCGATCGAGGCCACCGGGAGCTTGCAGGCCCCGCCGGGGCTCTACAGCGGCTTCTCGGGCGTCGCCTGGACGCTGGAGCACCTGCGCGGCCGGCTCTTCGAGGACGACGGCGGGGAGGACCCCGGCGAGGAGGTGATCGCGGCCCTCAGCGAGCACGTGAGCCTCTCCCCCTGGCGCGGGCACTACGACCTCATCTCGGGCCTCGTGGGCTTCGCCGTCTACGCTCTGGAGCGCCTGCCGCGGCCCGGGGGCAGGGAGTGCCTGGAGCGGATCGTGGCCCGCCTCGCGGAGACCGCGGAGCGCCGGCCGGACGGCGTGACCTGGCTCACCGGGCCCGATCTGATGATCGACCGGGATCTCGAAGCCTATCCCCAGGGGAACTACAACCTCGGGGTGGCGCACGGCGTCCCCGGGGTGATCGGCGTGCTGGCCCGGGCCTGCGCCGCCGGCGTGGACGCCCGGGAGCTCCTGGACGGCGCCGTGGCCTGGCTTCTCGACCAGAAGATGCCGGAGGGGGTCGGCTCGGTCTTCCCCTACAACGTGGCGCCGGGCGAAACCGAGCCCAGGCCCACGCGGCTCGCCTGGTGCTACGGCGATCTCGGCATCGCCGCCAGCCTGCTGATGGCGGCGCGGACGGTGGGGGAGAAGACCTGGGAGCGCGAGGCCCTGGAGATCGCCCGCGCCGCCGCCGCGCGCGCCGAGGACAAGGCCGGGGTCGTCGACGCCGGGATCTGCCATGGAGCGGCCGGCGCCGCGCACCTCTTCAACCGCCTCTATCAGGCGACGGGCGATCCGGCCCTGCGGGAGGCGGCCCTCTTCTGGCTCGAGCGGACTTTTGGGTACCACAAGCCGGGGGAGGGGGTGGGCGGCTATCAGATGTGGACCGTGGGGGAGGGCACGGAGCTCGACTGGCGCTCCGATCCCGGCTTCCTCACCGGCTCGTCCGGAGTGGGGCTCGTGCTCCTCGCCGCCGCCTCCGCCGTCGAGCCGGAGTGGGACCGCGTGCTGCTGACGGATATTCCGGGGCGCCCCTAACCCCCCGCCGCCTCCCCGGCCTGGCCCTTCTTCTCCTTCTTGGCCTTCGGCGGCCGGTCGCCGCCCTTGCGCTCGCGCGCGGCCTTGGACTCGTAGAGCAGGTAGAGGAAATCGTAGAGGACCAGCTCGTGCGCCCGCTGAGCCGAGCGGATGATCCGGTTGACGTGCATGTGCACGTAGCTCGGCGCGATGTCGGCCAGGGACTGGGTCAGCCGTCCCGCCTGTTCGAGCCCGCGGAGCGCCTCGACGATCGGCGCGTTCCGCTCCGAGCGCTGGCGCAGAACCTCCAGGGCCGGAGCCAGCTCGCTCTCCGCGTCGCCGGCGGGATCGAGCAGCGGCATCAGGCTCCGCCACTCCTGCCGGAAGCGCTGGTCGAGCTGCACGCGCAGACCCTTGCCGCCGCCGAACTCGCGCGTGAACCCCTCGCGCATGCTGCGCATCACGCGCATCCGGGTCTCGGGATCGAATTGGAGGTCGCCCAGCAGCATGTCGATGCCGCGCAGGGCGAGCCGCCAGCGGAAGTCCGCCCCCTCGTCCCCCTCCAGCATCTCCAGGATGGCGAGCACGACCTCGCTGTCCACGTGGAAGAGCCGTTCGGCGAGGACGATCCCCTCCGGGCCGCCGTAGCGCTCGGTCTCGCGCTCGTAGGTGTCGAGCTGCACCCGCCAGATGCGGCCGTCCGCCAGCATGGGATCCAGAGCCGAGTGCAGGCGGGGCAGCACGCGGCTCTGGAGGAGCATCGGATCGCCGTGGAAGCGGACGCGCAGGTGCCACTCGGGATCGCCGTAGCGGATGAAGAACCAGGAGTCCGCCTCGCCTGTGGCCATCGCCTCCCGGGCCACCGGCGCCACCACCTCGCGCAGCAGGCCGTCGGCGGTCGCCGTGCCGGTGTAGAGCTTGGCGTAGAGCCACTCGGAGCCGGGCGGGAAGGAGCGGCGCGCGGCGGCGGTATCCACGGAGGCGGTATTCAGGGCGGACCGTTGCGGCCGGGCGGCGGTCTCTCCCGCGGCGGCCTCGCGCGGCTTGCGCGCGAAGGGGATCAGGACCTCGTTGAGGAACCGCCCCTCCGGGCCGGTGGCGGGCCACTGGTCAGGACCCGGAAAGAGCTCGACCAGCCGCGCCCGGTCCCGGCCCTCGATCACGTCGAGGAACGTCTCGATCGACAGGACGTTGTCGAGGTCGACCATCAGCTCGTTGTCGGCGTCGACCAGGGCGATCCGGCGGGGGAGGCGCCGCTCCTCGCGCCAGGCCTGGACGGCCCGGTAGCGCTCCGCCCCCTGCGCCTGGGCCAGCCGCTTGATCTCGTCCTGGGTCATCCACCAGAGGGCGCGCGAGAGCACCAGCCGGCCGTGGGCGACCCGCGGCAGGAAGGGGGCGCTGTCGAGCGGTCCCCAGCCCCAGCTCACGCCGCCGAGCGTCCCCTGCGACTGCAGGGTGCAGAGGAAGCGGTAGATGCCGAGGCTGCCGCGCACGAAGTTGTGGGCGGAGGTCATGCGCGGGATCACCTCCTTGCCCAGCCGCGCCGAGCGCAGCACGATCCGCTGCCCCTCGACCGACACCCGCAGGTCGGTCACCGGGATCTGCCGGTCCGGCGGCGCGCCCGAGCGGCCGAGGAAGGGGATCTCGTAATCCCGCAGCACCGGCCGCGCCAGGATGTTGCCGATCCGCCCCTGGGGGAGATGGACGATCTCCGCGAAAATGGCGTCCGGACGCAGCGCCTCCTCGGCCCGCAGGTGCTCCGCGGTCTGGCGGCTGAGCTCGGCGTCGGCGTGGCAGAAGCGCCCGAGCAGCCGCGCGCCCGAGGGGCCGCCGGCGTTCTCGAAGAGGATCTGGAAGTCCCCCTGGTCGATCGCCTCCTGGGAGGCCGCGACGAGGGTGACCATCACGTGGAAGGCGTCCGGCATGGGGGACTTCTTCGCCTGCTCGTCGGCCGGCGCCATGCGGTCGAGGTCCTCGGGGGTGATCTCGATCCGCTGCGCGCCCTCCGCCAGCGCCCGGTTGAGCTTGGCGAGCAGCGTGGCCTGCGCGCGCCCCCAGGTGACGTTCTGCTCGCCGCTCCCCGCGGCTCCGAGGGCGATGCCGCGCAGCAGCGGCGAGGCCTCGGCGCCGAAGTCCGAGGCGCGCTCGAAGCCGATGCCGACCTCCTCGTCGAGCGCCTGGAGGAGAGGCACCTCGCGCCCTTCGTACCGCTCGTTGAAATCCTTGCGGAAGCGTTCGAGACCCTCGATCTGCCGTTCGACCGCCAGGCGGACCAGGATCTCGACGCCGCGCTGCATCTCCTCCAGCACCTCGCCGCCGAGCACCGGCTGGTCGCCCGGCTTGATCATGTCGAGCTGGAACAGGCGCGACATCTCGACCGGGGTCGGCAGCTCGCGCAGCGTCTCGGCGATCTCCTCGTAGCTGGCGGGCGGGGCCCCGGGGCCGCCGGCGTCGAGCGCCTCCAGCGTGGCGCGCACCTTGGCGAGCCGCTCGGCGGTCTTGGCGACGAGGGGGGTGGCGGGGATGCGGCCGAGCTGGTCGATCAGGTCGTGGATCGCCTCCGGCCCGGTCACCGGGGTGGAGAGATCGGAGACCAGGATCTGGCTGTCGATCAGCTCGGTGACGAACTCGCGCGCCTCGTCGATCGTCACCTCGCCGTCGGGATCGAAGGCCACCAGCGCCTCGGCGACCTCGCGGGCGGTGGCGCCCCCCTCGGCGCGGCGGAGCGCCTCCTCCAGATAGTCGTTCGAGTCCACCGCCACCAGGTGGTGGGAGCGGACCTTGTTGTCGAGCCGCGCCTCGGCGTAGCGCAGCCGGCCGGCGGCGCGGTAAAGGCTGGAGTTGGGGCGATACGTGAGCGCCTCGCGCACCTCCGGGTCACGCCCCAGGTCCTCGCAGAGAGCGAAGAGGTAGTCCATGTCCAGCCGGGTATGCCGCTCGTAGGCGGAGCGCGGACCCACGGCGATGCGCGTGGGAGCGCCGGGAGCGGTCTCCACGCGGCCCATCGAGCAGCCGGAGAAGAGGCCGAACGGCGTCGCCCGCGCCGCCATGCGGTAGATGTAGCGCACCAGCGCCCGCTCGGCCCGCTGCCCCTTCTTGCTGTCGGGCTGGGCCCGCCAGAGGCTCAGGCTCTCGTGGAGCGACGGGGAGGCCAGGAAGACCGCCTCCAGGATCTCGGGGCGCTCCGCCAGCACGCTCAGGCGGGCCCGCAACCGCTCGCGGTCGGCGGCGAGGGCCTTCTCCAGCCGCTCGGGATTGTCCCCCTGGGTGGTGGAGACCGCGGCCGGGGCCTCGAGCCCCTCTCCGAAGGCCTCCAGCTCCTCGAACGGGAGTAGAGGGGTGCGGAACGAAAAAAAGCCGGCGGGGGCGAAAGGACGCTCGGGAGCTTTGGCCATACTAGTCTCGTACGAAGTCGATGAAACCACGCTCGACGTCGGTCGCGACCAGGCGCACGCGCACCCGGTCGCCGACGTCGAGCCCTTGGAAGCCGCGTTCGAGGCGGCCCTCGATGACAGGGTGCCCGCAGGTGCGCACCCAGGTCCCCTTCTCCGAGGCGCCGGTGACCACCGCGTCGAACGAGTCGCCGATGCGGTGCTGGAACAGCTGTGCCGCCGCGGACTTGCGCACCTGGCGCTCCACCTTGTTGGCGGCGTCCTCCTGGAGAGTGCAGTGGCGGGCCAGCTCCGCGATCTCGGCGTCCGAATAGGGGGCCGGCCGGCCGGCGAACGCCGCCTTGACCAGCCGCTGGGTGACCAGGTCGGGATAACGGCGGTTGGGCGCCGTGGCGTGGGTGTAGTCCTTCACCGCCAGCCCGAAGTGCCCTGGCGGATCGCCGTCCGGCGGATCGAGCACGTACTCCCCCGGGCCCAGCAGCTTCACCACCGCCAGCGACAGCTCGGGGAAGCTCTGGGGATCGGCCTGCTTGCGCCGCTCCAGGAAGTCGTTGAGGGCCTTGGGATCGGGATCGGCGGGCAGCTTCTCGCCGGCTTGAGCCGCCAGATCGACGATGCGCGGCCAGCGCGCCGGGGTGCGCACCACGCGGCGGATCGAGGGGAGGCCGTGGGCGGTGAGGAACCGCGCCGTCACGCCGTTGGCCGCGATCATGAAGTCCTCGATCAGGTTCTTGGCCCGGTTGTCCCGCTCCTCCTTGAGGTCGACCACCTTGCCGTCGGCCATCACCGGCCGCGACTCCCGGGTCTCCAGGTCGAGCGCTCCGCGCTCGTGGCGCAGGCGGCGCAGCCGGCTCGCGGCCTCGTCCTGGAGCTTCACCTGATCGGGGATCCCCGGCACCTGGGCCATCCGCGGCGGCATCGGGCCCTGGCCGTCGAGCCAGGCGGCCACGGCGTCGTAGGCCAGCTTGCAGCGGTTATGGACCCGGGCCGGATAGACGTCCGAAGCCGTGATCGAGCCGTCGGG
Source organism: Thermoanaerobaculia bacterium (assembly GCA_036497345.1). Classification (GTDB taxonomy): domain Bacteria; phylum Acidobacteriota; class Thermoanaerobaculia; order Multivoradales; family UBA5704; genus DATARR01. The sequence goes on from DASXJP010000510.1 coordinate 35,091, forward strand.
AGCGACCGTCATCTCGATCACGATGGACAGCCGGTCCTCACCGTCGTTGAGCGAGGTGATGCCGGTCGACAGCCGCTCCGGGAGCATGGCGAAGATGCGGGCCGCGGTATAGACCGAGGTCGTGTTCTTCCGCGCGTGATCGTCGATCGGAGAGCCCGGCCGCACCAGGTCCTCGACGTCGGCGATGGCGACCAGGACCTTGATGGCCTCGCCGGGGAGCGCTTCCGCCACCTCGAGCTGGTCGAGGTCGCGGGTGTCGTCGTTGTCGATCGACGACCAGAGAAGCTCGCGCAGATCGCGGACGGCCGGATCGCCGTCATGGAGATCCGGGGTGAGCCGCTCCGCCTCGGCCAGGGCCGCCGGCGGGAAGTCGGGCTCCAGCCCGCGGTCGCGCATGGCCCGGCGGGCGATCTCGGCAAGGTCGGGGTGGTGGTTCTCGGAGCGCATGGAGGGGGAAGGATAGCATTCCGCTCCGTGATACCCTGAGCACCCCATGAACAAGCCCCATCCGGTCACTCTGGAGGCGCACGGCATCCGCCTGGAGCCTCTCGACTATCACCACCACGATGAGCTGCTCGCCGCCGCGACTGACGGGAAGCTCTGGGAGCTGTGGTTCACCGCGGTTCCGGAGCCCAGCCAGACCAGCGACTACATCATGAGCGCGCTCGCGGGCCAGGAGGCCGGGCACATGCTCCCGTGGGCGGTGCGCGAGCTCGACGAGGAAAAGATTATCGGCTCGACCCGCTATCACGACATCATGACCCCCGTGGACCGCGTGGAGATCGGCTACACCTGGTACGCCAAGAGCTGGCAGCGCAGCCACGTCAACACCACCTGCAAGCTCCTGCTGCTCGGCCACGCGTTCGACGCGCTCGAATGCAAGGTGGTGGGCCTGCGTACCGACAACTTCAATTTCGCCTCCCAGCGGGCCATCGAGGGGCTGGGCGCCAAGAAGGACGGCGTCATCCGCCACCACCAGGCCCGCCGCGACGGCACGGTGCGCGACAGCGTGATGTACAGCATCCTGGCGAGCGAATGGCGCGACGTGAAGCGTCACCTCGAGCTGCGGTTGGCGCGCCATGGCGCCTAGTTTCCGATCACGAAAAGGTGCCCCGCGTTCGTCGCCAGGAGTGCCGGACGCGCTCACCTCGAATGCGACCTCGAGGATGGCGAGGGCCGCCTGGTGGCTCAGGCTCCGTCGGTATGTGCGATCCGGCAGCAGGGGTGAGCTGGGAGTGACAGAACCGCGCAATCCGGTTGTACACTCTGGAAGTCAACCGAGGAGCCCACCATGAGACCCGACCCATCCCCACCCAGCGACCTGACTAAGGAGGCCATCCTCCGCCTCCTGCGGGAGAGCTACCCCCAACTCACCGCCCAGTTCGGGGTCCGGCGAATCGGATTGTTCGGCTCCTTTGCGAGAGCGGCCGCCCAGGAATCCAGCGATATCGATCTGATCGTCGAGTTCCAGCGTCCCATTGGCCTGAAGTTCATGGAGATGGTCGAGTACCTGGAGATGTTGCTGGGGAGAAGAGTTGACGTCCTGACTCCGGCCGGCTTGCGTGGAATCCGGTTGCCCGAGGTGGCGCGCCAGATCGAGGAAAGCATCGTTCAGGTCTAGCCGCGCTGACCGCGACCTCCTCGGCGACATCTTGGAAGCGATCCGGCGAGCGGGAGTCTACTTGCGGGACAGAGCTACGAGCAGTTTCTTGAGGACATCAAAACCCAGGATTCCGTCATTCGGACGCTGGAGATCGTCGGAGAAGCCACCAAGAGACTGTCTCCGGTTCTTCGCGAGAGACATCCCGAAATCCCCTGGAAGAACATGGCTTGAGTGCGGGACAAGCTGATCCACGACTACTTTGGTGTCAATATCGATATCGTCTGGGAGATCGTTCGAGACGAGCTACCAAAACTGGCGGTCCAAGTAGTGGGAGTACTTGAAGGCGAGCTCTCCCAGACGGATCTGTAGTTTTGAGATCCTGAGATAGCTGTCGTGACCGCGCTGCGGCGGCCGGCCATCCCCGGTGGCCGGCTACTTCTTCTTGGTGCTCGGGCTGCTTTCAGGCGCGCTCTTCACCGTGGGCTTCTTCGGCTTCTTAGTCTCTTTACGCGTGTTTTTGCCTTTGGCCATGGTTTCCTCCAGGCGCGATTGTACACGAGCTGAGAGCTCGCGGCGCGGTGCGGTATAGTAGGGAGCCCATGCCCCCGACCCGGCCCGACCGCCTGCTCTCCCGCCTGGACGAGATCGGCGCCGCGCTCGCCCGGTCCGGCAAGGCGCTGGCGCTGATCGGATTGGGCTCGGTGGGGCTGGAGCTCGACCGCCTCGACCGCTATTCCGATCTCGATTTCTTCGCCATCGTGGAGAACGGACAGAAACGAGAGTTTCTCGACGATCTCTCCTGGCTCGGCAATATCCATCCGATCACCTATTCCTTTCGCAACACCCCGGACGGCTACAAGGTGCTGTTCGCGGACGGCATCTTCTGCGAATTCGCCGTCTTCGAGGAGCCCGAGCTGCGGCAGATCCCTTTCGCGCCCGGACGCATGGTGTGGAAAAAGGATGGCGTTGCGGATGAGCTGCGGTTTCCTCAGCGTCCCCAACCGAGCCTGGAGGAGCGTTCCGTGGAGTGGTCGCTGGGCGAGGCCCTGACCAATCTGTACGCCGGTCTGTGCCGCTACCGCCGCGGGGAGACGCTGGCGGCCATGCGCCTGATCCAATCTCACGCCGTGGACCGCCTGCTCGAGCTGGCGGAGAGGATCGATCCCGCGGCTCCGTCGCCCCGCGATCCCTTCGCCCTCGAGCGGCGGTATGAGCGGCGCCACCCTCGGATCGCTCAGATTTTGCCGTCCTTCGCGCAAGGCTATGAGCGGAGCCTCGAATCGGCGCGGGCGATCCTCACGTTCCTCGACGAGCATTTCGACGTCAATCCCGCCCTGCGGCGGGCGATCCTGGACCTGTGCGAGGACGGGAACCCGGCCGGCGAGCCCACTGTCTAAGATCTCAAAGCAGGCATTTCCTACGAGGAGACGCCATGAGATCCCGATGGGCTTTCGCCGCCGCCGTCTTCCTGTTGCTCTCCGGAGCCCTTGCCATTACCGCCGCATCTCCCAGGAACGCCGTCCTTAAGCTCGCGCGGAGCAGTAACGAGCTCGGCTTCGATCTCTATCAGCGCCTGCGGCGGAAGCCGGGGAACCTGGTGATCTCGCCGGCGAGCGTCACCACGGCGCTGTGCATGGCCTGGAGCGGGGCCCGGGGAGAGACGGCGGCGCAGATGAAAAAGGTCCTTCACCTCCAGGGGACCCCGGACGAGGTGATGGCCGCCTCGGGAGAGCTCGCCCGCGCGCTTCAGGAGCCGTCGCGCCCGATCGTCTTTCATCTCGCCAATCAGCTCTTCGCCGAAAAGACCTACAAGCTGGTGCCGGCCTATGTGGAGAAGACCCGGAAGGCCTTCGGCGCTCCGATCGAGCGCCTCGATTTCAAAATGGCGTCCGAGCCGGCTCGCGTCCACATCAATCAATGGGTGGAAAGCCGGACGGATCACCGCATCAAGGATCTCGTCCCGCCCGGCGGAGTCGCGCCGGGCACGAGCCTCGTGCTCGTCGACGCGCGGAAGCTCGACGCGCTCGCGGCAGCGATGAAGTACCAGCTCGTGTCGCTGGCGCTGCCGAAATTCGAGCTGAGCCCCATGGCTTCCCTGTCGCTCCGCGAAGACCTGAGAGCGCTGGGAATGCCCCTCGCGTTCGATCCCGGGAAGGCCGATCTCACCGGCATCGCGAAACCGCTCAAGCCCGAGGAGCGCCTCGTCCTCGGCGACGTCTTCCACAAGGGCTTCGTGCGGGTCGACGAAAAGGGCACCGAAGCCGCCGGCGCCACCGCGGTGGAGGTGCCCGTCACCGGTCCTCCGCAGGAGCCGCTCCAGGTCCGGGCCGACCGGCCGTTCCTGTTCCTCATCCGCGACAACGCGAGCGGGACGATCCTGTTCCTGGGGCGGGTGAGCGATCCGGGCGGGCGGTAGGGCCCTCATCACCCCGGCCCTCTTCTCCCGGCCTCCCCCCCGACCTGACGGGAGAAGAGGGAGAAAGCTGCGAGAGGAGCTCGTAGGGGCGGCCCTATGTGGCCGCCCTGGGTGGGTGGGATCGCATGGCCAGAACGGGCCCTCCCCCCAGAACGGGCCCTCCCCCCGCCCAGGGCGGCCACA
>DASXJP010000511.1:0-20576 GCA_036497345.1 Thermoanaerobaculia bacterium
TAGGCCCGCGGGCAGAAGAGAGGCGGAATCAGTGGACCGGAAAGCGGGTTATAAGTCAAGGGACGTGGCATTTACGCGATGATCGGCAAATTGATATTGACGCATGGCGGCCTCGCCCGGGAGCTCCTGGCCGCGGCGAACGTGATCTCCGGCTCCCTGAACGGCTTCGAGGCGCTGTCGCTTGACTGGAGCGACGGCTTCGACGAGGCGCGGTCGAAGGTGGCCACGGCCCTGGAGCACCTGGACCAGGGGCAGGGGGTGCTCATCCTGACCGACATGTACGGCGGCACCCCCTGCAACATCGCGATGACCTTCTTCCAGCCGGGCAAGGTCGAGGTGCTGACCGGCGTCAACCTGCCCATGGTCCTCCGGCTGGCCTGCCAGACGGGAGGGGACAAGGGGACGGTCTCCGATCTCGCCCACTGGCTGCAGGACAAGGGGCAGCGCAGCGTCTGCCTGGCGGGGGAGATGGGGAACGGCAAGGCCTGCGCCCCCAAGTGCGAGGTTCATTCGGCCGGGGCCGGGAAGCGGGGCGGAGAGACGGCATGATCGAGCGCGAGACGGAGATCGTCAACCGTCTTGGCCTCCACGCGCGGGCCGCGGCGAAGCTGGTGCACACCGCCGGCGCCTTCCAAGCCCGAGTCACCGTCGCCAAGGACGGCGAGGAGGTCGACGCCAAGAGCATCCTGGGGGTGCTGCTGCTCGCGGCGGGGCAGGGGAGCTGTGTCATCGTGCGCTGTGAGGGGGAGGACGAGGAAGCGGCCATGGGGGCCGTCATCACGCTCATCGCCAACCGGTTCGACGAGGAGAGCTGATGGCTGAGATGCGGATTCTGGAGGGTATGGGGGTGTCCGGCGGCATCGCCATCGGGCGCGCCGTCTGCCTGGAGACCCGGGGACCGGAGGTCTTCCGCCTGCACCTCCCCGAGACCCAGGTGGAGAACGAGGTCGCCCGCCTGCGCGAGGGGGTCGAGCACGCCCGCGGCGAGCTCAAGCGCCTGCGCAGCCGCGCCGAGGAGGACCTCGGCAACGACCTGGCGGCGATCTTCGACGCCCACATCCTCCTGCTCTCCGACGCCAAGTTCCTGGGCCGGGTGGAGGAGCGCATCCGCGCCCATCAGGTCAACGCCGAGTGGGCCGTCCACAAGACCGCCGAGGAGCTCGACAACCGCTTCGCCCATATGGACGACCCCTACATCCGCGAGCGCAGCGAGGACCTGACCGACGTCAGCCGCCACCTGCTGCGCAGCCTCCAGGGGATCGCCCACCATGATCTCGAATTGCCGTCCGACATCGTCATCGTGGCCGACGACCTCACCCCGTCGGACGCCATCCGGCTGGGTCGCGAGCGGGTGATCGGCTTCGCCATCGAGACCGGCGGCCGCACCTCCCACACCACGATCATCGCCCGCTCGCTCAACATCCCGGCCGTGGCCGGCCTGGCGGGGGTGATGGGTCAGCTCAGCGACGAGGCGCCGGTGATCGTCGACGGCGAGACCGGCCGGCTGATCCTGCACCCCACCCGCGAGGTCCTGCGGCAGTACATGCGGAAGAAGGTCGAGCTGGAACGGCGCGGCCGGGACCTGCTGGCCACCCGCGAGCTGGCGGCCGAGACCCGGGACGGCGTGCGGATCGCGCTGATGGCCAACATCGATCTCCCCGAGGAGGTGGAGGAGGTCTCCATCTTCGGCGCCGCCGGCATCGGCCTCTACCGCAGCGAGTTCCTCTACATCGAGAAGAGCCCGCAGATGCCCACCGAGGAGGAGCACGTCGAGATCTACCGCCGGATGGTCGAGGCCGCGGCGCCCCACCCGGCGATCATCCGCACCTACGACCTCGGGGGACGCAAGCTGGCGCGCGAGATGATGGCGACCGAAGAGGAGAACCCGGTGCTCGGCCTGCGCGGCATCCGCCTGACCCTGGCGCGGCCGGAGGTCTTCCGGCGCCAGATCCGGGCGCTCTACCGGGCCGGGCTCTTCGGCGACCTCTGGGTGATGCTCCCCCTGGTGAGCACCGTCGAGGAGGTGCGGCAGTTCCACGCCTTCGCCGACGGCGTGATGGCCGAGATGGAGCGCGAAGGGGTGCCGTTCCGCCGCGACATCCGGTTGGGGGTGATGATCGAGGTCCCGGCCGCGGCCATCATCGCCGACGTCCTGGCCCGCGAGGCCGACTTCTTCTCGATCGGCACCAACGACCTCATCCAGTACGCGCTGGCGGTCGACCGCAACAACGAGCACGTGGCGAGCCTCTACCAGCCGCTTCATCCGGCCATTTTGCGCATGCTACGCTTCGTCATCGACAGCGGCCGGGCGGCGGGGATCGAGGTCAGCCTCTGCGGCGAGATGGGAGCCGATCCGCGCTTCGCCTTGCTGCTGGTGGGCCTCGGGCTGCGGCGGATCTCGATGAGCCCGCGCCAGATCCCGGAGGTCAAGACCTGGATCCGGGAGGCCTCGGCCGCGGATCTCGCCGAGCTGGCCGGACGGTGCATGGAGCACAGCACGGCCGCCGAGGTGCAGCGTCACATGGACAGCTTCTTCGAGTGCTCGCTGCCCTCGCGGGTGAGCGCCTCCGGCGCCTAGAGCCGCCCTATTCTGGAAAGGATCTGGAAAGGATTTGCCGATGCGTTTTTCCATTCTCCTCCTCTCGGGGGCCCTCCTGGCGCTGGGCTGCCGCAGCACCGCGCCGCAGCCGGTCGCCCGCGCCGACCAGCCCAAGGAAGAGACGAAGGCCCCCGCCGCCGCTCCGTCCCCCGCCAAGCCCTCCGAGCCGCCCGCTCCCGCCGCCGCTCCTCCCCGCGAGGGGGACGCCGCGCCGGTGGTGGTCGATCCCGGGGTGGACGGCTCCACCACGCCGCAGACGCTGGTCGAGGCCTCGCGGGCGGAGAAGGAGCGGCGCGCCAACGCCGGCAAGCCCGTGGCCGTGATCACCGACAAGACCCTGCCGAAGTACGCCAGCAGGGGGCAGATCACCGTCGCCGATCCCAAGAAGGACAAGAAGGCCGCCAAGGCGCCGGCCGCCGCTCCCGCTCCGGCGGTGAAGGACGAGCAGCACTGGCGCGGCCGGGCCCGCGAGCTGCGCGAGAATTGGAAGCAGGCGGCCGACGAGGTCAAGGACTTGGAGCAGAAGTCGATCACCCTCCGCCAGAAGTTCTACAGCGAGAGCGACACCTTCCTCCGCGACACCCAGATCAAGCCCGACTGGGACCGCGTGCTCGACCGCCTGCGCCAGGCGCGCCAGGACGTCGAGACCGCCAAGCAGGAGCTGGCCCAATTCCTGGAGGAGGGGAGGGCGGCCGGCGCGCTCCCCGGCTGGCTGGACGAGGGGATCGAGGAGGAGCCGGCCGACGAGGCCACCAAGAAGAAGGAGCCGGCGTCCGCCCTGCAGTCGATCGAGCCGCCGGTGCTCAACGACGACGCGGTGCGCACGCCGCCCCCCGGCCCGGAGGCGCCGCGATGACGCGCCCACGCCGCTTCTACATCGAGACCTGGGGGTGCCAGATGAACGAGCTGGACAGCCAGCGCATGGCCGGCCAGCTCATGCAGCAGGGGATCCTCCCCACCCGCGAGGTCGCGGAGGCGGACGTCATCCTCCTCAACTCCTGCAGCGTGCGCGAGAAGGCGGAGCAGAAGGTCTATTCCCGGCTGGGCGAGTACCGCCTGCTCAAGCGGGGAAGGGGAGACCTGCTGATCGGCCTCTGCGGCTGCGTGGCCCAGCAGGAGGGGGAGCGGGCCCTGGAGCGGGTGCCGGACCTCGACTTCGTGCTGGGGCCGGCGCGCGTGGGCGAGCTCCAGGAGGTGGTGGCGCGGCGCCGCGCCGGCGAGCGGGTGGTGGCCACCGGCTTCCCGGAGAGCCGGCAGTACGACATCGACGCCGTCTCCCGCCACGGCGAGCACAAGGGGATGGTGACCATCATCGAGGGGTGCAACAAGAATTGCACCTTCTGCATCGTTCCCAAGACCCGCGGCCCCGAGCGCAGCCGCCCCATGGCGGACATCCTGGGCGAGGTCCGGCACCTCCTCGACTACGGCTTCCAGGAGATCGAGCTGCTGGGGCAGACGGTGAACCATTGGCGCGAGCCGGGCGGGGACTGGGACTTCGCCGATCTGCTCGACCAGGTGGCCCGCATGCCGGGCCTGCGCAGGCTGCGCTTCATCACCTCCTACCCGCGCGACTTCACGCCGCGCATGGTGGAGCAGGTGGGGAAGCACGCCAACATCGCCCCCTACCTGCACCTGCCGGTGCAGTCCGGCTCCGACCGCGTGCTGCGCCGCATGGGGCGGGGGTACACCCGGAGCGAGTACCTCGATCTGGTGGGGCAGCTCCGCCGGGCGCGGACCGACCTGGCGCTCTCGACCGACGTCATCGTGGGGTTCCCGGGCGAGACGGAGGAGGACTTCGCGCGGACCCTGGAGCTAGTGCGCGAGGTCCGCTTCGCCGTGGTCTACGCCTTCAAGTACTCGCCGCGGCCGGGCACCGCGGCTCCACGCTTGGACGGCGCGGTGCCCGCGGAGATCGCGGACGCGCGCCTGCAGCGCCTCTTCGCCCTCCAGGAGGGGATCCAGCGGGAGATCAACGAGGGGCTGGTGGGGAAGGACTTCGAGGTCATCGTGACCGGCTGGGGGAAGCAGCCGGGCACGCAGACGGGCCGCACCCCCTGCCATCGCGTGATCCACTTCGAGACCGGTTCGGAGCCCGTCTCCTTGGGCGGCACGACGACGGTGCGGGTGGAGACGGCCTTCCCCTACAGCCTGGTCGGGCGGCGCCTGGAAGCCCCGGTCCCAGCCCATTCCTGAGCCGATTTCAGATCGGTTTTGTAGGGGCGGCCCGATGTGGCCGCCCGTTCTTTTTTCACCTTGACCTCCCCTCGTCTCACGCCCAGAATAGGAGCATGAGTAACCCAAACGATGAGCTCCAGGTCGAGATCAAGGGGTTGATGCTGGACCCCTCGTCGAACGTTCCGATCGTGATCCTCCGGGACATCGGGAGCCAGCTCTTCCTACCCATCTGGATCGGCGTCTTCGAAGCCAACGCCATCGCGCTCCGCATCGAGGGGGTCGAGCCCCCTCGTCCGATGACTCACGATCTCCTGCGTTCGGTGCTGGAGCAGCTCGGCGGCAAGGTGGAGAAGATCGTTATCTCCGACCTGCGCGAGAGCACCTTCTTCGCCGTGATCCACATCCGCAACCTCGAGCGGGGGGTGGAGGTCGACGCCCGCCCCAGCGACGCCATCGCGCTCGCCCTGCGGACCGGCTCGCCCATCTTCGTGCTGCGCTCCGTGCTCGACAAGGCGCAGGCGGTCGACCTCGCGAGCGACGCCAACGACGAGGAGAAGCTGAAGAAGTGGCTCGAGGAGATCAGCCCCGACGATCTCGGCAAATGGACGATGTAACTACTGGAAATTCTTGAGGTTACCCGCGATGTCGGCGCGCCGACATCGCGGTTTGGATCGCTTGACCTGAGGGGGGCCTTTCCTTAGACTGCCCGCCGCCTATGATCATCGCCATCACCAACCAGAAGGGTGGGGTCGGCAAGACCACCACCGCCATCAACCTCGCCGCGGCTCTGGCCAGCAAGGGGAGGAAGACCCTGCTGGTGGATCTCGATCCGCAGGCCAACAGCTCGATGTCCTTCCTCGACATCCACGACCTCCGGATCTCGATCTACGACGCCCTGACGGACGACCAGATCCACCTGCCGGACGTCGTGCGGCCGGCGGAGAAGATCGAGAGCCTCTACATCGCTCCGTCGACCATCGCCCTGGCGAAGATCGAGGCCAAGCTCATCGGCGAGCTGGACAGCCACTACCGGCTGAAGGACGAGGTCCAGCGCGTCCAGGACGACTACGACTACATCATCATCGACACGCCGCCTACCCTGGGCATCATCACGGTGAACGCCCTGGTGGCGGCGACGCACGTGCTGATCCCCATCCAGGCCAGCTATTTCGCCCTGGAAGGGACGGACGACCTGCTGGAGACGATCGACAAGATCAAGGTCCGGGCCAACCCGCAGCTCCAGATCCTGGGGGCCCTGATCACCATGTACGACAAGCGGACGCTGCTGGCCAAGGACATCTACGAGCAGATCCAGCGGGTGTTCGGCGTCAAGGTCTTCGAGACGGTGATCACCAAGAGCGTACGGCTGGAGGAGAGCCCGGCCTACCGGGAGTCGATCTTCACCTTCGCTCCGCGGTCGACGGGAGCCTATGAGTACTACCGCCTTTCGGAGGAGGTGCTGAGCCGTGTCTGAGCCCGCCCGCAAGCGTGGCCTGCCCACGCGCGTCAAGATGCGCCACGACACCCACTTCGTCGAGGAGCTCACGGCCCGGCATGAAACGCCGGTCGGCAAGATGATCCCGCTCTCCGCCATCGAGCCCGATCCCGGCCAGCCGCGCTCGGCCATGGGCGACCTGGACGACCTGGTCCAGTCGATCCGCGACAAGGGGATCCTGGAGCCGATCCTGGTCCGCCCCCTGCCGGGCGGCGACGGCGATCTGCTGGCGGGCGGCGGCGTGCTGTATCGGATCATCTCCGGCGAGCGCCGCTACCGGGCCGCCCAGGAGGCGGGGCTCTACGAGGTGCCGGCCATCGAGATGGAGGTCTCGGACGAGGAGGCGCTGGAGATCGCCCTCATCGAGAATCTCCAGCGCAAGGACCTGACCCCCTTCGAAGAGGCCGAGGGGTACCGGATGCTGGCCGAGAGCCACGGCTACACCCACGAGGAGATCTCCGAGGCGGTCGGCAAGTCGCGGACGGTGATCACCGAGAGCCTCTCGCTGTTGCAGATGCCCCCCCGGGTGCGCGACACCGTCCAGGCCCTGGGGCTCACCTCGAAGTCGCTGCTGCTGGAGGTGCTCAAGGCCGGCGACGAGGAGGAGATGATCGAGCTCCTCGAAGAGGTGGCCCGCCGCGGCCTCAACCGCGACGATCTCCGGCAGCGCCTCCGGCGCGGCGACAAGGGGGGCAGGTCCAGCCGCCGCAAGCCCTACGTCTTCCGATTCAAGGCCCCGGACCGGACCTTCAGCCTGTCGTTGAGCTTCCGCCAGAGCGAGGTGGATCAAGAGGACCTGATCCGCGCCCTGGAGCAGATCCTGGCGGATCTCAGGAAGCCGGCTTAAAAGAGCTTTTTTTCTTTTTTCTTCATCCGACCGATCGGTCGGATCATCCGTCGGATCGGACCGATCCAATAGGTTGCCGGTAAGGCATATTATGTTAATGCGCGGCCGCGGAGCCCTCAGCCGGCGCCCGCGGTCCACTCGGCGGCCAGGTCCTCGTCCTCTTCCAGGCGCAGCCTGACCAGGCGGCTGCCTGTGGGGAGACGATCCGCGAGCTGACCGTGGATCCAGCGGACGATGCTCTCGCTGGACGGAATCTCCTTTCCTTCCCCGAATTCTGGCAACGCGGCGTTGAGGTGCTGGTGGTCCAGCCGCTCGATCACCCGCTCCTGGACGAGGGCGTCGAGGGCTCCGAGGTCGACCACGAAGCCGGTCGCGGGGTCGATCTCCCCGCCCACGGTCACGTACAGGCGGTAGTTGTGGCCGTGCCCCGGCAGGTTGGCGCACTTGCCGAAGCGGGCCCGGTTCTCGGCCTCGCTCCAGTCCGGACGCCGGTACAGGTGGCTGGCGCTGAAACGGTAGCGGCGTTCGAGGGTGATCGTCATAGAATGGCGCCGTGCGGAAGCTCGACCGTTACCTGATCGCCGAGATCCTGGGCCCCCTCTCCTTGGGGTTCGTAGTCTATACCTTCATCCTCCTCATCCGTTTCCTCTTCCAGTCCGCGGAGATGATCATCCGCCGCGGCCTGCCCGTTTCGATGGTCGGCCAGCTCCTGCTGACCACCCTGCCGAACATCGTGGTCCTGACCCTGCCGATGTCGCTGCTGTTCGGCACCCTGATCGCCGTGGGGCGCCTGTCGTCGGACAGCGAGCTGATCGCCATGCGGGCGTCGGGCCTGAGCCTGCTGAGCCTCTACCGCCCCATCCTGCTGCTGTCGGGGCTGCTGACCCTGCTGAACACCGCGCTGATGGTCTACGTCCTCCCCTGGGGGAACCACGCCCTTCAGGTGCTGCGGCTGGACATCGCCACCCAGACGGTGGCGCAGCAGGTCGAGCCGCGGGTCTTCTACGAGGAGTGGGAGGGCAAGGTCGTCTACGTCTTCGAGGTGCCGCAGGGCAGCAAGCGCTGGAAGGGGGTCTTCCTCGCCGAGGCGATCCCCTCGACCCAGAAGAACCAGATCACCACCGCCGACTGGGGGGAGATCCTGGTCGACCCCGCCGGCGAGCGGCTGGTGCTGCGGCTGTACAACGCCATCCAGCACAAGGTGGACCTGAGCGCCCCCGACCGCTACGAGATCAGCCGCCACCGGCGGCTCGATCTGGTCCTGGACGACCAGTTCGCCTCCGAGCAGAAGGCCAAGCTCTCGGCGTCCAAGGGGATCCGCGAGCTCACACTTAGCGAGCTCCGCGACCTCGAGAGCGATCCGTCGGCCGACTCCGAGCAGCGCAACCTGGCGCGGGTGGAGATCCACAAAAAGTTCTCGATCCCGGCCGCCTGCCTGGTGTTCGGCCTCTTCGCCCTGCCGCTGGGGATCAACAACCGCCGCGGCGGCAAGGCGTCCGGTTTCGCGCTGTCGATCGGCATCCTGATCGTCTACTACATCCTGCTCAATAACGGCGAGGAGGCGGCGCGCTTCGGCCGCGCTCCGGCCTGGTTCGCCATGTGGTTCCCTAACCTCCTGCTGGCAGGGTTCGGGCTCTTCCTGCTGGTGCGGCGCAACCGCGACAAGAGCCTGCTGCTGACTCGCATCGACCGCTGGATCCGGGAGGACGTCTGGGGGGGCATCCTGGCCATCCGGGGGCTCCGCCGGGAGCGGCGCCGGGAGGTCCGCGCGGAGCGCGAGCGCCGGCAGGCCGAGCGGCCGGCCCGGGAGCCCCGCCGCCCCCGGCTGGTGCTCCTCCTCCCCCGCCCGCGGCTCGTCATCCCCAACCTCATGGATCGCTACGTGAGCCGCCTGTTCTCCTGGGTCTTCCTGCTGGTGGTCCTCTCCGGGGTCTCCCTGTTCATCATCTTCGACCTCTCGGAGAACTTCGACGAAATCCTCAAGCACAAGGTGGGCAGCGGCGTGGTGCTGAGCTACTACAAGTACCTCTCGCTGCAGATGTTCTACGACATCGCCCCGATCGTGGTGCTGGTGGCCACCCTGCTGACCTTCAGCCTGCTCTCGCGGACCAACGAGATCACCGCCGCCAAGGCGCTGGGGATGAGCCTCTACCGGCTCTCGCTGCCGGCGGTGGCGGTGGCGCTGGTGGTGACCGTCTTCTGCGGCTATCTCGAATCGTGGGTCCTGCCCGCCTCCAACGAGAAGGTGGCGAAGCTCAAGGACCGCATCAAGGGCAAGGTGACCGCCCGCACCTACCGGCGCGCCGACCACCAGTGGCTGTTCGGCCAGGGGCGGTACATCTACAACTACATCCACTACGACCCGCGGCAGGCGAGCCTGCAGCGGCTGCAGGTGTTCGACTTCGACGACCAGCACCGGCTCGCCCGCCGGCTCTTCTCGGAGAGCACCCGCTACGTGGGGGACGACGCCTGGGTGTTCAACAACGGCTGGGCCCGCTCCTTCCAAGGGGTGGACGTCACCGCCTACACGCGGTTCCCGGAGCCGAAGATCGTCCGCTTTCCCGAGACGCCGGCCTACTTCGACTCCGAGATCCGCCCCCCCGAGCAGATGCGCTACGGCGAGCTCAAGGGGTACATCCAGGAGCTCAAGGAGAGCGGCCAGTCGGTCCCCGAGCTCCAGGTGCAGCTCGAGGAGAAGATCGCCCTGCCGGTGGCCTCGCTGATCATGTCGCTGGTGGCCCTCCCCTTCGCCTTCCGCCTGGGCCGCCAAGGGGCGCTCTACGGGATCGGCGTCTCGCTGGTGCTGGGGATCGCCTTCATGGCGGTCTACGCCTTCTTCACCAAGATGGGCGCGGCGGGCGCCCTCCCCCCCTCCGTGGCGGTGTGGAGCCCGGCGGCCGTCTTCTCGCTGCTCTCAGGGTATCTGTTCCTGGGGGTCCGAACCTAGAAACGGCTGAGGTCGCGGCCGAACAGCCGGGCCTTGATCCAGTCGAACAGCACCTTCACCTTGTTGGCCGGGCTGACCAGCTTGGTCAGGTAGACGGAGCGCCAGAAGAGCCAGGCCAACCGGCCGCTCCACTTGACCTTGGGGAGGTCGGCCAGCGCCTCCCCGCCGCCGATGTAGGTGAGCATGCCGGACGACTTGAAGCGGAAGGGCTGGACGGTCTTCCCCTCCCGTTGCCGGTCGAGGGCGCGGGCGAGGTACTCCCCCTGCTGCTGGGCCACCTGGGCGGTGGCCGGCACCGGGGGCTCCCCCACCGCCGCGCAGTCCCCCAGGGCATAGACCTCCGGGTGGGAGGGGAGGCGGAGGTATTCGTCCACCGCCAGCCGCCCCCGCGGGGTCAGGGGGAGGCCGAGCGACTGGAGGAACGGCACCGGGGCGTTCCCCCCCGCCCAGAGGACCAGGCCGCAGGGGATCGTCCCGCCGTCCGCCAGCAGGACCCGCTCCTTTTCCACCGCCTGCACCTTGGCCGAGGTCCGCACCTCGATCCCGCCGCGTCCGAAGTGCCGCAGGGTGTACTCGGCGAGCGCCTCGTCGAAGCCGGTGAGCAGGCGGCCGAGCGCCTCGACCAGGACCACCCGCGCGAAGGGCGCCAGCTCCGGATAGCTCTCGGAGAGCTCCTCGTGGATCAGGTCGTGGATCTCGGCCGCGGCCTCGACCCCGGTGGCGCCGCCGCCGCAGACCACGAAGGTCAGCCGCTGCCGGATCTGCTCCTCCGCGAGCCCGGGGATCTCGGCGCGGGCGAATTGCTCCAGGATCCCCCGCCGGACCGCCCGGGCGTCCTCGATGCCGGCGAGCTTGAGCGCGTGCTCGGCCACGCCGGGGACCCCGTAGTCGGCCACCGCCGCGCCCACGGCGATCACCAGGGTGTCGTAGGGCATGGAGAATTCCTCCCCGCTGACCGCCCCCACGCAGGAGAGGGTGCGCGCCTGCCAGTCGACCGACCGCGCCGAGCCTTCCACCACGCGCAGGTCGCGCAGCCGGCGCCGCGGCGTTTCGAGGATGCTGCGGAATTCGACGCTGCCGGTGGCGGCCGAGGGGAGGAGGGGCGTGAAGAGGAAGTAGTTGCGCGGGCTGATCAGGGTGACGTCCCAGCGGCTCCGCCGCAGGGTGGAGAGCAGCGAGAAGCCGCCGAAGCCGCAACCCAGAACGACGAGCCGTTCGCCCTCCCCCGCCATGTCTCAGAGCGGCTCGAAGCGCAGCGTGGAATCGCGGCGGGCGCGGTCGAGATGGTCCCGGACCTCCGCCAGCAGCCGGGCGCTCCGGGTCTCCATGCGGGAGGCCTGCCGGAGGGCGAGGAGGGCGGCGATCGCCTCCCGGTGCAGGTCCCGCGCGCGGAAGATCGGCAGGGTCTCCGCGGCCAGCCGCCGCACCTCCGCGGCGCGCCCCTGGGCCGTGTAGAGGACGGCGAGGTCGAGCGAGACCGCGGCGGCGTTGAGCTCGGCCTTGAGGTCGAGGAACCCCTGGCGGGCGTCGATCAGCGCCCGCTCCGCCTCGGCCGGGAAGCCGAGGGCGTCGTAGATCTTCCCCTCCACCCAGCGCAGGCGGGCGAGCAGCCAGGGGGTGCCGTGCCGCACCATCTCGGCCCGCGACGCCTTGAGCAGGAAGCGGGCCTCCCGGGCCCGGTCGCTCTCGGTCAGATAGAGCAGGAGGCGGCAGCGGGCCGCGATGTCGAGGGGGCGGTCGCGCTCCGCGTCGATCAGGCTCAAGCCCTTGCGCAGCCAGTCGACCGCCGCCGCCCGCTCACCTGCCTGCCCGTGGACGCACCCCTTCCGGACGTAGGCGCGGCCCAGGAGGTGGAAGTCCCGGTACCGCCGGTAGATGGCGGCCGCGTCGTCGAGCAGGCAATGCGCCTCCCGGGTGCGGCTCTGGTCCCGGCACAGCGCCGACCGGAGCTCGAGGAGCCCGGCCTCCTCCAGGGGGTCTCCCGTCCCCTGCGCGAGGAGGCCCTCGGCGGCGGCGAACGCCTCGCCGGCGCCGCGCAGATCGGCCAGGCGGCGGAGCACCTCGCCACGGACCCCCCAGGCGCGGGCCTTGAGATCGTTGATCAGCGCGTCGCTGAAGCCGCCCCCGGGCTCCAGCGCCTCGGTGACGATGGCGGCGCAGCCCGCGAGCTCTCGGGCGTGCTCGAGGTCGCAGCCCAGGCTCTTCCAGCTCTCCTCGATCAGCTCCTCACCCAGCGCCCAGTTGTGGAACGCCGGATCGGCGCGCAGGAGGATGCGCCGGTCGTCGGCGGAGAGCCCGCGCAGACGCTCGCGCAGCGCCGGCAGCCGCCGGCGCTGGCACGCCATCTCCGCCGCGTGATCCTCCAGGCGGCAGCAGAGGCCGCGGAAGGCCGGGCCGTAGCCCAGCGCCGCCGCCGGGCGCGGGCCCGCCCCGCGGGCGCGGGCCCGCCGGGCGGCGAGCAGGTCGCGGACGATCCGGCGGCTCCCGTCCCCGCTCAGCGCGTGGAGGAGCTCGGCGGGCTCGTCAGGATCGAAAGGGCGCGAGGTCATGGTCTTCGAAACGGAAAAAGACCGTTGCTCCCGTTATTTTAGCATAAAAAACCGCGCGCGGACGGCACGCGAGGGCACGGCTCAGGACGGGGCCGAGAAACGGAGGTCCGGATTGTTGCGCGCGCGCTTGAGGAAGGCCGAGACCTCACGGACGAGATCGAGGCCCGCCTGATCGAGCCGCGCGGCGGCGCAGAAGACGAGGAGCGCCGCGATCGCCTCGCGGTGGGTGTTGTAGGACTGGAAGATCCGCAGCGTCTCCTCGGCCACGCGGCTGACGTCGGCGCCGCGCCCCTGCGCCGCGTAGACGCCGGCGAGGTCGAGAGAGGCCAGCGCGGCCTCGTAACCGAGGTCGAGCTCCAGGAACGCCTCGCGGACCTCGCGGAAGGCCGCCTCGGCCTGATCGGTCCGCTGCAGGCCGAAGGCGACCAGACCCTCCAGCCAGCGGAGACGCAGGAGATTCATGCGGTCGCCCGCCTGCAGGTAGAGCGGGCGCGTGTGATAGAGCAGGGCGAACGCCTCGCGCACCCGGCCGCTCTCGTAGAGGGCGTTGATCAGGTTGTGGCGGGCGGCGAGGAAGGTACGCGGATCGGACTGCGGATCGATCAGGTCGAGCGCCCGCCGCAGCAGCCTCATCTCCCCTTCCCCATCGCCCGCCTCGCCGCAGACGAGGGCCTTCTGGAGGAGCGTCCTACCGAGCAGGTCCCACTGCCCCAGCCGCTTGTAGAGGGCCGCCACGCGGTCGAAGATCTGCGACGCCTCGGCGAACCGCCGCTGCACCTTGCGCCAGGAGGCCAGGAGCGACAGCACCTTCGCCTTCTCGGCGAGGGGGATCTGGCCCTCGCTCAGCAGCGACTCGGCGGTGGCGAAGGCGGCCTCGGAATTGGGAAGGTCGAAGCTGGTGCGGAAGGCGTTGCCCAGGTGGGCCCAGGCCCGGGCCCGCAGGCCGGCCAGCGCCTCGGCGCCGCCGCAATCCTCCGCCTCCAGGCGATCCACCACCTCCACGGCGAGCCCGGCGGCCTCGACCGCCCGGCGGGGGTCCTCGAAACAGGCCTCGTAGCTCGCCTCGATGAGCCGCTCGCAGAGCATCCGGTTGCGGAAGCGCTGGCAGTTGGCCAGCAGCAGGTGACGGCGCTCCGCCGGGCACTGCATCAGCTCCTCCTGGAGCCGGCGGCCGGCGGCCCGCTGCTCGGCGAGCTGCGACTCGACGGCCGCCACCTGCTCGAAGACCCGGTCGAGGACGGCGTCGTAGGCGGCGTCCTCGGCGGAGACCTCCGCGATGGCGAGGGCCTCGGGATCCTCGAAGACGTCGGCGGGCTCCCAGAGGGCGGCCGTGATCTCCTGGCACCGCGGGCACCCGGCGAGGAGGTGGCGCGCGGTGTCGCGCATCTCCAGTGGCGAGAGCTCCCCGAGCACGAACCGCTCGAGGGCGCCCGGCTCCGGATGGCGGCCGCCCTTCACTCCGGCTTCCTCCGACAGATCCCCGAGGCGAAGAGCTGCCGCGTCAGCGCGGCCAGGCAGCGCGTGGTGACCTTGCCGATGCTCGACGGGCTGTAGCCCAGCCGCTCCGCCAGCTCCGGCGGATCGTACCCCTGGCGGTAACGCATCCAGAGCAGCGACCGGCAGCGCTCCGGCAGCCGCTCCAGCACCTGGGCCAGATCGTGCCGCAGGTGGGATCTCTCCTGGTCCGGCCCCACCGGCTCGGCGACCGCCTCGAGGACCGCCGCGTCGACCGATTCGTAGAGCCGCCGCCGCTGCTCCCGCCAGTACAGCAGGCACTTGTTGCGCACCGTCCCCAGCAGCCAGGCCTCGGGGTCGCGGACGCCCTCCCGGCGGTAGACCAGGGCCATCAGGGCCTGCTGCAGGATGTCCTCGGTGTCCTGCGGGGGGATCCGGTAGCGGGTGAATACCCCTTTCAGACGAGGCCGGACCTGCTTGAGAAAACCCTCAAGCGACGACTCGACTTGCGGGTGGTCCAACGTGCTCATCGTGTTGACGTCGCGTCTCTTCTAAGCTTCTTGAGACACTAGCACCATCCTGGAGCCATGTCCAGCCGGATCCCCCCTCCCACGGGGGGTTTTTCACAGCTTTTGCGCGATACTAGTGGTTGCCGTCAGGGTCGATCCGCACGCCGATATCCAGATTGCTGACGGCGGCCGTGAGCCAGAACCAGAGCTGCAACATGACGTCCTCCTTTTCAAAATCGCCTGTGTGACCGAATAGCCATAGGCGTGTGACGGGCTCACTAGTACAGTTACCGCAGAGCCACCTCCAAGAGACACGCAAAGTGGGGAAAAAGGTTCCCGCGGGCGGCGTGGGGCCCCGCCCGTTCCGGGGTCGATCAGGAGCCGGTCTGGTGGAAGCCGGCGTCGAGGAGCTGCTCGGTCAGCGCCGCCAGGCAGCGGCGGGTCACCTTGCGGATGCTCGACTTGCAGTAGCCCATCTTCTCCGCCGTCTCGGCGGTGCTGCAGCCGAAGCCGTAGCGCAGACGCAGCAGCGAGCGGCAGCGGTCCGGCAGGTGGGCGAGCAGGGTGTCGAGGTCGTGGCGCAGCTCGGTGCTCTCCTGGGGGGGCGCCTCGACGTCGGCCAGCAGCTCGAGGATGGTGGTGTCGACCAAGTCCCAGAGCCTCGCCCGCTGCCGGCGCCAATAGATGATGCAGCGGTTGGCGAGGGTGGCGACCAGCCAGGCGTCGGGGTTGCGGATGCTCCCCGCCTTGGAGACCATGATCAGGAAGGTCTCCTGCAGGAGATCGTCCGCGTCCTGCGGAGGGATGCGGTACCGGCTGAGGACCCGCTTGAGGCGGGGCTCGATCCGCGCGAGGATCTCCTCGAGGGAGGGCTCCGCCAGATCGGGAGGGACCGAAGCGCTCATGGTAACCTTAAGTGTATCTAAAAACGCAGCTTATCAACCCACCCCGAGGTTGTCCAGTGGCGGGGCGGCGTCGGCGGGAGGGCAAAGAGACAAAAGATAAGGAATCTTTCAGCGCGTCTCCCGGGAGCGGAGGCTCGCGCTGGCACGGGATTCCTTGAGATAACTGGTCACGTCCCGGATCAGGCCGAGGGTGACGCGCTCCATCTCGGCCGCCTTCTGGAAGACGAACAGCGCGGCGATCGCCTCCCGGTGGATGTCCCGCGACTTGAAGATCGGGATCATCTCCTCGGCCAGGCGCCGCATCTCGGCGCTCCGTCCCTGGCTGGCATAGATGGTGGCGAGGTCGAGCGACAGCAGGGCGGCGTCGTAGCCCAGCTCGCGCTCGATCAGCTCCGCCTGCACGCCGCGCAGCAGCTCCTCGGCCTCGGTGTAGTGCCCCAGGGCGCTGGCGATCTTCCCTTCCACCCAGCGCAGGCGCAGCAGGCTCATCTGATCGCCCACCTGGTAGTAGAGCGGGCGCGCGCTCTCCAGGATGCGCATCGCCTCGCGGTAGCGCCCCCCCTCGGCCAGGAAGAGCGTCAGGTTGTGCTGGGCCACGATCACCAGGCGTGGATCGCTCTCGGGGTCGACCTTCGCCAGCCCTTCCGTCAGATGGCGGATGGCCGCCTCCGGATCGTTGGCCACGCCGAGCAGGAAGCCGCGCATGATCAGCGCCTTGCCGCACAGCTGCTCGTCCTCGCACCGGCGGCCGAGCGACGTCACCCGGTCGAGCAGGTGGAAGGCCTCCCGGAAGCGCTGCTGGTTGCCGCGCAGCGAGGCCTTGAGCAGGAGCACGTGCGCCTTCTCCACCAGGTCGCCGGTGCCCTGCTTGAGCCGCCGCTCGGCGCGGACGAAGCTCGCCTCGGCGGCGTGGAAGTCGCCGCGGATGCGCTGCGCGCCGCCCAGGGCCGCCCAGGCGCGCGCGGCCATGTCGCGCGCCCGCGCCTCGCCATAGACCGTGCCGTCGAGGCGCTCGGCGACCTCGACGCCGAGCCCGGCCAGCTCCAGGGCCCGGCCAGGGTCCTGGAACCCCCACTCCCGGGCGGTGTCCAGCAGCAGGTCGCAGAAGCCCCAGGTGTGGTATTTGGAGCCGGGGGACCCGTCGGCGATCACCTCCTCCCGCTGCCCCTCCAGGGGGAGGGCCAACAGCTCGCGCATCAGCTCGGAGGCCGCGGCGCGCTCGACCGCCAGCATGTGCCGCGTCCGCTCCACCGCCTCCTCGGAGCGGTCGAACGCCGGCCCGTACTCGCTCCTCTGGGTCTCGCCGCCAGCCCGGACCTCCTCCCCGTCCCCGGGCACGGCGGCCGGCGGCAGGTGATCGGAGGTGACGCGGCGGCAGTCCTCGCACTCGGTGAGCAGATGGCGGACGACGTCGCGGCTCCGGCGGCGCTGGAGCCGGCCGCGGCCGAAACGGTCGAGCAGGGCCGGATGCGGGTGGCGGCTATCCATCCTGGGCCTCCTCAGGCTCCCCGCGCGACTCCTGATCGAAGCCGACGGCGAGGAGCTGCCGGGTGAGAGCCGCGAGGCAGCGGTTGGTGACCTTGCGGATGCTGGAGGTGCGGTAGCCCATCTGCTCCGCCACCTCGGTCGGCCCGTAGCCGAGGCCGTAGCGCAGCTTGAGCAGCGACCGGCAGCGCGTGGAGAGGCGCGACATCACGCGGTTCAGGTCGGTCGTCAGCTCCGCCTTCTCCTGGTCCGGCGCCTGCGGGATCGCCAGCAGGTCGAGGATCGCCGTGTCGACCGCCTCGCAGAGGCTCCCCCGCCGTTTGCGCCAGTACATGATGCACTTCTTCTTGACCGTCCCGATCAGCCAGCTCTCCGGGCTGCGGATCTTGTCCCACTTGTAGAGCAGTGTGAGCTGGGCGTCCTGCAGAATGTCCTCGGCGTCCTCGGGCGGAATCTCGAAATTGCGGAGAACCCGCTCCAGGCGCGGTCGGGAGCTCTTCAGCAGACTGTTCAGCGATTCCCGAAGCTCAGGATGGTCAAGAGTTGCCATAGACACGATGTTTACCGTCGACAGTCGCTAGGCTAACACCCCGGTCGCCCCCTGTCCATAGCCGGGGGAGCGACCCTGAAACTGTAAGGCGGCTCCGCCGGAGCCGCCGTTACAGGGCCGTCACAGACCTGCTAAAAGAGGGCGTCCCGCCTGGACCATCAGGCGGGGACCGCCACCGGCACCCCGGCCGCCGCGCGCAGGACGGCCGCGCGGTGGGTGCTCTCCCACGGGAAGCCCGTCTCGTTGCGGCCGAAGTGGCCGTAGGACGCCGTCTGCTGGTAGATCGGCCGCCGCAGGTCGAGGTCCTCGATGATCGCCCGCGGCGACAGCGGGAAATGCTCGCGCACCAGCCGCTCCATCTGGCGGTCGCCGATCTCCCCCGTGCCGAAGGAGTCGACCCGCACGGAGACCGGATCGGCGATGCCGATCGCGTAGGCGAGCTGCACCTCGACCCGCTCGGCGATCCCCGCCGCCACCAGGTTCTTGGCCACGTGGCGGGCCATGTAGCAGGCCGAGCGGTCGACCTTCGTCGGGTCCTTCCCCGAGAAGGCGCCGCCGCCGTGCCGGCCGTAGCCGCCGTAGGTGTCGACGATGATCTTGCGGCCGGTCAGCCCGCAGTCCCCCTGCGGGCCGCCGATCACGAAGCGGCCGGTGGGGTTGATGTGGTAGACCGTCCGCTCGTCGAGCAGCTCCGCCGGCACCTCGACCTCGATGACCCGCTCGATCACCTCGCGGCGGATCTGCTCGTTGGTGACGTCCGGGGCGTGCTGGGTCGAGATGACCACCGTGTGGGCGCGCACCGGGCGGTCCCCCTCGTACTCGATGGTCACCTGGCTCTTGCCGTCCGGCCGCAGCCAGGGGAGCTCCCCCGCCTTGCGCGCCTTGGCCAGGCGGTGGGTCAGCCGGTGCGCCAGGGCGATCGGCAGCGGCATCAGCTCCGGCGTCTCGCGGCAGGCGAAGCCGAACATCAGCCCCTGGTCGCCGGCGCCGCCGGTGTCGACCCCCTGGGCGATGTCGGGCGACTGCGGATCGATCGCCGACAGCACGCCGCAGGTGGCGAAGTCGAAGCCGTACTCGGCGCTGGTGTAGCCGATCTCGCGGATCACCCGCCGGGCCACGCCGGCGAAGTCCACGTAGGCGTTGGTGGTGATCTCGCCGGCCAGCAGCACCGTGCCGGTGGTCACCAGGGTCTCGCAGGCGACGCGCCCTTTGGGGTCCTGACGAAGCACTTCATCAAGGACGGCGTCGGAAATCTGGTCGGCCACCTTGTCCGGATGACCCTCGGTCACCGATTCCGACGTGAACAGGTGGATGTCTCGTTCGTTCATGTTCGCACCTCTAGCGTGACCTTCGGATCGGCATGGCCGGGTTGGTCGGTGAATGCTACCAAAGCGATGGAAAAAGGGTCAACGGAGCCGCCTTCCCGCCTCAGCGGACCGGACGGCTCTCCAATACACCATAGAAGAGTGTGGACAAGGCGTGGAACGTGGACAGGGCGATGTTCTTGCGCCGCGTCTCCAGCCCCCCGGTGAGCGAGCTGGTGATGCCGCCCGCCCGCCGGGTGCCCGGCACGGCGAACGGGATCTGGGCGCTGTCGAGCCCGGCCACCAGGCGCTCCGGGAGCTGGATCGCGCCGCTTGACCCCCAGCTCTCGCCGAGCGGGCTGCGCACCACCGTCCAGTTGCGGACGAAGTAGCGGGGGTGGCCGTCCACGTCGAGCGCCTCGATCCCCCCTTCGCTCGCGATGTAGAAATGGTAGGTGCCGCGCAAACGCTCCTCCACCTCCATGGCCTTGCGGCGGGCCTCGCGCACCACCACCTCGTCCGTCACCAGGAGCCCGATCGGCTCCTCCTGCACCGGCTGCGGCACCACCGCCACCGACACCGTGCGGTCGAGCCCGTCGTGGAAGAAGCGGAGAAAGCCGTCACGGGCTCCCAGGAGCTTGTCCGAGGCCTGGCCCGCCACCGCCACCTCGACACCCGTTTGGAGCCGTTGCCAGAAGCTCTTAAGATCCATTGTCGTCGCCATGATCTCCAATCGTCAAAACCAAAGGCTCAAGGATATTCGGCGCCTCCGGCGAAGTAAAGGCGCCCAGGCCCTCCTCGAGGGCCCTCACCTGGTCGCCGAGGCCCTGGCGGCCGGCCTCCCCCTCGACGAGGTGCTGGCGACCCCCCCCTTCCTCGCCACCCCCGAAGGGCGCCGCCTCGCCGCCCTCCTCCCCGCCGCCCCCCTGGAGGTGGCCCCCGAGCTGCTGGACGGTCTGACCGACGCCGACTCCCCCCAGGGGGTGCTCGCCGTGGCCCGCCTCCCCCGCGCCGGCGTCGCGGCCCTGCCGGTGGCGCCGGGCCGCCCTTATCTCTATCTGGACGGCCTTCAGGACCCGGGGAACCTCGGCGCGCTCGCCCGCGTGGCCGAGGCCGCCGGCGCCGCCGGGCTCGCCCTCTCCCCCGGCTGCGTCCATCCGAACCACCCCCGCGCCCTGCGCGCCTCGGCCGGCAGCCTCCTCCGCCTCCCCGTGGCCGTCGCCGCCGATCCGGACGCCCTGAGCTCCCACCTCGCCGCCGCCCACCCCCGCTGGGCCGCCCTCGTGCCGCGCGACGGCCAAAGCCTCTACGATGCGCCTCTCGGAGGCACCCTCATCCTCGCCGTGGGCGCCGAAGGCCCCGGCCTCTCCCCCACCCTGCTCGCCCGCGCCGACCTGCGCCTGACCATCCCCATGGAGCCGGCGGTGGAGTCGCTCAACGCCACGGTGGCCGCGGCGCTGGTGCTGTTCGAGGTGCGGCGGGCGGCCGTCCAAAAGGGGTGGAGGCTGCCCAAAAGAGACGACCCCTCTCCCCAAAAAGACGAGGCCCCGTCCAAAAAAGACGAGGGATCTCCCAAAAAAGACGGAGCCTCGTCCAAAAAAGACGAGGCCTCGTCCAAATTGGACGAGGGGTCTCCCAAAAAAGACGGAGCCCCGTCCAAAAAAGACGAGGGGTCTCCCAAAAAAGACGGAGGCTCGGCCATATAGGACGAGGGGTCGTCCTATATGAACCTGGGGTCTCCCCAAAAAGACGGGGG
>DASXJP010000512.1:0-2279 GCA_036497345.1 Thermoanaerobaculia bacterium
GAGATCAACTGGCGAAGCGCCAGGCCGGCGCGAGACCGGCCTGGCGCTCCGCCGTTCGCGGCGCCCAAGCGATGGCAAAATACAAAATTGACATCACCTCTCAGCGGTGCTACCCTCGGAACATGTCTATCAAGGCCACGACCTACAGGATCGATCCCGTCGTTCAGACGGGCCTCTCCACGCTGAGCAAAGTACTGGGCCGGCCACAGAACCAACTCGTCAACGAGGCGGTCCGAGACTTCGTCGCAAAACGCAGCAGAGAGGTCGAAATGGATCTCGAGGCCACCCTTGAAGCTTTGCGCGCGTACCGCAAGAACGATCCTGACTTCGAGCGGGCGATCGCGGACTACGTCGATGCGGAGGCCTCATTGAAGGAGGATCCAGCCGAAGGGCAGAGAGCGGAGGATATCGGCCCCGCTCAGAAGCGAGTCCTCGATCTGCTCAATGACTGACTGGGACGACGACACGCCCCGACTCCGTAGCAACCTGGCCCAGGTCTTTGGCAGGGTCCGGGACGAGGCCCTACGGCGGGAGCCGCTGACGGTCGAGACCGCTCGCGGCTGGCAGCTCGACATCATGCAAGGGCTCGTCCCGCCAGCCCCGAAGCTGGTGGGACGATTCCGGGGCGAGGCCGGGCTCGAAGACTACAACGTCAAGGTTGGTGACCTGCCCGGTGTCCAGGCATCCGATGTGTCGTCTGAGCTGGCCCAATTCAATCGGAAGCTCCGGCAGGCCATTACTGAGCTCGATCATCTGATCAAGCCGGGTCAGGATCTGAACGCTGATGATTTGGCGGCGATCCTTACCTTGAGTGCGTGGGCTCATTCGGAGTGGGTTCGCATTCACCCCTTCGCCAACGGCAATGGACGAACCGCTCGTCTTTGGGTCAACAGTATTGCGATGCGCTACGGCCTACCGCCCCAAAGAGGGCGCGAGCAAAAGAATCGTGGGGCCCAAGCCGCACCTCGAGGGTCCGAGCGCGCACCGCCAGGGCGCGGCCGTGCAGCCGTGGCCGGCCGTGCAGCCGTGGGAACAGGTTCCACCCAAACAGCATAGGCGAGTCTCGAGAAGCGCCTGTTCTCCCTCTTTTCTGCGCTGACGACCGTCTCCGAGAGCTCTCCAGAGGCCTCTCTGGCCTCAAATTCAGCAGGATTGCCGACGCCAAATTCCGGTGTTCTCATCCGAACAGCCCACCCAGATACACCTCTGCCGTCCGCTCCTCCTCAGAGCGCCCGATCAGGCTCCCATCCTCTCAGTCCGCCGTCTCGCCGGCCTACCCGTACACGTACGGTAACGCCGGCGGGAAGCACCCTCGGGGGAAGGCCACGTCGCGGATTCCGGCCCGGAGCTTCTCGGCGGCGGTCCGGTAGGCCGCCACGAACAGGGCATAGGCGTCCCAGAGCTCGCGGCGCACGGCCTGGCTCGCCGCGTGGAAGGCCGGCGCGGGAGACTTCTTGGTCTTCTTCGGCCGGCGGAGAGGATTCTGGGCCAGCACGGCCGCTACCCCCAGAGGCTTGGCCCCCGTTCTCTTTCTCCGGACGGCGACCTGGGACTCGATGTCCTCGACCAGGGCCGCGATCCGGGCCCGCCTCTGCTCCTCGGTCAGGTGCTTCCAGCAGGGCAGCGGATCGAGCTCCAGCACCTCCCGCGTCGCATACTCGAGAGGGTCGAATTTTTTTCCGCGGCGGCGGGCCAGGTACTCCTGGGTGCGGTCGAACCAGAGCCCTTCCAGCGCCTCGCCCTCGAGCAGCGCCCGCACGCAGTGCACCCCCGGCCAGTCCCGGGGGCGTTCGACAAGGTCCTCCTTCGCGCCGTGCCCGAGGCAATATCGGAGTCGCTCGATTTGGGCGGCCTCCTCGTCGCTGACGACGATGGCCTGGTAGCGCCGGCCGAAGATCTTCTCCTTCCAGCCGGTCAGGCGCCCGATCTCCCGGGCCAGCTTGGAGAGGAAGTAGCCAACGAACCGGCTGAGCTTGTGGGCGTCCTCAACCCATAGCAAGAGATGCATGTGGTTCGAGACGCCGACGAAGAAACAGACCTGGGCCGGGTGGCGCTGCTTGGCCCGGGCGAGGGTCCCGATGATGATCTGGTTCACCATGGGACTGGGACGAAACAGGAGACGGCTATGGAAGGCCCGGCAGGTGACCTCCACAAGCGCTCCTCCTTCTGGGATGAAACGGAGTTGTCGGCTCATCACCCACAGAAGACGTAAAATCGGTCCCGAAACTTATTCGCCCTAGAACCGCTTGGGTTTGCGAGGGGGGTAGGGGGCTGCTGGT